>JALCKZ010000001.1:1273720-1592150 GCA_022647615.1 Bacteroidales bacterium
TGACAATCAGGCTGAGATTTCCGCAATCTAAAATTTTTAAAGCCATAGGCCTTTCATTCAAAAAGGATAAAGGTTCTTCCGGTGATGTTAGCCAATTTGGAGCTTTGGCAACTTCTCTTGCTGCTACAATAGGTACAGGTAATATTATAGGTGTCGCGACAGCTGTTTCCCTTGGAGGACCGGGTGCTGTGCTATGGTGCTGGTTGACAGGTATTTTTGGCATTGCTACAAAATACGGAGAGGGTCTGCTCTCAATTAAATACAGGGTGAAAACAGCAGAGGGAACAATGTTGGGAGGACCAATGTATGCGTTGGAAAGGGGGCTCCACGCAAAATGGCTTGCGATAATATTTTGCGTATTCACCGCCTTGGCTGCGTTTGGAATAGGGGATACTGTTCAGGCAAATGCAATATCAACTTTGTTGGATGAACCAGGTTTGTTTGGCCCCGCTTTTATGGGAATTCCCAAATGGGTTAGCGGACTTGTTATGGTAACACTTGTAACGCTTGTGATATTCTTTGGTATTAAGGGAATTGCAAGAGTATGCGAGGTGCTTGTTCCTTTTATGGCAATCTTCTATATATTTGGCTGTGTGGCAATTCTAGCTATGAACTGGGGAGTGCTTGGTCAGACAATCACTCTAATATGTCACTCCGCTTTCTCCGCAAAGGCCGGTCTTGGAGGTCTTGCCGGAACAACCGTAATGACGGCATGCAGGTATGGAATTGCAAGAGGTTTGTTTTCTAATGAATCAGGCATGGGTTCCGCGCCAATTGCCGCGGCTGCTGCAAAAACCAGGAATCCTGTCCGTCAGGCGCTTGTATCATCAACGGGAACTTTTTGGGATACGGTTGTTGTTTGTGCGCTGACAGGTCTTGTTCTTGTTTCCAGCATTATAAATAACCCAAGCATCAGTTATACTGACGGTGCAAAATTGACTCAGCTTGCATTTGGACAAATTCCTAAAGTTGGTTCTATTTTCTTGACTATAAGCCTTGTAACATTTACATTCTCAACTATTTTGGGATGGTCATATTACGCGGAGAAAGCTATTGAATATCTTGCGGGGCACAGGTTTATAATCTATTATAGAGTTATATGGGTAGCTCTTGTTTATGTTGGCGCCGTGCTTGATCTTTCACTCGTATGGAATATTGCAGATATTATGAATGCAATGATGGCAGTTCCAAACATAATTGCCTTGCTTCTGCTATCCGGAGTGATAGTTGCAGAGACACGCAAATACCTGTGGAGCGGCAATTTGGATAAGGCATCAGATGAGGATATTCCAACCATAACTGATCGCCGGAGCCGGCATGCCGATCCTACGCAGTATCGTAAATAGAATAATTAAACACTTAAATATTAAAATCTATGAAAAGAATTATTTTTTTGTTGATGTCGCTTCTCATGGTCTTGCCTAATGTTCAGGCGCAAAAAGATCTGAGCTTAAAAAGGAAGGTTGCCATCGGGCGCTTTTCAAATGAAACGCAGTATGCAAAAAGTGTGTTCTATGACAAGAACAATGACCCAATGGGCAAGCAGGCATCGGACATCCTTGCTACTAAACTTGCTGAAACTAATAAGTTTATGCTAATTGAGAGACAAGATTTTGACAAAATTGCCGACGAATTAAAAAATGGCGGCGGGTCTTCTCAAAAGATAGGTGCAGATTATTTAATCTTTGGCTCAATTACACAATTCGGCAGAAAAACACTTGGTACCCAAAAACTATTTTCCAACCAAAAGGAGCAAATTGTAGAAGCTTCAGTATCAATGAGGTTGGTAGATGTTTCTACAGGCGTAGTAATATTTAGCGGTGAAGCGCAGGGGGATGCGAATGCCGTTAATAAAACCATTATGGGTCTTGGAAAAGAGGCCGATTATGATGCAACTTTGGCTGATAAGGCAATTTCTGCTGCTATTACTAAACTGGTAGAAAATATTGTTAACAAGTGTATGGACAATCCATGGAAGGCATACTTGCTTTCTTATGAAGACGGAAATTATATTATTTCCGGAGGTGCGTCCCAGGGTATTAAAAGCGGTTTGTCTTTTAATGTTATCAAAAAGGGCAAGTCTATTAAGAATCCTCAGACGGGCATGATGATAGAATTGCCGGGCAAAGAAGCGGCTACAATTAAAATTGTTCAGACATTGGGGAATACTCCTGAATCTGAAGTTTCAATAGCCTCATTATCAAGCGGAACAATAGATAATAATGATTTGGCCTCATATTATATAACTGATAAATAACAATGCTATGAAAAAAATAATTTTATTACTATTTGCGGTCATTATTGCATCATGTGGCCCTCACATGTACAGCACTAATTCTTCCGGAAAAGAGAATGAATCTTTCATAATCGTTTTGACTCAAGGGCCTAATTATAATGGTGTTACCTTGAACGTTGATGGCAAGGATTATATTATGGGTAAAGTGTATAAAACAAAGGCTGAACGCAAGGCGCATTCTGTTGTAGTAGCCCCTGGCAATCATAAAATTAAGGTAACTTACAAAGGTGAGACCCTTGTAGAACAAAATGTTATAATAGGGTTGCGTGAGACTAAAAAAATAATTTTGAGATGAAGAAAATCATTATAGTTGCAATATGTTCTATTGCTCTATTTTCATGTGGTACTTCAGCAAAATCTCTTTATACATGGAGCGGTTATAATGATGCCGTGTATGCCTATTCAAAAAAACATGATGACGCAAGCCTTAAAGAATTGATGTCGGTATGCGAAAATCTGATTAACAATCCGCTTGGGGCCAGAGGTGTTCCCGCGCCGGGGCTGTGTTCTGACTACGGATACTTGCTAATCCAAAGCGGTCAAGTTGACAAGGGCAAGTATTATCTTAAAAAAGAGATGGAATTATATCCGGAATCTAAACCATTTATTGATGGGTTTTTAAAGCGATTCGAATGATGAAAAAAATATTATACATCTTATTTGCAAGTGGAATCCTGTTTGCCGGGTGTACTCAATTGCCCTCTAAAGCTGTCACTTACAAAGGCATTTATGATGAGAGGCCGTTGTCAATTTTAATTATGCCTCCAATTAATAAGACAAATGAAGTGGAGGCAAAAGAATTATTCTACAGCTCCATTACAATGCCGTTATCTGAAAAGGGATATTATGTTATGTCGCCTCTTTTATCACTTGAATTTCTTAAAGAGCAAAGTGCTTATGATTCAGAAGAATTTGTGAATTCTTCTATGAAAAAGATTGGTGAAGTATTTGGTGTGGACGCGGTATTATTTACGACAATTAAAAAATGGCAAAAAAGTACTGTGGGCATGTCAATTTCCGTAACTATCAACTATGTTATTAAATCTGCCAAGACTGATGAAATCATTTTTGAACGGACGGGAAATATTACTTATTCGCCAAGCAACGGAAGCGGATTGGCTGGCCTTGTTGCAGATATTGTCTCTACTGCCTTAACCAAGAAAATTGATATTGGCAGAATTTGCAATGTATATACGTTATCCGATATGCCGGCCGGAAAGTATAATTCATTGTTTGGACGTGATGGCAGTTTAGAATCCGGCAAGAAAGATTTCTCCGTTACTGTAAATTAAAGGTATCGGTCATAGAAAAAAGAGCGTCTTTTCAGGCGCTCTTTTTTGTTTCCTGTACTCTTAGTTTTTCTACTTTTTCACAGATTTTACAGAATTATTCATTAGTCTTCTGCTGAATAATTCTTACCGTAATCCAGCTGCTGCTTTAAGAAATTATCATTGTATTTAACGATGTAATTAACTGTTTTGCCATTCTTTACAACAGGTACTATATCAGGATTTATGAATCCTTTATAAGGCTTAAGATTTAATGACTTGTAGCGCTCCAGCACCTCTTTGTGAAGGGCTGGGTCAATGTTGATTGCATATGTTTCAATTAAATTTTTACCCGCCTCATAATCTCCTTCAGATTTAATTCTCTGAATCTCTGCAAGAAGTTCTCCAAATAAATGGCGCAGCTTTACGTAATCATTAATTACAAAATAAGTTTTGCCGTTTTTGACTCTCTTCTCTATAACGTTATCTTTCAGACCTTTCTCATAGCACCATTGGGCAATAAGTTTTCTGTCCTGCATGTGAGCCTCTGTATTTTTCTTGCCAAGCTCTATTCTTGTAAATTGTGTAAAGATGCCGTTTCTGATTTGAGAGATATAAGCTGCTTTGTAAGCCTCTGCGTTAGGCAGAAGACCTAGCTCAACCAGCTTAGGATCAGCAAGATAATATAGCGCAAACAAATCGGCTCTAGCCTCTTCCAAAGCGGAGCTAAACTCTTTAAGAGCGTTTGCGCTTACACCTGGCATGATTTGTCCGCTTGCGTGTCCAAGGCACTCATGTAAATCTGTATGAAGATTATCCGTTAGAATGCTATATTTTTTTATGAAAGCAACTTCTGCGTCATCCCATGAAAATTCCTTAAGCGTACTCTTAGGAGATTCATTGCTGGCTTTTTCATAAGCATCTGTAATATTGGCAATTGTAACAGATTTTGAACCATATTCTTTCCTAATCCAGTCTGCGTTTGGAAGATTTATTCCAATAGGTGTGCTTGGGTAACAATCTCCTGCTATGCAGGTTACGTTTATAACCTTTGCGGTAACGCCCTTAACTGTCTTCTTCTTAAATCTGCTGTCAACAGGGGAATGGTCTTCAAACCACTGTGCATTTTCGCTTATAGTTTCAGTCCTGCGGCTGGCCTGAATATCTTTAAAATCCGCTATTGCTTCCCATGCGCCTTTTCTTCCAAGAGGGTCATTGTAGTCCTCTACAAAGCCGTTCATAAAATCTACAACGGTTGCGCTATCCTTAACCCATTGAATATTAAATCTATCCCAATCTTTAAGATTTCCGCTCTTATAGAAATCTATAAGCATTTGCACGGTCTCTTTCTGGTTAGGAGTCTCCGCGTAATTTTTGGCTTTCTCCAAATTCTCCACAATTTTAGAGATGCTCTTGCTGTAAATTCCTCCTATTTTCCATGGCTTCTCAACTAACTTTCCGTTCTCTTTAACTAATTTGGTGTTAAGGCCATAGGAGATAGGTTCTTTATCTCCGGGAACTTCCTGGGCTGCATAGAATTTATTAACCTCATCCTGGGTAATATTTCCTTCATAGAAATTTATTGCGGAATTTGCCACCATATCTCCCTTTGTATCATTGGTCCTTCTCATGGCCATGATAGACGGATTATAAATAATAGGCAGGAGTTCTGCGCATTTGCTCTCTTGTCCGCTCTTGACCATCAGCATTTTAAAGTACTCTTTAGTGCAAGACGGAACAAATTTGTCCTCTCCGTAATGATGATGCATTCCGTTGCTGAAGAAAAATCTTTTAGCATACACCATGAAGTTTTGGTACTCTTTGCCCTTAGTATCTCCCTTGTAAGTTGTAATGATTTTTTCCAGCACTCTCCTTATTGGCAAGTTGTATTTGCAGTTTTGGTCAAAATAAATATCGCGTCCCCATTTAGCTGCCTCGCTTGTGTAATATAGGAAGCTCTTTTGATTGAAACTCAATGAGTCCCAGTCTGGTATGCGGTATCTCAGAACCTGCAAATCTGCAAATTCATCTACTGAATATTTGAAAACTTTTTCTGTTGCGGACGGATTGCTTTTTAAATTTTTAACGCTTGTCATTTTTGCTTTGCTCTTTTTTGTTTGTGCATTGCACGTATTAAAACTAGAAACTGTCGCGATGCAAAACATCGCTACGCAAAGGCATGTAATTGTCTTTAAGTATTTCATTGTTAATCGGATTTGTTTTTAAATCAATATAGATTAATCTTCTTTGGTCTCCCCGGAAGATTTTTTTGATGCGCTAACAGCACTTTTAACTGCGTAAAAAACCTTCATCACATTGCCGGCGAAATTCCCCGCTCTTTTCACCCTTTCAACTACGGATTCAATGTAGGTAAGCGGATTTATGAGCCTCTTAAACTCTTCATACTCAAGGGAAAGCTCATTCTCCTTCTCCTCTATGGCTCCCGACAGTTTTTTCTCCGCCCGGCGCAATTCCTCCAAATTGGAGATATCTGCGTATATGCTTTTTTTATTCCTGCTCATCTTCATCGTCATCTTTAAACGTTTCTCTTTCTGCGTTGTTATTGAAAAACATATTAATGAACAGTTTAACAATTGAGTTTGTAAAGAGCTTTTTCCTCAAGCAAAAAACGACCAGAAAAGCAACTACAAATATCCCTCCAACTATCAGAAAGCCAAGTGCGTTGCTTCCAAGCTGCTCACCAATAAAATAGGAAAGGGCAAATCCTAAAAGCTGCAATATCACAACGCCCAGCATTGTGAAAATCAGGATGAGGATTACCTTGCCGGAGACAATTGAAATATCTTCAACCGCCTTCAGCGTAAAGCTGTCCAGCTTCATGTTCACATACTCCTTAAGAGATGCAAACAGTCCGTCATCACCAGGGTCTTTATAATGCTTTCTAATATCCATTTTACAGGCTTTTATTCTATTAGCAACTATTCTGCGGCTGCATCAGCTTCTGCCTCAGACTTTTTCTGGAATTTCTCTCTTCCTTCACGCACTTTCTCTTTTATGTCTTTATAAGTTTCATCAGCCTTTGCCTTAATTTTAGCGCGGGTATTCTCTCCTGAATCAGGAGCAAGGAGGATGGCAGCAACAGCTCCAAGTATTGCTCCACCTACAAATGCAAGAATGTTATCAGATTTCATAATTAAATATTTTATGGCCTTCCGCAGGCCGGTTAATTATTTGTTTGCGCTTTCACAAATATAAGAGTTTCCGCTGTTTTTTATAATTTTGGCACCTCATTTTATCGCGACAGATTTGTTATTTAAAACTTTATTTAGAATTATGGGAAGAGGTTTGCTTACAATTTTATTCTTAATTATTTCAAACAGTTTTATGACTTTGGCCTGGTATGGCCATCTGAAATTTAAGACGGATACGCTGCTTCCGGGCTGGGGATTATTTGGAATTATAGTTATCAGCTGGGGAATTGCTTTTGCAGAATATTGCTTTCAGGTACCGGCAAACAGAATAGGCTACAATGAACTGGGCGGACCTTTTTCTCTTGTGCAACTCAAAGTAGTCCAAGAGGTTATATCACTCGCTGTTTTTGCCGTTTTTGCTCTTGTGTTTTTCAAAACACAACATTTCAACTATAATCATATTATTGCATTTTTCCTGTTGATTGGAGCGGTATATTTTATTTTTAAAAAATAGGCCTGATTATTGAAAAAAGGGTAATTTTGCATTGATGGATAACTGTCGTGATTAAGGAAGAGTGGAAAAATAGAAAAAGCGAGAAAAATTTGAAGAATAAGAAGGTGGAGAAAGGGCGATAAATAGAGAAAAAAAGGGAGAGAAAATGGACTGGAATAAAATGAATGTTTTTAGTGGAGCTTTGAGGAGAGCCTCTTTGTTGGCGCTTGCCGCAGTTGCCTTATTCTCAGCAGTTTCTTGCCAGAAAGCTGTTACGGCGCATGAGACTGTTTATGAAACAAAGGACAAGACTATTCTTATTTACTTCATTGATAACAACAATATTGCATCTTACGCGGTAAATAGCATTAATCAAATTATCAACGGGTATCTGCCTGATAATGGCTATGTTGTAATCTATACTGATAACATTAATCCTACAACAATGGCGGTTAGGGACACCATGCCGCTGTTGATTAATGTCTATAAAAACAGCGCCGGAGCAGTTGTAACAGATACCGTTTATAGATTCCCGGGGCAAAATTCTGCAACAAAAGCGGCGGTTACCAGCGCTATCCAGGTCACAAAGACAATGTTCCCCGCAAAGGAGATGGGGATGATAATGTGGTCCCATGCAACTGGTTGGCTTCCTGCCGGTTATTATGCCAGCGGAACGTTCCCTTCCAGCACAATTACCGCAGAACTTAATGAACGTGCAGAGGAGCTGAGCGCACTTAGAAAATTGAGAAAACTGTCGGGAGAAAATACGGTAACGCCTTTTATAAATACATGGCCGTCTCCTCCGGGCGGAGTTGACCCATACGCTCACATGGTGAAGAGTTTCGGATTGGATAATAAGACAGAGATGTCTATTACAGATCTTGCCTCTTCAATCCCTTGCAAGCTGGATTTCATTGCTTTTGATGCTTGTCTTATGGGCGGAATAGAAGTTGCGTATCAGCTAAAGGATAGCGTGGATTATGTAATATCTTCACCTGCAGAGATTTTAACAACAAGTTTTCCGTACGGAACAATTATGAAGCCTCTGTTCAACGGAGACTATGCTGCCGCGGCTAAGGCATATTATGATTATTATGCTTCACAATCAGGTGATATGCAATCTGCTACAATCTCAGTTATAAAATGTTCTGCGCTCGCAGATGTTGCGGCTCAGGCAAAGCTGATATTTGATGCAAACAGAGATAAAATACAGGCGCTGGATTTGTCAAAAATTCAACCTTACTTTAGGTACGATAAACATTGGTTCTATGACCTTGATGACTTCATGGTAAAGCTTGTAGGAGAGAGTGCTGCGTCTGCGTTTACCGCCGCTCTTAACAATGCCGTAGTTGCAAAATATACCACCGGAAAAATTTTAGATTTAACGATAGATCCTTCCAGGTTTTCCGGCGTCAGCACATATATTAATAACCCTACAAACAGCGCATTAGATGCGTTTTATCAAAACTTTGCCTGGGAAAAAGCTGTGAATATGACAGCAGCTGCACAATAAAAATGAGCTGAAATACAATAAAAAAAGAGCGCCTTTGCGGACGCTCTTTTTTGCTAACTAACCTAAATTATTTCTTAAAATATCTCTTGTATAGACCTTCAAAGCCGCAACCGTGGCGAGCTTCATCTTTGCACATCTCATGAACTGTGTCATGAATTGCGTCATAACCAAGTTGCTTTGCCTTTGTAGCAATTTTCTTTTTACCCTCGCAAGCTCCTCTCTCTGCCTCTATTCTCTTCTCCAGGTTTGTCTTTGTATCCCAAACCATCTCGCCAATAAGCTCGCAGAATTTAGAAGCATGTTCAGCCTCTTCAAAAGCATATCTCTTAAATGCCTCTGCAACCTCAGGATATCCTTCTCTGTCAGCTTGTCTGGACATAGCAAGATACATTCCTACCTCTGAGCATTCACCTGCAAAATTGGCCTTCAAACCCTCCATAACCTCTGCATCACAACCTTTAGCAACGCCAATTACATGCTCGTCAGCCCAGCCTTTACCCTCTTCTGCAACAACTTCTACAAATTTCTCTCTTGGAGCGCCGCACTGTGGGCATTTTGCAGGAGCCTCTGTACCTTCATAAACATAACCG
This sequence comes from Bacteroidales bacterium, assembly GCA_022647615.1. Taxonomy (NCBI): domain Bacteria; kingdom Pseudomonadati; phylum Bacteroidota; class Bacteroidia; order Bacteroidales; species Bacteroidales bacterium. Next base: position 1,283,033 of record JALCKZ010000001.1, read on the forward strand.
CAAACTGTACATCTAAATTTCTTTTTCATAATACTTTGATTTTTAATAGTTAATAATATATTTTTTGTTTTTATCCTAAATAGTCATTGAGTTGTTTAGAATTATTATAAACAAAGGTAATGCTTTTTATCTTATCTGCAAATAATTTTTCACAAATTAATAAAAATATCTGTCGCGACAGATATACAATTATGGAAATTTACGATTTAATCTTATATTTGCACGCGCAAAAAAAAGCATCAGTTTTTTGGTGCGATGGGGTCCGGAAAATCCGAGACCGAGTAACACATTTTTAAATTAAATTTTATGCAAACAATTACATTAAAGGCTTCTGCCAGAAAGATTGGAACAAAGCAGGACCTTAAGAAAATCCGCAGGGCCGGTGACGTTCCCTGCATCATTTACGGCAACGGAACTGAGCATGTTGACATGGCAATTTCATTAGCCGACATTAAGAAACTTACTGATACTCCTAAGTCTTACATTGTTAACATTGACCTTGACGGAAAGGTTTATGTTTGTAAATTGCATGATGTTCAGTATCATCCTATTACAGATAATGCTATTCACGTAGATTTCTTGGCTGTTTCTGATAAGAAGCCTATTGAGATAGCAGTTCCTCTTAACATTCACGGAAATGCAGAGGGTGTTAAACAAGGCGGCCGTCTGATTATCGGTTCCAGAAAAGTTAAGGTTTGTGGTCCTATGGACAAACTTCCTGATACTATTGATGTTGATGTTACGCCTCTTGCAGTTGGCAAGACAATCTATGCCGGCGAACTTAAAGTTGACGGATGCACCATTGCTTCTCCTAAGAAGATGATGGTTTGCGAGGTTAGATATACACGTAACGTTCTTACTCCGGAAGAGGAGGCTGCTGCTGCCGGTACAACTCCTGCAGAGGGTGCTGCTGCTCCTGCTGCTGAGGGTGCTGCCGCTGCTCCTGCTGCTGCCGCCGCTCCTGCTGCAGATAAGAAGGATGATAAGAAAGAGGATAAGAAGAAGAAATAACAAGCAGACTCTTTTGAGCTGCGTACAATAAGATGGCGGGCAAAAAATTCTTAATCGCAGGACTTGGAAATATTGGCCCCGAGTATGAAGGGACCCGTCACAATATTGGTTTTATGGTGCTGGACAACTTAGTCAAGGGGTCCGGCACCATTTTTATTACGGGCCGTCTAGGCAGCACAGCTACAATTAGTTACAAAGGCAACAAACTTTTGCTGTTGAAACCTTCCACTTATATGAATCTAAGCGGCAAGGCTGTGAACTATTGGATGCAGGAGGAGAAAATTCCTTTGGAAAATATCCTTGTTGTCTCGGATGATTTGGCTCTTCCGTTCGGACACTTGCGCATGCGCAAGAAGGGGAGCAACGGAGGCCATAATGGTCTTCTGAGCGTGGAGGAATGCTTGAACACCAATGCCTTTTGCAGGCTTAGAATTGGAATCAGCTCAGACTTTTCCCGCGGCGGGCAGATAGATTATGTCCTTGGAAAAATTGACGGGGAAGAGCTTAAGCAGCTGCCGGAAGTTCTGGACAACGCATGCGAGGCTGTTAAGGCTTTTACTTTTGCAGGTCCCGACAGGGCTATGAATCAGTTCAATACAAAGAAGGCTGATAAGCCCGACGGAGCAGAATAAGTGAGCTAATAATCATAAAAAATGCCGCAAACTTGCGGCATTTTTTTACATATCACCTAGAAGACGGTCAATTTCTCTCCTCTCTTTTTTTGTAGGACGTCCGCTTCCGCGGTCACGCTGAAGGAATATTGTTTCATTTGGAGGGGCCAGCTTATCAAGTTCAGATTGTGGTGTCACATTAGTGGCGTATTGTTCTACAACCTTGGCTCCCTGACGTTTATCTACAGGTTCTACTACAAGCCATTTATAATGGACAGCTCCTTTTCTTACTTCAATTTCATCTCCATGTTTGACATCTCTAGATGATTTTGCAGTGGTTCCGTTTATGGCAACATGACCATTGCGGCATGCTTCCGCGGCCTCTGACCTGGTCTTGTAAACCCTTATAGACCAAAGGAATTTATCCACTCTAACAGTATCCATGACAATAGCAATCTCTAATTTTTATCCCCGTGATTTTTGCCGCAGCAATCATCGTCATCGCAGTTCTCATCATCACAATGATGGTGGTGGTGATTGTGCCCTTCTTCCTCTGAAGGCGCGTACTCATTTATGTAAGCGTCTTTTTCCTCCTTTGGCTGAGGCATGTAAATTCTTAAAAATGTGGGGTTTTCACTATCGGGAGTAAAATGAAATTCATTTAGTTCCTGCGGAATTAAAATGATATCTGACTGCTGAATGGGATACTCTTTGTCAGTGATTATTCTGGCTTTGCCGTTAAGTCCAACGTATACGATAAAGCTATCAGTATCTTCCGGAGAAATTATTTCATCAGATTTTAGCACAACTTTTTCTACGCGGAAAGAGCACTCTTCCGGCATTTGATATGCAGGCGTATAGAAGTGATAATTAAGAAAATCCATGGATTCTCCAATTTGCCCGTCATCTGTCAGGTCTAGTTCTACGGGTGAATTTTGAGCAACTTCAATTACAGTGACTCCGCCTCCTGCGCAGAACGGAGTACCCGGAGCTATGTAGAAAGACTCTCCAACCTCAGGTTCTATCTCATTCATAACGTCTTTTAGGTGATGCTTTGATGCAACTTCAAAAAAACTGCCGGCTGCCATCTCCTTTTTGAAGCCCATAAAAATCTGTGCACCAGGCTTGACATCAGCTATATACCAAAATCTCTCTTTCCCCCAGCAGCCAAACCTTTCACTTGCAACAGTGTTATCCGGGCTGACAAGAATAGGGGACATCTTGTTAAAGCGGTGTATTTTTATTTGTACGGGGAATACTCCGCGATAGTATTCAAATATCTTGTCACCCAGCAAATTGCCAAGATATGTCTCTATTACTTCATCTAGAGTGTTTCCTGCAAGAAATCCTTTTGCAACATAAGAATCCTCCGTGCAAAGCGGACTGTATTTTAATTTTTTCTCCAGAGCTGCTATGCTTTCGGCTCTCTTTTTTCCATCATCGATAACGCAGTCTTCCGCGCTATCAGCAAACTGGAGCGGATATAATTTTTTCATTGTAAAATAATTTATAACTGTTAAACAGCGGTGTCGGCCTGTGGCTTAAAACTGTTGTATTTTGGCAAGTATTTGTACAGCAGCCAAATGCATAAGCAGAATACAACTGCCAAAACTGCAAATGCTATGTAGTAAGTACTTGCGCTTATATGGAAAATAGACATTAAAATCTCCTTGGATGAACTGTCGGGATTAAGACTAGGATACGCCGCAAATATCAAAAATGTGCTGGCGTTATTCATTGCATGCATAAAGATTGTGGCCCACAAACAATGAGTTTTATAATAAATCCATCCAAACAGAATGCCCAAAGTAAACGCTGGAATTGCCTGAGCTAGATTAAGATGTATAAATGCAAAGAAAAACGCACTCCATAAAATTGCAAATTTTGGAGAATTATGATAGAGCATTCCGCGCTCCATCATTCCTCTCAGAATTGTCTCCTCTACAATTGGCGCGCAGATGGCAATAGAAATAAAAGACCAAACAGTCCTTTGCTCCATTTGAGAATAGATTCTTTTGAGTGCATCCGACATTGGAAAAATATTGGAAAGCGGGTCTGTCAAAACGCCAAGTGATAGGACTGCAACAAGCACTATGAACCCGCATACAATTACATTCATCTTGCCAAAATGAGGCTGGTTAAGTGGAACCGCCCTGTGTGTTTTTAGAGTAAATGACTCTTTTCCCTTAAAGGCAAAATAAAAGAACACCGGAAGCATTGGGAGCAAGTATGTTAAAAGGAGGTTGAAGTTGATTATATCAACATGCAGCATCTGCCCTATGACCATCATAGAGAGGCCAATACCTATTCCTCCTATAACAAGTATGTAAAAAACTGCCACCCAGCATTGGCTGAAGGATGGCAGGAAATATTTTAGCTTGTTAAGCATACTTTATCTGCAATTGCGGATGCAATAATTTTTCAAAGACTCTGCTTCTAGAATAATGGGGAAGGATAAGTCCCGTTATCCGTCATCATCTTAATCTTTGCAATGACTTTTGGCTTATCTTCTTTGTATGTAACGCCAAACCATTTGTCAGGTGTGGAGAGTACTTTTACAGTTGCCAGATTCTGTTTAATCATTGTGTCAACAACAGAAGGAACATAGAACTCTTTCTCTTTGTCTTTAATGTTTGCTGCAAGAAAATCTGCAAACAGCTTCCTTCCTTCAGTAAAGAAATCAGGAGTGAATCCCCACATGTTCATGGAAGTGCAAGCCTCCTGATTTAGAACGTGTTCAACGTGGTCCATACCTGTTCCCATTATCTCTCCCTCTAGTTCATATATGTTTGTGTGCTCTTCTACATTTGTCAAAAAGCCCTCTTCATTTTCTGTGCAAATTCCTCTTGCAACGCCGCCTGATTCAGATAGTGTTTTGCTTAAATAGAATCCTACCATGCAATACTTTTTAGAGGAATTATTGTCAAGTCCGGAAAGGTACTTTGCAAGAACTTCAAACGAATTGCGTCCGTAGAAATCATCCGCATTAATTAGAGCAAAAGGTTTGTCAATGACATCAGCCGCCATAAGAACAGCTTGGCCCGTACCCCAAGGTTTCTGTCTATCAACGTTTAAAGAAAATCCTTCCGGTAATTTGTTTGGTTCCTGAGTTACTATCTTTACATTAACTTTATGTGCGTATCTATCAGCAACTTTTTTCTGGAATTCCTCTTTAAAGCTCTCCCTTACAACAAATACTACATCTCCAAATCCAGCTCTTATCGCATCATAAACGGAGTAATCCATAATAGTTTCATTGCAAGGACCTACTGCATCAAGTTGTTTTAGTCCGCCGTATCTGCTGCCCATTCCGGCAGCCATAATTAATAATGTTGGTTTCATATTTAATTATTATTTTTGCTTTCAGATTTATTAATCCTCAAATTTAATAAAAATTATGCAAGCAGAATCAATGAAATCTTTAAAAGATAAGATGAATAATTCACGGCTGCTTGCCGCATTGAAGAACAAGTACCTGATAGTTACAGTTTTGTTCCTGCTTTGGATTGTTTTTTTTGATAATAACAATCTTATAAGCTGGTACAAGGAATTAAGCACTCTTGCCCAGCAGAACAGACAGAAACAATATTACAAGGAGGCGATTATTAAAACAGACGAAAAACTAAAAGAGCTTAGCTCCAATAAAGATAGCTTGGAGCGTTTTGCAAGAGAGCAGTTTTTGTTTCATGAACAAGGAGAGGAAGTTTATGTTGTTGAGGACGATAAGAATTCCGGCAAGTAAAAAGCGGATATATAAATAAAAAAAAGAGGCTGATTTTTCAGCCTCTTTTTTTTATGTTTTATTCTCAAATTAGAACATGTAAATCAAGCCAAGTTTCATTGAGTTATTATGTCCCTTTAGTTTGATAGGGCTGGACGCCAAAACCTTGTTGATTGCAGCAAGATATTGAGTGGCAGCTGCATTCTGACCCATAAGTGTTTGTACGCTAGAAGGTAATGTAATGCTCTTTATGTCTTTAAGGTTGTTGATTACTGAGAAGTCCCATCTAAATTCTGCTGCAATATGAGGAGTGAACGCATATTTTACACCTACTGAAGCTCCAAAATCAAACTTCTTAACATAGTCATTCAGATTGTCTTTAACATAGCTTTCAATCATAGACTTTCCGGTGCTTCCCTCTAATACGCCTAAAATTGTCTGACCATTGTCAAGCATTGCTATTGCATTAGCGGCTGAAATAGCCTGTGTACCTGTTGTAGTTCTTGTATCAACTACTACGCCTCCGGCAGTTGTTGTTGCAGTTCCTGAGTAGGCAACATTTAAGTTAATACCATCAATTGCATCTTTTACACCCTGGCCAAAGCTTGAATTAAGTTTAAAATTCTTGCTTACCCTATAGCTGAAATATGGTCCTGCCATTAAGCTTAAACCGGCTATTGGTTTGTAAGTAAACATTATAGGGACATTAATTTTTCCAAAAGTCCATGTGGATTTTGCCGTAACCTGATCATAAGTATGCGTTGCAGTGAATCCTGTCGCGGTAATGTTTGTAACCTTTGTAACTGTGCCGTTTGCATTGTTAATAGTTTGGTCCGGGAATGTCATGCCGGATAGAGGCATACTTGAAGCTGCTCCTAAAATTGCATCTATAGAACTGTTATCAAGTTTTGCGTTCATTTTAGTGCCTTCCTGACTGTATTCAACCTCGGCCTGCAAACCCATTTTGTCATTGAAATTATATGTTCCAACAATGCCAATATAGAATCCGACTTTTCTGGAATTATCTCCCTTAATGTTTATTGTACCAAGTAAATTGATATCATTTACTTTTACGGTAGAAGCATTTACACCGGCAGTAACTCCATAGTGGAAATCCTGTGCGCTAATTGATTGGCCTGCAAAAATTGCAAGGGCAGCAATCGCGATTGTTAAAATTTTCTTCATTTATTTTCTTCTTTAAAAATTATATTCTTTTCTCAAATGCCGCAAAGGTATAAAAACTGCATCAAACATATTCAAATATGCTGAAACAGCCAAAAAATCTACTTGCCGGTATAATTGTGAGGAGTAATGGACAGAAGCTCTTTTTTTACCGCTTCTGTAACTTTAAGGTTGTTAACAAATTCCCTTATGCTCTCTTTAGATATTTTTGTATTTACCCTTGTAAGTTCCTTTAGCGCTTCATACGGATGAGGATATCCCTCCCTGCGCAAAATCGTTTGAATACCTTCTGATACAACGGCCCAGTTGTTATCCAAATCTCTATCTATAACTTCCTCATTAAGAATAAGTTTGCTTAGTCCCTTCTTGAGTGATTTAAATGCAATTATAGAGTGCGCGACAGGTACTCCTATGTTTCTTAATACCGTAGAGTCTGTCAAATCTCTTTGCATTCTGGAGATAGGGAGCTTCATTGAAAGGTGAGTGAATATTGCATTTGCCATTCCAAAATTACCCTCTGCATTTTCAAAGTCAATAGGGTTTACTTTGTGAGGCATTGCGGATGAACCAACTTCTCCCGCCTTGATTTTTTGTTTGAAGTATTCCATGGATATGTATGTCCACATATCTCTGCATAAGTCTATTAATATTGTATTTATTCTTCTGAGACCGTCAAAAATGGCGGCAAGATCATCATAATGCTCAATCTGAGTAGTTGGATATGAGCGTTTTAGCCCAAACGTTTCCTCCTGGAAATCTTTAGCAAATTTGTTCCAGTCTATCTTAGGATAAGCCAAAAAGTGCGCATTGAAATTACCTGTCGCACCTCCAAACTTAGAACAATAAGGGACGCTCTTCAGCAACCTTTTCTGCTCTTCCAGTCTGCTTACAAATACTGCAATTTCTTTTCCAAGACGGGTAGGCGAGGCTGGCTGTCCATGGGTATGGGCAAGCATCGCTACATTTTTCCACTCCTTGGAGTAATTTTTGAGCATCTCTTCAACTTCCTCATAAGCAGGCATATATGCGGCTGCAATTCCCTCTTTTAAACTTAAAGGAGTTGCGGTATTGTTTATGTCCTGGGAGGTAAGTCCAAAATGTACAAACTCCTGGTACTTCTCTATCTTTAATTTTTTGAACTGTTCTTTTATGTAGTACTCTACAGCCTTTACATCATGGTTTGTAATCTTCTCAATATCTTTTACTTTTGATGCCTCTTCCGGAGTGAAGTTCCTGTATAAATCTCTGAGTTTCTCATAGTTGCCGTGCTTGAAATCTTTAAGCTGGGGAAGCGGAATATTGCAAAGTGCAATGAAGTATTCAACTTCTACCCTAACCCTGTATTTTATAAGAGCGTACTCGGAAAAATATTCGCTAAGGAGTTCCACCTTATTTCTGTAGCGTCCGTCTATCGGAGAGACCGCCGTAAGAGCTGTTGTGTTAATTGCCATTATATTAATAATTTACACGAAGTTTCATTTTGAATAATTTGTGCGGTACGTGCCGCACCTGGTGCCGAAGGAGTTGTATCCTTTCCAGCGGGAGCAAAGTTACTTAATTTCTAAATTCTTATAAAGTTGAATGCACTGCGCCGCCTCTTTAACATCATGCACTCTGAGAATATCAGCGCCATTGATAAGTGCAACCATATTCAATGCGCAGGTTGCCGGAAGGGCGTCCGCCGGTGTTATTCCCAAGAGCTTCCAAATCATGGACTTGCGTGATATTCCAACTAGAACTTTGTGCCCAAGTTTTTTAAATTCTTTGAGCCCGGACATCATTTGGTAGTTTTGTTCCACAGTCTTGGCAAATCCAAAACCGGGGTCAACTACAAAATCATTTATTCCAATGGCTTTAGCTTTTTTCTCAAAATTTTTGAAGTAATCAACCACCTCATTCACAACACCGTCGGGATAATTAGTCAAATTATTCATGGTATCCGGAGTGCCGCGCATGTGCATGGCAATATATGGCAGCTTAAGCTCAGCGACAGTTTTAAGCATTTGATTGTCAGCTTCTCCGGCTGATATGTCATTTACCGTAAATTCTCCGATTGTGTCATAAACTCTGCGGACAATTTCTGAACGGAATGTGTCTATGGATATTACATTCCTAAATCCTGTGCTGTTTTTATATCTGATATACAGCTCTTTAAGAGGCTCATGCAGATACTCCCATTCCTGCTCCAATGTTACCGGCGTGCTGCCGGGCCTGGTAGAGCATGCCCCAATGTCAGTCATCTTAGCTCCATCCTTGAGCATGTTTTCATACTGATTGCAAACGTCTTCTGAAGATATCATGCGGCTGGGAGCGTAGAAAGACTCTCTGTTTATGTTAATAATACCCATTACTATGGGCTGTTTTTCCTCCATATTTTTTAACTTTGTAAGTACAAAGATAACAAGAGGCGGCATAATATTATCAGCCGCGTTAAAAGCAGGCAATGTTAATAGTTTTAGAAGGATTAGACGGCGCAGGAAAGAGCACCCAGGTTAGGATGCTTAAGGATTATATCCTGAGCAATGGTATGAATCTCAAGTATTTGCACTTTCCGCGCTATGAAGCTCCCATTTGGGGAGACCTTATTGCAAAGTTTCTAAGGGGCGATTTTGGGACAATCAATCAAGTGCACCCTCAGCTTGTGGCATTGCTTTATGCTTTGGACAGGGCTGATGCGGGGAATATTATAAGCAATTGGCTGAAAGATGATTGCTGCGTTTTGCTGGACAGATATGTCTATTCAAACATTGCCTATCAATGCTCAAAATTACAAGATGAGAAGGAGAAAAAAAGTTTGAGAGAGTGGATTCTTAATCTTGAGTATGAGCACTATAAAATACCCCGTCCGGACATAAATATTTTTTTGGATGTCCCGATAGATTTTGTGGACTCAAAGCTTAAGGCAAATAGGATGGGAGGGGACAGAGATTACCTGCACGGCAAGCATGATATTCATGAGGAAAACATCTCTTTTCAGGTTGGAGTTAGAAAAATATATCTTAATGAAACTGCTGAGGATAAGGATTTTACCAGAGTAGATTGTTCTGGTTCTGATGGGAAGATGTTACCTGCTGCTGCAATTTTTGAGAAAATAAAAGGAGTTTTGAAGTTTTAATTAATACTGCTTTTTAATCAATCTGACTTTTTGGATATAAAAATATATGCGGTAATTATGAAATTTTTAAGAGCAATATGCAGAGTTCTTGTGGGCCTGGTCTTCATAGTGTCTGGATTTTTGAAGGCTGTTGACCCTATTGGTACTGCGCTTAAAATTAACGATTATTTAGTCTCTTATCACATTGGAAGTTTTGGACATTTTGCAGTGTATGCCGGAATTCTCCTTTGCATGCTTGAATTTTTAATAGGGGTGAGCGTGCTTAAGGGAATAAAATTTAAGTTTTTTTCATGGGCTGCGTTGTGTTTTTCTTCTGTGTTCCTGATAGTTACATTTTTATCCGCACAATTTGGACTTGTAAAAGACTGCGGTTGTTTTGGTGATGCAATTCATCTTACGGCATGGCAAACTTTGTATAAAAATCTAGTGCTTGTCCCTTGCTGTGTTTTGCTTGTTTGCCAGCGTAAAAAGTTTCTTCCTATTGCAAATAATTTTTGGGAAATAGTCTATATATCCGGATATTCACTCTTCATATTATTCATTAGCGGCTATGCTTTAAAGCACCTTCCTCCGGCAGATTTTACAGACTTCCGCGCAGGTTCCGATATTATGGCTGCATCTTCAGGAGCATCTGATATAAAGTACAATACTGTCTTTGTCTATTCCAAGAACGGCAAGGAGATGAAGTTTGATATTAACCATCTTCCGGATAATACTTGGAAGTTTGTCACATCAAAAACGACATTGGTTAAAGGGAGTGAAGATGATGCTTCCGCAATGTCTTTGGTCTTAAAAGACGGGGCGGGGAAGTATGTCACAGATTCAGTTCTCAAGACGAGAAGCGCTGTTGTTTTTATGTCTGTATATAACAAAGATATAATTGATTTGCAGGATTTAGGCAAGCTCAAAAATTTGGGAGATTCTTTGAATTATGGCAAGCATAGAGCTGATTTTTATCTTGTTAGCGGATTGACTCCTGCGCAGACTCTTAAGATACTGGAGCCAATAAAAGAATCTATCGCTGAGGAAAACCAATCAAATATTTTTGAAAATTCAGGCAATGATAAAGGTTTTCCTTTTAAGATTCTATACACAGATTACAAAACTGCAATTACTTTCAACCGTTCCAACGGAGGAGTAACTTATGTTAAGGAGGGACAGGTGGTTCAGAAGTGGAGCATCTCTGATGTTTCAAATACAAAAGTTATTTCTGCGCTGAAGAAAAATGCAGATATGATTGCTGCGAATGCACAAATACATTCTCAATTATTTTTGGAGATTTCTTTGGTGATAATTCTTTGCATGATTGTGATACTCAGATTTGTATCAAAAGCGCTTTATAAGACCGTGAAGTCAGGCCTGAATATTTTGGAGCAATAACTCCCGTTATATTTTCAATAAGAATTTTTTTTGCAGAAGAGCATTACTTTGTAAGGTGCCTTAGTATCCCGCGGCAAGCTGAGGCAATGAAAAGGCAGGGCATTACAAAAATTGAGTTCAAGGAATTCCTAAGTGCGCTGAATTTGATATCTATCCCAAATTCCTTTAAATCAACAGATTTGAATATAGGTATATTCCTTACCCGCAAATCTACTCTATAGCTGTTGTTCACATTATGCTCATGGACTATCTCCAGCCAGCAGGGCTTTGAGCTCTTCCGCATGTCATGATTAGCAAACATTTTCCTTACTCTTGTATGAGGGAAACCCTTGATGGTCTTAAAGTTATCCGGACTCTCACATAGCGTTTGAAAATGGTTGTGCGGATACATCATTTTGATAACCATTCTGTTGCGCACAAAATATTGATAGCCGTAAAGGCAGTTGTAAAGTCCGCTGACATTAGCGGGAGAGTTTTTTATTTGGGTCTCCACAGCTTCTCTTACCTTTTGCAGCATGTTGCTGCGGATGGCATCATCATTATCAACGTTTGTTGTGACGATGAATTTCTCGTCCCCGCTAAGATATTGCTGTACAACTGAATGCATTGAGCGCTCTTTATCGTTAGCCTGCTCTTCAGACAAAAAAACGGGAGTAAACCGGGAAGAATATTTCTTATACTCTTCAATTTTTTTCAGATATTTTTCCGGAGTATTTTTATCAAAAAGACAGAGCCATGTAAAGTCCTTGAGCGTCTGCCGGGCCATGGAAGGGAGACAATATTTTTCAAACAAGGAGAACCTGTCGCCGAGCCATTCGTCAGTTCTTGTTGAGTGGTGCGACTTATCCTCCCTCCATAATTTCAAATTAAAGAAGGTTATTGCAAACTGTTTAATGTCTGCCATTTATAGAGTTCTCTTGATTTCTTCTATCTTGTATGCCTCAACAACATCGCCCTCTTTGATGTCATTGAAATTCTCAATTCCCAGACCGCAATCGTATCCTGCAAGAACCTCTTTTGCATCATCCTTGCCTCTCTTAAGTGATGCAAGAATTCCGGTATGTACAACAATACCGTCCCTGATAAGTCTGATTTTGGCGGTTCTTGTAAGCTTGCCATCTTTGACCATACATCCGGCGATTGTTCCAACTTTGGAAATTTTGAATGTTTGTCTTACCTCGCAAGTTGCAGTTACAACCTCTTTCTCAACCGGAGCAAGCATACCCTCTATACCGCTCTTGACCTCATTGATGGCGTCATAAATAACTGAGTACAAGCGGATTTCAATTCCCTCTTTCTCAGCCATCCTTCTTGCATTTACAGAAGGTCTAACCTGGAAACCAATGATAATTGCATTTGATGCCTCCGCCAGCAAAACGTCTGACTCTGAAATTTCACCAACTGCTTTATGAATTACATTAACGTGAATCTCTTCATTTGAAAGCTTAATCAAAGAGTCAGACATTGCCTCTATTGAGCCGTCAACATCTCCCTTGACAATAATATTAAGCTCTTTAAAATTACCTATCGCGATTCTCCTTCCTATCTCCTCCAAAGTAATATGCTTCTGTGTCCTAAGTCCTTGAATTCTAAGCAGCTGCTCTCTCTTGTTTGCAAGGTCCCTGGCCTCTCTCTCGCTGTCAAAAACGTTGAACAAATCACCAGCCTGAGGTGCGCCGTTTAGACCAAGCACGGATACCGGAACAGAAGGACCTGCCTCCGTAATTTTCTGGCCGCGCTCATTGAACATGGCTTTAATTTTTCCTGTAAAACAGCCGCTTAACATAATGTCTCCGGTGTGAAGCGTTCCGCCCTGTACAAGCAAAGTTGCAAGGTATCCTCTTCCTTTATCTAGAGAAGACTCTATTACTGTCCCGACAGCTTTTTTATTTGGATTTGCCTTAAGCTCAAGCAAATCTGCTTCCAGCAAAACTTTCTCCAGCAGCTCATGAACTCCGGTTCCTTTCTTTGCAGAAATCTCCTGGCACTGATATTTTCCGCCCCAGTCTTCTACAAGGATATCCATCTGTGAAAGTTGCTCTTTGATTTTATCAGGCTGTGCGCCCGGTTTATCTATCTTGTTGATAGCAAATATCATAGGAACACCGGCTGCTTGTGCGTGGTTGATGGCCTCTATTGTCTGAGGCATTACTGCGTCATCAGCCGCAACAATGATAATTGCAAGGTCAGTCATCTTTGCGCCGCGGGCTCTCATTGCCGTAAAGGCCTCATGTCCCGGGGTATCCAAGAATGTTATTCTCCTTCCGCTCTCCAGTTTTACATTGTATGCTCCAATATGCTGGGTGATTCCTCCCGCCTCTCCTGCAATAACATTTGACTGTCTTATATAATCCAGCAAAGAAGTTTTACCATGGTCAACGTGTCCCATGACAGTAACGATAGGGGCTCTTGGCTGTAAATCTTCCGGCTTATCCTCCTCATTCTCCTCTTTGATTTTCTCCTGAATATCAGCGGTTACAAATTCAACCTTGTATCCAAATTCTTCTGCTACAAGCGTAAGAGCGTCTGCATCAAGCCTTTGGTTAATGGAGACCATAAGTCCAAGGTTCATGCATGCCTCAATAACTTTGGTAACCGGCTGCGCAATCATAACTGAAAGGTCATTAACTGTCACAAATTCAGTTACTTTAAGAATCTTGCTAACTTTCTCTTTTTGCTCAACGTCCTCCTCCATCTTCTCCGCAAACATCTCTCTCTTCTCTTTTCTGTACTTGGAGCCTTTTGTCTTTCCCTTTCCCTCAACCATTCTTTGGTAAGTCTCCTTTATCTGTCTTTGAACGGCATCTTCATCAACATCATTTCTAATTGGCTTAAATCTGTCGCGGAACTTTCCTCCTTTTCCGTTCTGCCCGTTTTGTCCGTTCTGCCTCTGTCCCTGGTCTTTAGGACGATTAGTGCCAACCTCTTTTGAAACATCTACTCTCTCTCTTGCGTGGTTGTGTATTCTCTCTCTTTTACCTCTCTTGTCTGAAAAAGGTTTTTTCTTCTCAAATTTGGAAAGGTCTATGCTTCCTTTTACTTCTGGTCCAGACAGTGTTTCTACTCTTGTTGCAATAAACTCAACCTCAGGTTTTTTACTCTCTTCTTTAACGGGTGCTTTAGCAGGCTCCGCAACTTTTTGAGCACCTTGCCTGTTCTCTGTCTTCACCTCTTTTGGTCTCTGTGTATTTACAAAGGAAGGTTGCTTTGGTGCCGGAGTAGCAGGTTTTGCAACATTCTCTTTTGCATTATTCGCATTCTCCGCTTTTGCGCGGGATGCTTCTATTTCTGCTGCTCTCTTCTCTGCCTCTTTCTTCTCCTCAATGGCTTTCTCAGCCTGTTTTTTCTCCTCTGCAATTTTCTCAGCTTCCCTCTTTTCTTCTGCCGCTTTCTCTATTTCTCTTTTCTTTTCCTGTGCTTTTGCTTTCTCTTCTTCTTCCTTCTTAACTGCTTCAGCTTTAGCTTGTTCTTCTTTTGCTGCCTTAGGTTTTCCTGCACCTGCGGATAAATCTATTTTACCAAGAACTACCGGAGGCTTAACCGCATCAACCGTTGTCTCTATAAATTTCTCCTTCATCTCTTCATCATCGTTGATGCCATAAGAGACATTCTCTTTCTCTATGTTTTTAACTTTTGCCGCAACCTTTTTGGACTCCTCCTTGACCATTTGCTCCTTCCTAAACTCCTTCTCCACAAGGTCATAGCTCTCAGGACTCAGCTTGGCATTAGGATTAGCTTCTACTTTTACCCCTTTCTTCTCCAGAAAGTCCACAAGCGTGTTCATGCCAATGTTGAACTCTTTAAGTACTTTGTTAATTCTAATGCTGTCCTTAATCATATAATCCTCCTAAAATAAATTCTTGTAAATTAAATAAATAGCGTGTTATTCAGTTTTGCCGCCGTTGTTTTCTGCAGGCTCGCTGTTCTCCGCAGTCTTGTTATCTTCCGCTGTTTCGCTCTCCTTTGCAGTATCGTTATTTTCCTGAGGCTGAGACTCTCCAGCTTCATCTTCAAACTCCGCCTTAAGAACTCTCTTAACATCAAGAACTGTCTCTTCATCCAAATCCGCACGCTCCATGATGTCCTTATCTGAAAGTGCTAATACGTTCTTTGCTGTATCACAGCCAATTCCGCGCAGCGCGTCAATAACCCACTGGTCAATCTCGTCGCTAAATGAGCTCAACAAAACATCTTCATCCTCATCGCCCTCAACATCTCTGAATACTTCAATTTCTTTTCCTACAAGCATACTTGCAAGTTTAATGTTGCTGCCGCCCTTTCCAATAGCCAATGATACCTGAGATGAATCCATCGTGATATAGATTTTATTCTCCTCATCATTGATTTTGATTGTGGAAATTTTAGCAGGGCTCAAAGCTCTCTGTACAAGCAGCTGAATATTTGTGGTCCAGCTGATTATATCAATATTCTCATTCCTTAATTCTCTAACAATTCCATGGATTCTGGACCCTTTTACTCCAACGCAAGCTCCAACCGGATCTATTCTGTCATCATAAGATTCAACGGCAACTTTTGCTCTCTCTCCGGGTATTCTCACAATCTTTTTAATTGTGATAAGACCGTCAAAAATTTCAGGAACTTCCTGCTCAAACAATCTCTCCAAAAATACAGGTGATGTTCTGGAAAGTATAATGCTTGGCGTGTTATTCTTCATTTCCACTTTGGATACAACCGCACGGATGGAATCTCCTTTGTGGAAGAAGTCAGACGGAATCTGCTCTGTTTTAGGCAGAAGCAGCTCATTGTCATTCTCGTCGCGCACAAGCACCTCTTTCTTCCAGGCCTGGTAAACCTCTCCAACTACAATCTCTCCAACTTTATCTTTATACAGGTTGAACAAGTTTGCTTTGTCAATGTCCATTATTCTTCCGGACAAATTTTGTTTAAGATTTAGGATTGCCCTTCTTCCAAAAGAATCCAGGCGGACCTCCTCCGTGTAATCCTCTCCAACTTCATAATCATTTTTGGGATCTATCTTATCAACCTCTGCCTTAGATATTTCCAACGTCGGGTCTGTAACGGTCTCAACAATTTTTCTGTTGCGCCAGATTTGCAAATCTCCCTTATCAATGTTGATAATAATATCGCAGTTGTCTGCAGTCCCGAAAGTTTTGGCCAGCTGGGTCTTGAAAATATCTTCCAGCACGCTCATAAGTGTTGCTCTGTCAATGCCTTTGCGCTCTTTAAATTCCGCAAAAAACGGAGCTAATTCTAAACCTTCCATGTCTATGATTTTTTTAATTTATTAATATTCTTTTTAAAGTTCCCGACAGATTTTAGTCCGCCGCTTTTGAAAAACCTTGAGTAATCTGCACAAAATAAGGGGACTTTGCGGTCCCCTTATCTCACTCATTCTCATTACGGCGGCAAAAGTATGCAAACAATTCTTCATCTCCAAAAAAAACCGCTTTTTTTTACTATTTTTGCTGCAATTAAAAAGACGACTATGGAAGTATCTGCAGAGCTGATTGCACAGCATTTTAAAGGGGAAATTATCGGCGACCCAAAAGTTAAGGTTTCATCTGTGGCAAAAATAGAGAGCGGGAAGCCCAATAATATCTGCTTCCTTGCAAACCCTAAGTATCAGCACTATCTGCTGACCAGCAAGGCGGGTATTGTCATTGTTAACAAATCGCTGGTGCCGCAGGAAAAAGTTGCTCCTACCTTGATTGTTGTAGATGATGCATATCAGGCGGTTGCATCTTTGCTTGACCTTCTTAACTCCCTCAAAAAGAGCAAGAAGAGCGGAAGAGCTTTTCTCTCTTTTATGGCATGGAGTGCCAAGAGGGGGAAGGGCTCCTATCTTGGACGGTTCTCATATTTGGGCAAGCACAGCAAGATTGGAAAGGGGACACAGGTCTATCCTCAGGTCTATATTGGGAATGATGTTACAGTTGGAGATGATGTCATTTTGTATCCTGGCGTCAAAATTTATGACGGGTGTAAAATAGGCAATAACTGCATTTTACACGGGAACGTCGTGATTGGTTCTGATGGGTTTGGCTTTGCTCCTACTCCCGACGGGTCATATAAGAAAATACCTCAGACCGGTATTGTAATTTTGGAGGATGATGTTGAGATAGGCTCAAATACTGTAGTTGACAGAGCTACTATGGGCGCTACAGTTGTTCATAAAGGAGTTAAGCTGGATAATCTTATTCAAATAGCTCATAATGTCGAGATTGGAGATAATACGGTAATGGCTGCGCAGTCTGGAGTGGCAGGTTCTTCTAAAGTTGGCAAGCAGTGCATGATTGGCGGGCAGGTTGGAATTTCAGGGCATATAACCGTTGCTGACGGTGCAAGAATTGCAGCTCAGGCCGGTGTTCAGGGCTCAATCAAAGATGAGGAAGGGAAGAAAGGCGTCATGGGATCTCCTGCATTTGATTACAGAACATTTATGAAGTGCTACGCCATATTCAAGAATTTATCTAACAAGAAGTAGCCAAATTCTAAAATTTGCAGGTAAAATTTAGTATATTTGCACGTTACTAAAACCGCGCAGATGTACACAAACCAGCATACACTAAAGGGTACTTATACATTCCAGGGAAAGGGGCTTCATACCGGCAAGCAGGTCTCTATGACCATTGCACCGGCTCCTGAGAACTCTGGAATAAGATTTAAGAGGACAGACATGAAGGATGATGCGCCGCTTGTTGAGGCGTGGGTTGATTATGTCAGTTCTACATCACGTGGTACGACTCTTAAGAAAAAGGGAATCAAAATTCTTACGCTGGAGCATCTGATGGGGGCTTTATATGGTCTGGGCGTGGATAATGCTCTTATTTCACTAGATTCTTCAGAGGTTCCAATTTTGGACGGCAGCGCCAAGTTTTATGCAGATGCAATTTCCAAAGATGGTTTGGCAGAGCAATCTGCGCCACGCAAGTATTTGGTAATCAAAGAAAAAATAGAGTGTCGCAATAGCAGCGGCTCAATAATAACTGTAGAACCTTCAGATGAATTTTCTGTAGATTTGACTATAGCGTTCAATTCCAAGGTTTTAGCAAGGCAAGATGCTAGATTTGACTCGGCGATGGATTTTGCAAGTGAGATAGCGCCATGCAGAACATTCGTGTTTTTCAATGAAATAGAGCCCCTGTTAAGGCTAAACTTGATTAAGGGCGGGGATTTGGACAATGCAATTGTAATTGTAGATGATGAGATTCCGCAAAAGAGACTTGACCACTTGGCAAAGTTGTTTAATATGCCGGGAATAGAGCGTGTGCCGGAGGGCTACCTGAGCCATATATCTCTAAGATTTCCAAATGAATGCGCAAGGCATAAACTCTTGGATGTTCTTGGGGATTTTTCTTTGGTGGGTTATCCTATTAAAGCAAAAGTTACGGCATTTAAGAGCGGGCATTCTATAAATACGGAAATGGCTAAGAAACTGAGAGACATTGCTCTTAAGCAGTTTTAATTTGACGGCCATGCGTGTGATTGATGGCCGCGCTGGCAATACAATTTATGTTTGGAATAATTAGATTATAAAGATATTAATAGAAAATTATTATGTCACTAGAAGAAATAGCTCAGAAAGAGAAAGAAAAAGCAAGAGAGGTTAAAAAAAGATTAATGGAAGTCCCTCACTATGATCCAAATGCAGAGCCGGTTGTAGATATTAACGGAATTAAAAACCTTTTGCCTCACCGTCCTCCTTTTTTGATGGTTGACAGGATAATCGGACTAGAAAGTGATTCTATTGTTGGAATAAAAACAATAGGAGTAAATGAGTTTTACTTTATGGGACATTTTCCCGGAGAGCCTGTAATGCCTGGAGTTTTATTGATTGAGGCTATGGCTCAGGTAGGCGGAATCCTTGTTCTGAAAAACGTAGATGAACCTCAAAAATACTCCACTTACTTTGCAAAGGTTAACAACTTTAAGTTTAAGAAGAAGGTTGTTCCGGGAGATGTTGTAGTCTTCAAACTTATTATTACTCAGCCGCTTGAACATTCTCTTGTTTGCATGAGCGGAAAGGCATGGGTTGGAGACAGCGTTGCCTGCGAGGGTGATATGGTTGCGCAGGTAATTAAGAACAGATAGAAAGATTTGAGCAAGAGCTCATATTTGCTGAATTAACTATAGAGAATAAAATAATATTTATGGAGAACGCTTTTGTACATCCAAATGCCAAAATTGGTAAAAATGTGGTTATCAGTCCTTTCTGCATGATAGCAGAACATGTGGAAATTGGTGACGGAACATGGATAGGCCCGTATGTTACTATTAATGACTTTGTTAAGATTGGCAAAAATTGCAAAATTTTCAACGGGGCGGTAATTGGAGCGCTTCCCCAGGATTTGAAATTCCAGGGGGAAGAGTCCTATGTGGAAATTGGCAACAATGTGATGATAAGGGAGTTCTGTACTGTAAGCCGCGGTACGGCGGCCAGCGGAAAATTAAAAACCACAATAGGGGATAATACTTTTCTTATGGCTTATGTTCATGTGGCGCATGATTGCAAGGTCGGAAGTCACGTTATATTAGTTAGTTACGTCGGACTTGCCGGAGAAACGGATGTAGATGATTGGGCTATTATAGGCGGCGCCTCTGCTGCGCACCAGTTCTCCAAGATTGGAGCACACTCCATGTTATCAGGAGGTTCCATGGTCGGCAAAGATGTTCCTCCTTATGCAATGGCGGGCAAAAGACCGCTTTCTTTCTGCGGAATTAACATAGTAGGTCTTAAGAGAAGAGGTTTTACAATAGAGCAGATAGAGAGAATCAGAGATATCTACAGGGTTATATATCAGGGAGGTATGAATGTTTCAGCTGCGTGCAGAAAAGTTGAAGAGACCTTCCCGGAATCAGAAGAGAAGAGAACTATTCTAGATTTTATTGCCGCATCCAAGAGAGGCATAATCAAATATGATCCAAAGCTTGCCCCGGAAGAGTAGGCTTTATAAAATATCCGGCATTATATTACTGGTTAGCATCTAGATGGAATCCAATGGATTATATGAGTATGACTGTTGTGTTCTCAGCACGGCGTATCTTCCGCCGGTGGAATACTTTGCCGCAATCGCAAATTCATCTGCAAGTCAGGTTCTTATAGAGGCTTGCGAAATTTTCCAAAAGCAATCATACAGAAGCCGCTGTTATATTTACAGCGCAAATGGTCCGCTGGTATTAAATGTTCCTGTGAGGCGCGGCGGCGCGGATTTTACGCACAAACTTCCAATCAGGGAGATAGAAATAGATTATGATGAAGCCTGGATTCCTCTGCATGAGAAGGCGTTAGAAGCTGCGTACATGAACTCCCCGTTCTTTGAATTCTATAAAGATGACCTTTTCAAAATCTTAGATGGAAAAGAGAAATATCTCTTTGACTTAAATCGCAAACTCCTGGAATATTTGCTGCAAATGACTGGTATCAAAGCAAATATTAAGCTCACGACAGATTATGTTGCTGATTATGAAAAGGAACGTCCTGCAGATGTTATTGCAAAATCTGTCACATATAAAATTGCAGATTTCCGCAGCTCTATTCATCCAAAAAGCAAGTTGCCCTCTCTTCTTAAACAGCTGCAAATGGAAAAGCCCTACTGGCAGGTCTTCTCCTCCAAGCAGGGCTTCATCCCAAATTTATCCGTTGCGGACTTGCTCTTTAACGAGGGTCCGAACGCAATTACTTATCTGTTAAAAAATTAGAATCTATATCCGAATGTCATAAGCAGCTTCCAGGTATTAGCTTTGAAAGGTGCAGATGCCTGATTACCAATGTAGCTGGCAACCAAGTCTCCGGCGTCATAAATGGCAGTTGTCTTCTTCATGTTCTGCATATAAGCAACATCAACAAAGAATCCGCTCGGGTCATTATAACCTAGTCCGAGAGAGCCAACGTAATTGTCTATATCCAAGCTTTTTATGCCGCTGTTAGCATATTGGAAACCTGCTCTTACAGAGAAGTTCTCAATAGGGTTAACCTCCAAACCTGCTCTAATTACATCTGCATGTTTGTAGTAATTATCCATGTTATCATTGATATCTCT
The DNA here is from genome assembly GCA_022647615.1 of Bacteroidales bacterium. Classification (NCBI taxonomy): domain Bacteria; kingdom Pseudomonadati; phylum Bacteroidota; class Bacteroidia; order Bacteroidales; species Bacteroidales bacterium. Next base: position 1,304,075 of record JALCKZ010000001.1, read on the forward strand.
GAATGCGCCTGAGTTATCGCCGCCTCTCTCATGCATTCTCATCTGGGAATAATCTGTTCCTTCATAATCTAAAGAGAATGCTCCCTGAGGGAACGTAAATGCAATTCCGACGTTGTATTTGAAAGGAGTTGTAACCTTGTAGTCATAAGAGCCTTGCGGAGAACCTAGATTTGCGCTGTAACCGCCTGTAAATCCGGAACTCATATTCCAATAGTACTTGTCAGTCAAGTAATACCACGTAGGAGTGGAAACAGCAGCTCCAATTCTTAAGAAATTGGTAGGAGTGAATATGAAACCAAATTTCATATTGATTCCGCTTCCTGATGTTGTCTGATGGTAGTACTGCTCAAAGTAGTTGAAGCCGCTTGTAAAAGTGCCTGCAGCATCCTCTGAATAAGTCTCTTCCACCTTGTTCCATACATTCATCATGCCCATGTTAACTCCAATGTAGAACTTGTTGCTGAAATTGAAGCCAAAGTTTAAATCAGTTTCTGATGTATTGCCAAAAGTCCTCTTTTTATAGTATTGATTTGTAGCGCCGTATGCGGAACCGTTCATTGTGGTTGGAACAAAAGTGGAAGGTGCTCCGCTAAGCGTATCCAGCAACGACGTGTTCCATGCAAGAATAGATGGCCATAAAGAAGGACTGTAGTTGCTGTAAGGGTCCTGACTATCATTTATATCCATGCTGTAGCCGTTGATTCCCTTTGCATATGCCGCAACATCTCCAAGATAGCTGGAACCGTTGTTTGTTCCTCTTGCAGATGTGCTGCTGTTGAAGTTGTTAACCTTATTGTAAACCAAGCCAAAATCCCAGCTTACAAGACCATAATTTTTTCTTCCCGTATTAAGGTTTGCAATACCGCCCGCATTTGAAATTCCAAAAGTTGTCTTGCTCTCTTTGGTTTGGTTTCCAAGAAAATGGGACTCAATGGAAGTTGTAGTAAATGAAGGGGTAAATGTAACCTCATTGTATCTGTAAACACCTGATGCTGCAGGGTTTATGCCAATAGCTCCAAGATCTCCGCCAAGTGCCGTAAATGCATTTCCCATGGAAACACTTCTTGCAGTTCCCTCCGGATTCCACTTAGAAAGCGTATATGCTGTAAAATCATTCTGTGCAAAAGCACTAACTGTTGTCAGGCAAAGAGCCGAGCACACAAACAGTCTAAAAATTTTTCTCATTGCGTATGGTATTAATATAACCTTGTTCTAGTTTTGTTTTATAATAATCCCGACAGTTTCCTGTCGGGATAAGAATTGTTAACTTGTTGATTTACCTTCTGGTAGAAGAACCACCTGAGTGGCCTCCGCCACCGCCGCCGCTATATCCGCCGCCGCTGTAGCCACCACCTGAAGAGTGGCTTCCGCCGCTATAACCTCCGCCTGAATATGATGGACTGGAGTATGACGGGCTGGAAGACCTGCTGCCGGAGTAGGTGCTCCTGCTGCTTGACGGATTGCTCCTGTATGAAGAGCCGGAATTGTCATTAGTGCTTCTGGAGAAAATATTTCTAGAAGGAGCAGTTGAATAGCCGCCGTTCCTGGAATTAGCATTTTGCTGAGGTTGTCTGTACATAGAGTTTCCGCTCCTGTTGCCGCCATAAGTTCCTACGCCTCTGTTTCCTCCGTTCCTGCCGTATCCTGTATTGACTGCATTGTTATTGTAAACAGCACCATTGCTTGATACCGTACCGTTTCTGTATGATGAACCGTTGTTTGCATTGTTGCTGCGGTTTCCTCCGTAAACTCCTACGTTACCGTTTCTAGTACCGTTAAAGTTTCCATTAGTATTTCCTTTTCTGTTGCCGCCGTAAGTTCCGACACCTCTGTAAGAAGAACCGTTTCTGTTGCCGGTTGTCATAACTCCGCCGTTATTGCCTCTGATGACTCCCATCGTAGGGTCTTTTCTGTAAGCGCTTCCAACTGACCTGTTTCCGCCGGCATTATTTCCGTAAGCTCCAACGCCACCGCCGCCGCCGTTTCTGTTGCCGTAGTATTCATTTGTGCCATCTCTTCTAGCATAGTAACGGTCATTCCATCTGCCCGGTCCTGGTCCCCAATTGTCCCAGCCCCAGCCATATCCGTAGCCGTATCCTCCGTAGTACCAAGGGTCCCAGCCCCAGCCGTAATTCCAGCCCCAGCCGTATCCATAATACCAAGGATCCCAGCCCCAGCCAAAGTTCCAGCCCCAGCCTGGAGTCCATGAATAGTACATTCCCCACCAAGGGTTATACCAACCTGTGCCCCAAGTAATTCCATAAGGCCTGTACCAGCCGTAGTTGTAGCTCCAGAAAGGATTATAGTAATTATAATCCCATGGATCATCATATTGAATGTTGATTGTGTATGAAGGGCTGTCAAATTTTCTCAGACGCTCCTCATAACTCTCCGAGCTGTCAACAACTGCGTAATCAACGCTAGGATCATAATTGATATTTACTACGTTGGTATCACCAACATATACGGTATCAATTGTCTTGGCATTGCTTCCGGAGCCAAATATGTTTCTAGTCTTGGATTTGTTCAGAGCATAGTTTGTTCTGCTCTGCAAATCCCTGACGTTTGTATTGTCTGATTTCTCAGAAGTAGTTGTGTAAGTTTGGTTTGCAGCACCAGGCTCACCAGAATAGTATATGCTATTCTTGTAGCCGCCGTTATTGTTTGCAGTATAGCTGCCGGTTCCGCACGAAGCCAGGGCAAGAACTCCGGCTGCCATCAGTAGTAAAGCATTGTTTTTCATATTACCTCCTGCGTTAAATAAATTTTGTATTTTTGTGCCGTTATTATTAACAAAGATATCAAAAATTATTCCAAACTTTAATTATAGGCATGGCAAAACAGATAACATCTAGAAGCGAGAATTATTCCCAATGGTACAATGACCTTGTTGTAAAGGCAGATTTAGCTGAAAATTCAGCAGTTAGAGGGTGTATGGTTATAAAACCGTATGGGTACGCCATCTGGGAGAAGATGCAGGCAAACATGGACAAGATGTTCAAGGATACAGGGCACCAGAACGCGTATTTTCCTCTTTTTATTCCAAAATCTTTCTTAAGCAAGGAGGCCGAGCATGTGGCCGGCTTTGCAAAAGAGTGCGCTGTGGTAACTCATCACAGGCTAATGGCTAATCCTGACGGTCCGGGAGTTGTTGTAGACCCTACGGCAAAGCTGGAAGAGGAATTGGTTGTCAGACCAACTTCAGAGACAATCATTTGGAGCACTTATAAGAATTGGATAAACTCATGGAGAGACCTTCCTATCCTTGTTAATCAGTGGGCAAATGTTGTGAGATGGGAGATGAGAACAAGGCTGTTCCTGCGCACCGCAGAGTTCTTGTGGCAAGAGGGGCACACAGCCCACGCAACCAAGGAAGAAGCTATCGCTGAGGCAACTAAAATGGTTCATGTATATGCGGATTTTGCAAGAAATATTATGGCTATGCCGGTTGTCGTTGGGCATAAGTCTGAGAGCGAGAGATTTGCAGGAGCGCTTGATACGTTGTGCATAGAGGCAATGATGCAGGACGGCAAGGCATTGCAGGCGGGTACTTCCCATTTTCTTGGTCAGAATTTTGCAAAGGCTTTTGACGTAAAATACGCTAATAAAGAGGGGCAGCTGGAGTACGTATGGGCCACATCCTGGGGCTCTTCCACGCGCCTTATGGGTGCGCTTGTGATGACTCACGGAGATGACAACGGATTGGTATTGCCTCCTAAATTGGCTCCAATACAAGTAGTTATGGTTCCAATCTTCAATAATGAGGAGCAGCTGCAGAAGGTGCTTGCAAAGATGAATGAACTAAAAGAGCAACTTGTAAAACTTGGAATCAGCGTAAAAATTGATGACAGGGACAATGTCCGCAGCGGCTTTAAATTCTCCGAGTGGGAGCTAAAGGGTGTTCCGGTAAGGATCGCGATAGGTCCTAGGGATTTGGAGAACGGCACCGTAGAGGTCGCGCGCAGAGACACTCTTACAAAGGAGAGCATGTCTGCGGAAGGTGTGGTAGAGAGAGTTAAAAATCTTATGGATGAAATCCAGCAGAATATTTACAATAAAGCGCTGGCTTATAGAGAGAGTAAAATTTATAAGGTGGATACTTGGGATGAATTTAAGACTCAGATAGAGAAGGGAGGATTTCTTCTTTGCCACTGGGACGGAACAAAAGAGACTGAGGCCAAGATTCAGGAGGAAACTAAGGCAACTATCAGGTGCATCCCGATAGATTCTTATGTTATGAAAGAGGAGGGCAAGTGCGTTTATAGCGGCAAGCCATCCCATCAAAGAGTAATTTTTGCAAGAGCTTACTAGAGTTTGCAAGAGCTTATTAGAGCTCATTAGAGCTGCATGCAAAAAGATAAGTGAATTTACAACGAATTAATACTTAGATATTTATAATTAAATAACAGAAATAGACATGGATAATCCTTTACCTGCAAGGGAGCAAATAATTAATAATTTAATAACAAAGTCAAATATTAAATCTGCTGTATTTGACTCTGTGCTAGAAGTTTTCAATCAGCTTAAAGAATTGCTTGGAGAGATTAGCAATGATTTTAATGATGTTCTTGATGAGAAACAGGAGAAAGAGGGGACAACTTTAAGCAAGAGGGTAAAACTTAACTACAGGGACCGCGGAAAGTTTGAGGCTGAACTTAGATTTGCAGATGACGTGCTGATTTTCAGCATGCACCAGGATGTTTTCCAGTTTGACCGCAATCATGCAATATGGGATAATCCGTATACAAAGGAGGCTCCTTTTAATTCATATTGCGGAATTATAAATGTCTACAATTTCCTGTATGACTCCATAAAGTATGACAGGGACGATGATCTTGGATACCTGATAGCCAGAATATTTGTAAACAAAGACAAGGCTTTCTTTGTAGAGGGAAAAAGACAACCGCGCAGAAGAACCAGAGATTTTGGAAAAGTTACTTTGGACAGGAAAGAACTGACTGATTTTGTGGAGAGCGCAATGCTTTATTCAATGTCTTTTGACCTTCTTGTCCCTCCGTTTGATGTTATGAAAGTCTCTAGCGTTGAGCAGATTAATGAAAAGATAGACAATGCAAGAATGAAGACGGGAAAACGTCTTGGATTTGAATACAAATCTGATGATGTGCTTAATAGTGATATTGAGAAATACTCATCAGATGATAAACACAAATAGGAGTTTCTGTAAGTAAAAGTAAATGAGAGGTCGCCGATACATATTTCTATTTTTTTTGCTCATTGCTCTAATTCCGTTCTCCCTATCTGCTCAGAACAAAACAAAGGGGAAAAAGACCGATAAGCCGGGCGGAGTTAAGGTGGACTTTTTTGGCGATACAATCAAGAGGAAAGACACAATCAAATTTGTTCCAAGCGGCCTTAACAAGGAGCAGGAAATGTGCAGAGTTATTGGCGCAAAGTATCCTGTTCCTGTTATAAATTATGAACCGGTTGCTCCTCCAAAATTCTGGACTACAGGCGTTTTGGATGAGATTGGATTTTCGCAGGTTTCTCTTACCAATTGGGCTGCCGGAGGTACCGGTTCGCTTGCCCTGAATGCTTATGTCAATGCAATGGCAAACTATGAGAAAGGCAAGATGTATTGGGAGAACAGACTGCAAATGGAGTATGGCTTTGTAAAATCTTTTGATCTTGGTTACAGAAAATCTAATGATAAAATTATTCTAGATACAAAGTGGGGATATCAGGCATACAAGAAGTTATATTTCTCTGCAAATGTGAACTTCAGGTCCCAGTTCAGTCCCGGCTTTGAGTATAATTCTTCAAATGTTGGTAAGAAAGTTTCCAAGTTTCTTGCGCCGGCTTATCTTACATTTGGTATAGGTATGGATTACAAGCCGGGAGCGGGCAAGGTGTTTTCTTTGAACTTCTCTCCAATAACTGCAAGTGTTGTAATTGTCAACGCAGACAGCACGATACGTGTAAAGTACGGCAATGATTATGACAAGATGTTAAAGTGGGAGCTTGGAGCTCAGCTTAAGGCAACTTTGCAGAAAGAACTTCTTAAAGATTTTAAAGTTGGAACGCAGCTTACCCTTTTCTCTGATTATATGGGCAAACCGCAGAATATCAAGGTTTACTGGGATGTGCAGCTGGACTACGCATTTAACAAGTATTTGAAGGCATCTTTGAGGACAAACTTGATATATGATGATAACATTCTAATAGCCAATAAAGATGGATATCAGTGTCCAAGGGTACAGTTCAAAGAGGTCTTCAGCCTCAACTTTTCATACACAATTGGCTCATTTAAAAAATAAAATAGGTATATTTGCATACTAAGGGCGTGATTTTGACGCACCTAGTGTAGAATTTAAACTTCTGCCTCAACCTTAAACTTCTGCCTTATGAAAAAAGCGGATGAAAGTCTGTGGCGGTTTAACAAAAAATTCCGCTATGATTTTTGGAAACACTTTGAAACGTTTTCCGTGCAAGAATCTGAGAGCATACTTGTTGCGGTGAGCGGAGGGGTAGATTCTATGTGTCTTCTCAACCTTCTTTATGACTTATCTTTCCTTAAAGATTCTCCTGAATATCCAAATTTTAATCTTGCCATTGCTCACGTAAATTTCTCTTTAAGAGGCAAGGATAGTGATGCAGATGAGGAACTTGTGAGGAAGTGGGCAAAGGAACACAGCGTTAAAATTTACGTTAAAAAATTTGATACAAGATATTATGCAAAGAGGCACTCTCTTTCTATAGAGATGGCAGCCAGGGATTTGCGCTATAATTGGTTTTACAAGCTGATGACAGAGCATAAGTATAATTATCTTGCCGTTGCTCATAATGCAAATGATAATGCCGAGACTTTGTTATTAAATCTTGTCCGCGGAACCGGAATTAAAGGATTGCAGGGGATAAGAGAAAAGAGAGACATTTTCCGTCATGATTATACATTCGGCTATAGCATAATAAGACCTCTTATGATTTTCCAACGTTCAGAAATAGAGGAATATGCGCAGAAGAATGGAATAAAGTACAGGACTGATAAAACAAACAGGCTGAGTGAATTTGCGCGCAATAGAATTCGCAATGAAGTGATGCCTCATCTGGAAAAAATAAATCCTGCGGTAATAAGGATTTTGAATAGGGATATCAAATACTTCACTATGACTTGTGACATAGTGAACGAGATGGCGCAAAAGAAAATGAAGGAGCTTTGCGTAAATGCGGATGGAGTGTCAGGTGTTGATTATCTTGGGTTTAGAAAGGAGTACATGATAACGGCAATGCCTATCGTGAGCTTGAAAGAAGAGAGATATCACAAATATTGGATGTATGAAATTCTGCAAAATTATGGATTCAACATTACGCAGATAGATGATATTTCTGTTCTGATGGAGGCTATGATTGAGCAGGAGCACAGCCGTTTTGTCAAAAAGGATGAGCTGGACTCAGGGCTGATTTTAAGTGAAGGGAGCGTAAAGGAACCTCAAAACGGCATCAGTACAAAAATCTTTGAATCAGATGATTATGTCCTTGCAGCAGAGAGAGGGTATTTAAAGATTTATTATAAGAGCGTGCTGGATAATATTCCCGATAGAAAGCTTGAGAAGTTCTCAGATTTCTATGAGTTCAAATATGGCAGAAAGACAATCCATTTGAGAATTGCAGAGAACAATGCTGGCATTTCACAAAGTGAAAAGGGCCTTCTGCTGGATGCGGATAAAATTCCTAATCAGCTAATTTGCAGGAAACTAAAAGATGGAGATAAATTCTCCCCTTACGGTTTTAACGGCACAAAGAATGTTGCAGATTATCTCAACGGCAAGAAGATGGATACGCTCTTCAAGGGGGTAGTTCCAATTATTTCTTCAGGCAGCAAAATAATCTGTTTGCCAGGCCTTGAGATTGATGACCATTATAAAGTCACATCTCAAACAACAAAAGTTCTGATAGTTGATATTATTTAACCTCTAATAAATTATGAAATAAAAAAGCCGGAGTAGTATTCTCCGGCTTTTCTGTTTTTTCATTTATGTTAATGTTGTTCAGCAATGGTTACTACATTAACACAGAAATGTTAGTAATTGAATTCATAAATGTAAGGCAGTCTGGCATAGGTCTTTACGCCTTTGTACTTAGTAAGGCTGGAATATGCCTTCTTAATCAAAGCCTCAGGATCGGTAAGGATTTTTGCAGAAGCCTCATCACTCTCGCTGCCTGAAATTTTGTCCATTATTTTCTCCTCCATTGTTTTAACTGAAGGATATTCAACAACTCTGTAACTGCTTAGCTTTGCGTATTTTGCTGCAAAAGCAATAGCATCGTCCAGGCCTCCGATATAATCTGTAAGTTTTTTCTGGATTCCCTGCTCTCCTGTCCAAACCCTGCCTTGTCCTATTGAATCTACATAGGCAACAGGAAGTTTTCTGCCATCGGCAGCTATACTTGTAAACTGTGAATAAATTTTCTCCACAAACTGCTGCATATATATTTGTTCTTCAGGTTTTAGAGGAGAAATACCGGAAGACATGGTTGAGTGTGCATTCGTTCCAAAAGAGACCGTATTAATGTTTAAATGCTCCTTAAGTCCTTTCCCGTAATTGAATACAAGTGAGTATACTCCAATTGAACCTGTAAGAGTAGTTGCATCAGTGAAAATTTTATTTGCCTGTGCAGAAATCCAATAGCCGCCGCTTGCAGCGTACTCTCCATAACTGCAAATAACCGGCTTAACTTTCTTTAGCAACTGCAGCTCCTCTCTGATAACCTCTGCTGCCTGTGCCTCACCGCCTGGAGAATTGACCCTGAATACAACGGCTTTGACAGATGAATCTTTGCGTAACTTCTTGATTACCGGGCATAAATCCTTTGCAGTAATTCCATCGGCTCCGCTCATTGTAATCTCTCCCTCTGCGTATAAAACTGCAATTTTATTCCTTGACTTTGTATCTGGTTTAACTTTAGCGGCTGCGTAATCTGCCAAGGAGACGTACTTTAAGTTTTTATCCTCTTTGACGCCAAATAAATCACAAAGTTTTTGTGTCATCTCTGTATTTGTTACGCTGCCGTCAGCCAGCTTGTTGGCAACCATAGACTCCGCATCCCAAATCTTTAAATTGTTTACTTCATCATTGAAAGTTACAGGTGAAATATTCCTGCTTTTGCAAATAGCCTTTACCCACGTGCCCCATATAGAGTTTAACATTGCCAGACTCTGCTCCTTGTTTTCCGGACTTATATCACTCTTAACATATTGCTCTGCAGCAGATTTGTATTTTCCGTGCCTTATAAGCTCTACCTGTACCCCAAGCTTGTCCAGCAAATCTTTGAAAAACATCATGCTTGTTCCAAGACCTACAATTTGAGCAGTGCCGGCTTTATTTATATAGATTTTATCAGCTACTGATGCAAGATAATAGCCTCCTTGCGAACAATTTATGCCGTAGGCAATTATGGGCTTTCCGCTGTCGTGAAAATCTGCCAGCGCTTTCCTAACTTCTTCCATATTTGCAACTCCATAATTTGGAGTATCCAAGTTTGTTATTAGTATAAGTTTTATAGCGGGGTCATCTGCTGCCGTTTTGATTGCACGTACGGCATCATAAACTCCAAGTGTACCTTCATTGGAGATATTAAACTGGAATGCTGCCGGGTTGAATCCCTTAAACGGGTCATTCTGAGTCCTTTCGCCAACAGGCTTAGATAAGTCTATCTTAAGAATTGCAGAAGATGGGACACTAGGTTCTGTCTTTTCTGCAAGTGAGGCAATTGAACCTACAAATGCAAAAAACATAAGCATGCAGACAAAAAGGGCAGCCAATGTTCCGCAAAGCGCGGCTAAAAAAGTTTTCCAAAAATTATTCATGTAAGGTTGTTTTTTGTTTTGAAATGAAATGTAAAATTAGAAAATAAAATTGTAAATCAGTGTGCGGAATAGTATTTTTGCGATTGCGGTGTGGATTTTGGCCATTCTGCAAAAATCAAAAGAATTATGAAGAAAATATTGGTATTCATTTTTGCCTTGTTCATGGGATGCCAGGTTTTTGCGCAAGGATACATTAGAATTAACTACGCAGGTTACCTCCCTGCATCAAAGAAAGTTGCTGTGTATATTCTTGCGGATACATCCATTAAGGCAGTTCCGGATGCAGCGCAACATCCTGCTTCTGTGAGACTTGCTGAGGCACAGTTTGATGCTGTCAAGTTTGCCGATATTAATAATTCTGCAAATAAAGTTGGGCGTGCCGGAGATTTATCAAATTGCAAGTCAGAAAGCACTGATTCCACGGATAACAGATTTTTTGTTTTTAACGCAACTACAGACTCATTGGTTTTTGTTGGTCACGCAAAAAAGTGCGACCCATCTAAATGGGCTCTGAAAGAGGCATATAGATTAGATTTTTCCAAGCTGGAACTATCGGGAGGATACTATATAATTTTCAAAGCTGTCAAATCTCCTAATTTTAAGATAGATGCAAATGCCTATGACGGGCTTGCGGATTTTCTTCTTTACTACATGAGACAGCAGCAGTGCGGTTACAATCCTTTTGTTGATACTCTTTGTCACCAAAAAGATGCGTATATAGTTGACCATCCCACGCGCAATGGGGAGAAGATTGATGTCAGAGGCGGATGGCATGACGCATCAGATTATCTGCAATACCAAACTACCTCTGCTACTGCTACTTATGATATGATGTTCGCCTATAATAATATAGAGGATAAGTCTGTGTTCAAGGATAATTTTGATGCAATGGGGAAGCCCGGAGCAAATGGAATTCCGGATATTTTGGACCAGGCGAAGTGGGGGCTTGATTGGCTTAACAAAATGAACCCGGAAGACAAAGTTATGTTCAATCAAATTGCAGATGATAGAGATCATATCGGTTTTAAGCCGCCTCAATATGATAAGGCAGATTACGGATGGGGACCCGGAAATGGAAGACCTGTATATTTTTTAACCGGCAAACCTCAGGGGCTTGGCAAATACGGAAAGAATAGAACTACCGGAGTAGCTTCTACGGCGGGGAAATTTGCTTCCTCGTTCTCGCTTGGAGCACAGGTGTTTAAGAAGATTGACCCTAAATTTTCCAAGCTTATTCAGAAGAAAGCGGACCAGGCATATAACTTTGCAAAGGAGTTCCCCGGCAATACTCAGACAGCATGTTATGTTTCCAGATATTTTTATGAGGAAGATACTTGGGTAGATGACGTTGAACTTGCAGCTGCTACAATTTTTTCATCTTCCAAAATTCCGGCATTAGAAAAAGAGGCCGATTATTACGGACAGCTGGAGCCGGTTTCACCTTGGATGGAACTTGGAAGGGGACGTCATTATCAATATTATCCGTTTATAAATCTCGGCCACTATTTGCTTGCCGTTGAGGGAGATAAAGAGGTTTCTGCAAAGTACAAAGAGTTCATGAGACAGGGATTGGAGGATTTAAAAAATCGTGCGGGAGATGAACCTTTTATGAACGGAGTCCCATATTTATGGTGTTCAAATAATTTAGTATCTGCTGCCGTAACTCAGGCAGAGCTATATAAGAAAGCAACAGGAGATACAACTTACGTAGAGATGGAAGCCTCTCTAAGAGATTGGCTGTTAGGCTGTAATCCATGGGGCACTTCTATGATAATCGGTTATCCGCGCGGAGGAGTTTATCCTACTCAGCCTCATTCTGCTTTTACAGTTGAGCATAGAGAAATTCCAGGAGGACTTGTTGATGGTCCCGTTTATTACGGAATTTTCAAGAGCCGCGCAGGCATGGGAATGAGAAATCCGGACCAAACTCCTGATTTAAACAAAGGAGCTGCCGTATATCACAATGACGTAGGCGATTACGCAACCAATGAGCCTACAATGGATGGTACTGCAGGTCTTACATATTACTTTGCATCATTGGAACAAGAGGGCAACAAACAAAAGAGAGAAGGTTCAGGTCTTGGTGCAAAACTGGTTAGAGATTCAGAGGGTGCAATTGTAAGAATTGACACAACTTCCAGAAATATTTATTTGATTTTTTCTGCTGACTCCATGTTTAACGGAGGAGAAAAAATTTTGGAGACTTTGAAGAAAGAGAGAATTCATGCTTCATTTTTCTTTACTGGCAATTCTCTTAGAATGCCTGAGCACCAGGAAATTATACAGAGAATAATTAAGGCTGGAAATTATGTGAGCGGCCATTCGGACGGACATGTGCTTTATGCGCCTTGGGGTAAGAGAGATTCTCTTATTGTTACTCGCGATAGTATTGTCAGAGACATAAGAAGGAATGCAGCAGAGCTTGCAAAATTTGGAATTGCGCAAAATGATTCCAGATGGTTTCTCTCTCCTTATGAGTATTACAACAATGAGACTGTAAATATTTTGGAAAGAGCGGGTTATAAAACAATTAATTATACCCCCGGCACAGCTACCCCCGCAGATTATACTATTCCGTCTATGCCTGAGTATAAAACAGCTCAATACCTGATAGATAGGTTGTATGCATTTGAAAAGAAAAATACTCTTAACGGAGCAATAATATTAATTCATCCGGGGATAGAAGCTACCCGTCCGGAAAATCAAAGATTGTATAACAGGCTGAGGGAAATAGTCAGCTGCTTAAAGGATAAAGGGTACACTTTTAAGTCATTTAAAGATTTGAAATAGAGATGTATAGAATTGTTAAAAAAGAGGAACTTACGCCGCTCGTCTATTTAATGGAATTGAAAGCGGAGAGGATTGCCGCTTCTGTTAAGCCGGGACAATTTTTAATTGTCAGACCGTCGGAAAACGGAGAGAGAATTCCCCTTACAGTTTGTGATTTTAATAGAGAAAAAGGTACTGTTACAATAGTAACGCAAATAGTAGGTGTCTCTACAGATAAAATCTGTAAACTTGCTGTGGGAGAGTGTTTTACTGATGCCGTAGGACCGCTGGGCAATCCGTCCGAATTTGTAAATGCATCTGATGAAGAGGTTAAGAAAATGAGTTACATTTTTGTGGCAGGAGGAGTTGGAGCAGCACCTGTTTATCCGCAGGCAAAGTACTTGCATGAGAGAGGTGCAAAAGTAGATGTCATCTTGGGAGCACGCAATAAAGATTTGCTGATTATGGAGGAGCAGATGAGACAAGTATGTGATAATCTTTATGTTTGCACGGATGATGGTTCAAAGGGTGAGAAGGGTGTTGTTACCATTATATTGGAGAGATTGCTGTCGGGAGGAAAAAAATACAACATGGGAGTTGCAATTGGCCCTATGATTATGATGAAGTTTGTAACTGTTTCTGCAAAAAAATATCAGCTGCCTCTTACGGTAAGTCTTAATACTCTGATGGTTGACGGAACAGGTATGTGCGGCGCATGTAGAGTTAGCATTGGCGGAAAGACAAAATTTGCCTGTGTGGACGGACCTGAATTTAATGCGTATGATGTTGATTTTGATGAAGCTATGAGGCGTCAAACAATTTATCGTCCGCAAGAGCTTGCGGCAAACAAAGAGGCTGGGCTGGAGATTGGACCAAAGAAATAAAATGGAGAATAGTTATGAGCAATAAGATACCAAGAGTTCCGGTGAGGGAACAAAATCCAAAAATCAGGGCAACAAATTTTAAAGAAGTTTGTTTTGGCTACAATATGCAAGAGGCTGTGCTTGAGGCTTCCCGCTGTTTGAACTGTAAAGTTCCAAGATGTATGACAGCTTGCCCCGTGTCAATTAAAATTCCCGCATTTATAAATCAGGTGCTTCAAAAAAACATTACGGAAGCATATAAAATAATTTCTCAGGACAGTTCTTTACCTGCAATTTGCGGAAGAGTATGCCCGCAAGAGTCTCAGTGCGAAGGCTCTTGCCTTCTTGGAGTAAAAGGTGAACCTGTTGCGATAGGTAAGCTTGAGAGATTTGTTGCCGATTGGAGCAGAGAGAACGGAGTGACATTCAATGAGAAAGCTGCTCCCAACGGAATAAAGGTTGCTATTGTTGGAAGCGGACCAAGCGGACTTGCATGCGCTACTGACCTTGCAAAACTTGGTTACTCAGTTACAATTTTTGAGAGTCTTCATAAGGCTGGAGGTGTATTGATTTACGGCATTCCTGAGTTCAGACTTCCAAAACAATCTGTCGTTGAAAAAGAACTGGAGAATGTAAGAAAATTAGGCATAAAGATAGAGACAAACGTAATTGTAGGAAGGACTGTTACCATAGATGAATTATTTGATAAAGAGAACTTTAAAGCAGTATTTGTTGGGACCGGCGCAGGACTTCCAAGATTTTTGGGACTGCCCGGAGAAAACCTTAACGGAGTATTTTCTGCGAATGAATTTCTTACAAGAAATAATTTAATGCGTGCGTTTGACCCGGAATCTGATACTCCAATTTACAGAGGAAAGAATGTATGCGTAGTTGGCGGCGGCAATGTAGCAATGGACTCAGCCAGAACTGCTTTGCGTCTTGGTGCCAAGGTCACGATAGCTTACAGGAGATCAGAGAAAGAATTGCCTGCCCGTTTAGAGGAGGTGCAGCACGCAAAGGAAGAGGGAATAGAATTTAAATTCCTTTCAGAGCCTGTTGAATTGCTTGGCAATGAGAAAGGGTGGGTGACAGGAATGATGTGCGTGCAGATGAAACTAGGAGAGCCTGATAAAACCGGAAGACGTTCGCCTATACCTATAGAGAACTCTGAGTTTAAGATAGATACAGATGCCGTTATTGTTGCGTTCGGAACCAGAACAAACTCTATCGCTGCCACTACAACACCTGGACTTGCAACAGATTCCAAGGGAAGAATAATTGTAGATGAAACCGGAGCTACAAAAAGAGAAGGTGTCTTTGCCGGGGGAGATATTGTAACCGGCGCTGCAACAGTAATCCTTGCTATGGGCGAGGGCAGAAAAGCTGCAAAGTCCATTGATAATTATCTTAAAAACAAATAATTATCTCATTTAAATTTATTTTTTAACTGAATCTATATTTAACGGAATTTATTTTTTTGACATGAACAACATACAAAAACCCAGCATCCCAAAAGGAACAAGAGATTTTTCACCTGCAGAAATGGAGGGAAGAAATTATATTTTTGATACGGTAAAGAGTGTCTTTAAAAAGTTCGGTTACAGACCAATAGAGACTCCGTCAATGGAAAATCTCTCTACGCTTCTTGGAAAATACGGAGATGAGGGAGACAAGCTTTTGTTTAAAGTATTAAACAGCGGAGAGGCATTTGCCGGCGTAATGTCATCAGAATTGCAAAACAGCAATGCGCTCTCATTGAAAGTTTGCGAGAAGGGACTGAGATATGATTTGACTGTTCCTTTTGCACGTTATGTTGTTCAGCATCAAAATGAAATTTCATTCCCATTCAAGAGATATCAAATTCAGCCGGTATGGCGTGCAGATAGACCGCAAAAGGGCAGATACAGAGAGTTTTACCAATGCGATGTGGATGTGATTGGCAGCAAATCTTTGCTAAATGAATTAGAGCTTGTGCAAATTGCAGATGAAGTTTTCAATAAGTTTGGCATTAATGTTTGCATAAAAATAAATAACAGAAAAATTTTGTGCGGCCTTGCGGAAGTAATAGGTTTTCCAGACAAATTAGTTGATATTACTGTCGCGATAGATAAGATGGATAAGATTGGCCTAGAGGAGGTTAAGAATGAGCTGAGAGAGCGCGGCATAGATGAGAAGGGTATTGCAGCTCTTGAGCCGGTGCTGACATTGCAAGGCAATACTGTAGAAAAAATTGCTGCAATCAGAAAGACTTTGGAGCCTTCAGCAATTGGTACGGAGGGTGTTGCAGAACTAGAAAAGCTATTTGATTTAATCGCAAAAGCTGGTGTTACACAGCAAGTTGAGGTGGACTTGTCTCTTGCGCGCGGACTTAACTATTACACGGGAGCCATCTTTGAAGTGAAGGCAAAAGATTTTGAAATAGGAAGCATTTGCGGCGGTGGAAGATATGATAACCTAACCGGAATTTTTGGATTGCCTGATGTTTCAGGCGTAGGAATTTCTTTTGGCGCAGACAGAATTTATGATGTGCTTGCAGGCCTTAATAAATTTCCTCAGGAGGTAATAGAGGGAACTAAAATATTATTCTCCAATATGGATGAGACCTCTGTAGAGTATTCAATACCAATTGTTAAGAGGCTGCGTGCAAAAGGAATAAATTGTGAAATCTATCCGGATAAAAGCAAATTAAAGAAACAATTTGACTATGCGGCAAAGAAGGGCATCCCTTATTTTGCAATTATTGGCGAGACAGAAGTTGTCAATGGCACTGTGAATATAAAGGACCTTGCAAAGGGAGAACAAAAAACTGTGCCTGCTTCAGATATTGATAAAATCCTTTGATTTTAGATAAACGGCTATCATTTAGCAATTTGTTTTATCATATCAAAATTTACGAGGATTTAATTTGCTATTTAAAATAATTAAAATTACCTTTGCGGCACTTTAAAAAACCGCGGGGTAGAGCAGTTGGTAGCTCGTCGGGCTCATAACCCGGAGGTCATAGGTCCGAGTCCTATCCCCGCTACTATTTTTACTGATAATCAGTTAGTTATAATTTGCACCACAAAAGACATTGAGGTTTTCCAAAAAGGGAAACCTTTTTGTTTATAATTTGTTAATTCTCAAGAATTTTTTGTACATTTGCGTGCAACATTTGAATATAGTTTCCGATGAAGAAGAAAGTGTTGATAATTGATGATAAAGAGTCCATTGCAAAGGTTATTACATTCTACCTATCCAAAGACTATGATTTTACATATTTTGATAACCCTTTAAAGGCTATAGCATGGCTGCAGCAGGGCTCAATACCAGACCTTATCATCTGTGATATTCGCATGCCGGAGATGACCGGCGATAAGTTTCTTTCCTACGTCAAGAAAAATGATCTTTTTAAGAGTATACCTGTTATTATGCTCTCATCTGAGGATAGCACCGCTGAGAGAATAAAGCTTTTGGAAGATGGCGCAAGTGACTATATCGTAAAGCCATTCAATCCAATGGAAATAAAGGTTAGAATTAAAAAAATTATTGGCTAGGTTGATTTTCATAGTTTATATAGGAGAGAGCAGAGATTATTCTGCCCATTTTAAGCAGGCATTCCCGCAAATGGCTGTATGTGAGAATTATGTACTCGCAGATAAGCATATTAGAAAAGAATGGACGGAAAATGAAAAAGACGCAAATCATGCAGATGCGCCTTTCTTCATATTCTATGAGCAGACAACTGTAAAGTTGGATATCCCAAGAATTAAATATTTAAGGGATAAGTTTAGCCATGCTTACATTATTCTTATTACCAGTCAGATACAAGACAAACTGATACAAGAATATTTGCAGGCAGGAGTAAATGACACATCTTCTCCTGATGTTGATATAGACAGGGCAAGGGACAGTATAAATCTTATATCTCAAAATGCTGCTGTAATGCTTTCTAAAAGTGTTAAACCTATAAGTGTTAAAGATATACGTGCATTTAGATTGCCTACCTGGAAGAGAACTTTTGATGTTGCATTTTCATTGATAGCTCTTATTGTGCTATCTCCGCTTTTGCTTTTAACAGCTGCTGCAATATGGCTGGAAGACCATGGTGCGGTGATATACAAGTCAAAAAGGGTTGGAAGCAATTATAATGTTTTTGATTTTTATAAATTCAGAAGCATGTATATGGATGCTGATAAGAGGCTTAAAGAGTTTGACAAGGCAAATCAATATGGCGCAAAGCAGGAGGTAAAGGGAGAAGCTATTGATAATCAGCTTTTTGGAGATGACTCTGATTTTGATCCCGATAAGATGGCAAATATGCTTGTTTCTGATGACTGCGTAGTGCCGGAAAAAGAATTCAACGCAGAGAAAAACAGGGAGAATGAACATGCCTTTGTTAAAATAGAGAATGACCCCCGTGTAACAAAAGTTGGAAAAATCATCAGGAAGCTGAGCATAGATGAACTTCCTCAATTAATAAACATTCTGAAAGGAGACATGTCAATTGTGGGCAATCGTCCTCTTCCTCTTTATGAAGCCGAGCTATTGACTGCGGACGAATATGTAGATAGATTTTTTGCTCCTGCCGGACTTACAGGCCTGTGGCAGGTGATGAAAAGGGGAAATGGCGGAGAAATGTCGCCGGAAGAACGCAAACAACTTGATATACAATATGCTAAAACATTCTCATTTTGGATGGACGTGAAGATAATACTAAAAACTTTCACGGCATTTGTTCAAAAAGATGATGTTTAAGTTACAATTTAGCGCAAATTATAACTACTATAAAAGAAAAAATTGTATAATTGCGGGCATCAGTGCGGTTTAAGGTGCTTACAGAATAAAAGGTCAAAGAATAAAAGAAACAAAATAGCTGAATTTATTCATCAAAAGAAAAATCTTAAGAAATGGGAAAAAAGATATTTGCAGTACTGCTATTACTGTCATTTGCTTGTGCCGGGCTGCAGGCGCAGAATAATCAAAAGAAAGAAAAGGATAGAACTACTGATAGGGTTAAAAAGGACATAGAAATAATGCACTATAATCCGATTAGGACTAATAGCAGCGGGAGTGACAGTGCCTCAATTTCTCAGGTCATGCAGGAATTGGCTATAAAAGATCAGGGAGTTTCATCAGTTGCGACTATCATTGCTAATTATAAACCTTTTATTTTGCCACCACTTGATGAGCTTTTTGAAAGGGCGAAAAATAATCCGTCTGTTGTTTTACGTCAACATGAAATGGATTTTGCGTGGCGAGATGTTATGGCAGCAAGGAGAGAGTGGATGAAGTGGGTCCGTGGAAGCGCTGCATACTCTTATGGCAAGTATAATACCAATTTATTTTATCAACAAACTAATATTCCGACTGCAGATACATATTCCAGCCAAAATGCTAGTTACTATTTATTGGGAGCTTCTGTGCAAATAAATTTGTTTGACATTTATAACTATAACAATAATATTCAGCAAAAAAGAGACCAGTATCAGAAGATAGAATACTCTTTTCAGGCGGCTTGGTCAGATGCAATGGAGAAAATAAGTACATCTTATTACACTCTTGTTTACCTTCTGCCAATTGTTTCGCATGGGATTCAGTGGGCAAAACTTGCAGAATTGTCTTATGAAGATACAAAATTGGATTTCATTGCCGGAAGGGCGAAAACATATTCATTATATGAAGTTGAGTCTCAGTACTATAGAGCTGTTCAGGAATTAACTGTAAACTTAAAGGAAATTAGTATCAATGTTAAGTATCTTGAATTGGCGACAAATTCTAAGATTGTACCAGACGAAGTTCCTTATGCTGATGATAAAACCATACAGTCCCCAAATTCTACAAACATTAGTTATCCTGTAAATGTTTCTCAGGGAAAGTCTTCAAAACCTTTATCTAAGTCAGAGAAACGCGCTTTAAAAAAGGCTAGCAAGGATAAAAACAAAACCAAATAAATTTGTCTATTTTATTTAAACATTACGTATATGAATAACGTGGTTCCTAACATATTAAGATTCCTTTATAAGATAAGGTATTGGGTAATTGGAGGTGCTCTTCTGGCATTTATAATAGGGGTGCTTGCAACAAGAAACATGAGGAAAGAATATGAGGTTAATTCTTCTATCTATACTGGATTTGTAGCAGGGTTTTCTATTGGTGATGTATCATCGGGGGAGACCACACGACACTGTTGATTATCAGCAGGTAAATAATTCTGTTGATAATTTAATTGGAATCCTTACTGCGAGATACACCCTAAAGAAAGTGTCATTGCGTCTTGTTTATTCAAGATATGACGTATGGTAACCCGTATAAGGACAATAATTACATAACTGCCGCAGATTTTAGATATGTATATTCTCAAACTCCTCAAGAGGTTAGGAGATCTGATAGATAAGATCTTCTGAAGAGGTTTCTATGCAACGATCTACTTGGCTTACGAGAAAGCTATCCCCAGACAATTATGTATATGGTCTTGTTTAATTGGAACCATCCTCGTTGTATGGATATAATGCGTCTATCTAAGAGTTAAGGTTAAATAGAATTGGTACGAGTGATATTATGGAGACTTAAATATTCTTCTTCAGATCCTGGTGTAGCGTATAATACACTACTGTTTATTGTATGACGAATTCGTTAAAGGAATACAAGTCATTGAGTTTTGGTGAAGTTGATGACGATGTAATTGCATACTTTCATGAGTGAGCTTGGAAATAGCGCAGAAATAATCTAACTAATTCTGAGGACGCACTTACGAGGTATAATGTTGCTAATAGAGTTGTTAATTATGATAAGCAAACTGAAAGCTTTGACATCGATTGGATAAGGAACATCAAATGGCTTATGAGAATGTTTTAAGGACAATATTATGCGTTCAAAAGCAGAACTTGGAAACATTGGATGAACAATATGAAGCGAGTTTTACTCAGTCCATGAAGCATAATACAGAGTTTCCTTAATAGGATGAAGGACCTTAATTCAAAAATCGAAGAATATAGCTTATTTGAAGTATTCCGATGTCCAAAATGGTCAGGCAGATGCAAATAAATTGCAAAAAGCAAATGATGAGTATAAGAATGCCGAAAACAATCTTTTGGAGTTAAAGAAAACACTTCAACTGAAAAATTATACAAAAGATGGCGTTGCTGCGCCAGATTTTATAAACGATTGGTTTGAGGCGCAAATTCAACATGCACGTAGTGGTGCTGAACTAAAAGTGATGGATGATAGGTCAAAGTTTATTGACAAAATTTATGTACATTTCTCTCCTATTGGAACAACTTTGAAGAGGAAGGAAAGAGAAATTAAGTTTGAGGAGCAGGTGTATCTGTCATGACTCTGGTGGGCTTGAACAATGCAAAGCTGCGCAGGAAGAGTCTGCAAGTTAGTTCCTCTTCTTTAAAGATTCTTAATCCCGCCTGATTTCCCTATTTCACCGCTACCTTCTAAGCGCAAGATGGTCATTGATGCTCATATTTCTTGGTGTCGGCTGTATTCTTTATCATTGCGGTGGCTGCTTATTCTGGAAATCTTATGGATAGGTCTTTGCGAGGATAAGTTTAAGGCTGAACGCATTACTAGGTGGAGCTGTTCTTAGCGGCATTCGCCTGAGAAGTCCAAGGTTAGATACAGAATTTACAACAAGCAATCTGAGGATGCTGCGGTTCAGTATATTGCTAATAATATATTCAATAATGTTACTGAGCGAGCAAATGCCTCTGCCCCACTGTTTATCAATGTCTATAGCGATTATGAAAAGGAGGGTAAAAGATTTTTGGTCTCAAGATTGGCTGCGTATTGGGAAACTATTGGTTTTAAAGTTAAATCTTACATCGCAGGCATTGACTTTGTTCCAGATTCCAGAGAATATTATTTTGCGGATTTAGCTAAGTTGTTAAACGATTCGTCAGATTTTGATATTGTCGTAATTGTTCATCCTGTTCTGATGCAGAGTTCTATAGCTGAATCTTTCATAAAACATTCTAATCTTAATATGTTCCTTGTCAGGGCTGACAGAACATGGAGTGATTCTGACCAAGTATTATTTAATGACATCAAAAGGAAGACAAAAGAGGCAAAGACAATGCTTGTTTTGACTCATACTGAACGGGAGGCTGTTGAAATGTTCACTGGTATGTTACCTCCAAATACGTTTTGGCGTAGATTAAAATATAAATTTTTGCAGTTGGGAGGCACAGCATAAAGTCTAGCGATGCCGATAGAACAAGATTTTTATAATAGAGTGCAAAGCAGCACGAAGGGGCATAATAATATGCCCTTCAGGGTTCTTATAATTGCAGCTATTATATTCTTTACGGTTGTAATCTCATATGTGCTTTATAGGATGGGTTATGATGTGATTGCTGCAACATTGGTACCCGTTCTATTCGCATTTCTTTTGATTTTTGCTAGCTCTCCAAAGTCTTATGCTCTTGTAATTTTTATTCTCGGATACACAATAGTTGCACCATGGAGATATTTAACATCATTAAAGCCAGGAATTATATTTGACATTTCCCTAGGGTCTTTGTTCTTTTTAATGATTGTCAATACAATTTTTGGGAAAGTTAATTGGAAAAGAGGATTAAATGGTGCCACCTTTTTATCCTTTTTATGGCTTATTTATTGTGTCTTGGAAATATTTAACATGGAGTCTACATCTGTTGATGCGTGGATGGTTGCTGTCCGCTGGATGGCCGTTTATTTCTTCATTCTAATATTCCTTACTCCGATACAATTGACTAGTTTAAAGAATTTTAGGGTATTCGTATACACCTTTTCTGTTCTTTCTTTATTTGCTGCAGGTTGGATATTTAAGCAAAAATTTATTGGATTTGATCAGGCTGAGTTGGCTTGGTTGGCTGACCCTAAAGTAAGGAATTTCCATATTCTACCATTTGGTATTAGGTATTGGTCGTTTCTTACCGATGCTGCAAATGCTGCTGTTTGTTTGGCATTGTCGGGTTCTTTTTTTGGTGTGTTGTGTTTCTTTTGCGAAAAGAAAAAAGAAAAGATATTTTTTGCATTAGTTGCAGCCCTTTCCATTCTAGCATCTCTGTATACTGGTACAAGGAGCCATGTCGTGATACCATTCTTTGCGCTAATTATTGTAATTATTTGTTCAAAAAGCAAGAAGATGCTTTTTTGGTCTATCCTGGTGATAGTTTGTGCTATCGGTTTTTTCAGATACACTAATATCGGTGATTCTAATACTTACATCTGGAGAGCACGTTCTGCGTTCCATTATGAGAAAGACGCATCGTATATTTTGCGTCAAGAAAACCATAGAAAGATACGTGCTTATATGAGTGGTAAGTATTTCGGCGTTGGTTTAGGAATGTCTGAGCAAAAGGCCTTAAAATATAATCCAGATTCTGAGATTGCTAAGATTCCAACTGATTCATGGATTTATACCGTTTTTGTAGAAACAGGTTTAGTAGGTGTTTTGTTTTATGTGTCAATGTTCCTGTATTTTATTATTTACGGCATATCAATATCTTTACATAAAATTCATGACAAGTTTATTAGGGGAGTAGTTATAGCGGCAACGGGATGTGTTGCAGGTATTTTATTCGCATCATACGGAAATGGGATTCTTGCTCAATTCCCAAATGGCATAGTTTCTTTTGTGTTGATTGGAGTTATATTTGCGGCCCCTTATGTTGATGCCGATTTGACTCAGCAAAAATTAACTGTGCTAGGGGAAGAAAGTGAACAACCTGGGAATGATAACTATTAGCATAATATCTTGATTCTAAGATGAATATAGTTATATCGTTCATCACCGTAAATTACAACGGTATATCCGATACTTGTAAATTAATAGATTCAATTTACTTGCATCTAAATGATGGGTTATTAATTGTTTCAGATGGTAGTGCTATAACTTGTGAAATCATTGTCGTTGACAATAATAAAAAATCTGGCGAACTTGAACTAATAAAGAAAAAATATCCTAATATCACATCTATTCAGAATCCAGATAACTCTGGCTTTGCTGCTGGCAATAATCTTGGAATTAGCAAAGCAAATGGGGATTATTTGTTTTTCATCAATAATGATGTTCAACTAAGAGATGACTCTTTTAAATATTTAATAGACAGAGTGTTATCGTCACCAAAAATTGCTGGTGCATCACCAAAAATTCTCTCTGCTAGAGATGGTAATACTATCCAGTATGCAGGTTATACTCCTCTTTCAAAAATCACTATGAGGAACAAAACAATAGGGCTTAATGAGCAGGATATTGGTAAATATAACGTGGCACATACTGTACCTTATATCCATGGAGCGGCATTTCTTATTAGGAAAGATGTAGTGGAGAAGATTGGAGGTTGGCCAGAGAGCTATTTTTTATACTATGAAGAGTTGGACTGGAGCGAGCAAATCAGACGAGCTGGCTATGAACTCTGGTACGAACCTATGTGTACAGTATATCATTCTGGAAGTGCGTCAATTGGGATAAATTCTCCTGTGCAAGTTTTTTATATGACACGCAATAGAATGATTTTTGCTAAAAGAAATTTTAATAAGCTTAATGCATTTCTGAGCATTGTTTATCAGATGTGTATCGCAGTTCCAAAACAATGTGTTAAATTTGCCTTAAATGGCAAGTTTACATTAATTGCAACTTCTGCTAAAGCTTGTTGTTCAATTAGTAAGGAAGGTAAAGTTAACTTTTAAAGTTTATTGGTATGCCTGCGTATTTACATATTATTGACATTATACTTTTTATTCTGCTTGGAATATCTGTTTTATATGTTTTCTTTTTTGCACTTTTCTCTTTAAAGGCAGGCCATGAGAAATATTCTAGAGCTACAAAAAATTATAAGATAGCAGCTTTTATCCCCGCGTACAAAGAAGATAACGTTATTGAAGAATGTGTCCAACAAGTTCTTGCTCAGGAATATCCTAAAGACTTATTTGAAGTAATTGTAATAGCGGATCATATGGGTAATGACGTTGTAGATAGATTATCAAAGCTCCCGATAGCAGTTATTATTCCAAATTTTGAACACAGTTCCAAAGCTGCGGCGCTTAAATATGCAGTTGAGCAAATAAAAATAGATTTTGACATTGCAGTAGTTCTTGATGCCGATAATATTATTGAGAAAACGTTTTTGCAAGACATTGCGGATGCCTTTGACAATGGAATGGAAGTTGTTCAAGCTCACAGAATTGCAAAGAATACTGATACACCAGTTGCAATCTTAGATGCCTGCAGTGAGGAGATAAATAATGCAATTTTTAGAAAAGGTCAAGTTGCAGTAGGTTTTTCTGCCAATCTGATTGGCTCTGGTATGGCATTCAAGTACAGTTGGTTCCGTGATAATGTGAAGAAGTTGGAGTCTGCCGGAGAGGATAAGGAATTAGAAAGGCTGCTTTGCAAGGACAGAATGTTTGTTGACTTTTTGAGTGAAACATATGTGTATGATCAAAAAGTTAGTAAAAGTTCATCTTTTTATTCGCAAAGGAGGAGATGGATTGCATCTCAGTTCGGGATTTTTGCAAAATCTATTGGAGAGTTTCCCAGTGCTATTTTTAGTGGAAACTTTGATTATGCTAATAAAATATTCCAATGGAGCCAACCCCCAAGGGTTATTTTGCTAGGCTTCGTTGGGCTCATAACTGCTGTATTAACAGTCTTTTACATTGGCTATAGCCTAAAGTGGTGGCTCCTCCTTTTCTTGTTAGGATTTACCTTTGCATTTGGTATTCCAGACAGGCTTGTTAATGAGGATTTTAAAAAGGCAATTGGATCGGTGCCTCTGCTTGGCTTAATGATGTTTGCCAATTTATTTAGGACAAGAGGTGTCAATAAAAAATTTATCCATACTGAACATTAAAATATCATGATGAAAAGTTTAATATTAGGTGCTGGTAAATATGGTCAGGTGTATTTATCTTATTTAAAAGAGTGTGGTGTGAATATCGTTGGTTTTTTAGATGATACTCCTGAATTGCAGGGAATTTCTATCAATGGAATACCTGTTTTGGGTACTATCTCAACACTACCGATATGGAAAGATAAAATCAATGCTGAATCAGTGTATTGCCCAATTGGCAACAATATCGCAAGAGTAAAATTTTTACAAAACGCAATCTCTCTTGGATATAAAGTTCCTAATTTCATTCATCCTAAAGCAAATTGCTCACGCGATGCCAAAATTGGTGAACATGGCATTTATGTTTTGCCGGGGACTACTATAATGCCTTTATGTGAAATACGTGATTTCGTCATGCTTAGTGTAAATGGCACTGTCGCGCATCATTCATTGCTAGAGGAAGGCACATTTTTGTCCACTGGTGTTAATTTTGGAACACGTATTACGGCTCACAAATATGTTTACGTGGGAATTGGGGCTACGATAATGACAGGCGTTTCGGAGCTTGGCGAAAATTGCTTGATTGGGGCTGGCGCTGTAGTGATTAAAGATGTTCCTGCTAATGCTGTTGTTGCTGGTGTCCCGGCTAAAATTTTGAAGTATCAGAAATAGAAATTAAAACATGTTATTTATATGCTCTGTAATAATGTTTCAGCTCTGATGCGATAACATGTGAGAAAGCATTAGCACCATTCTCATTTAAATGTACAGGATCTGAAAAAAATGTTGCTTTGTGAAATGAAGCATCGTCATAGTGATCTATTACTGGTATATCGTATGCTGTACAAATTCTCTTGAATATTTCAATAGACTTATCGTAGTTATTGTCGTTAGAAGCGAAATGCGGAGAAATTACAAAAATTAGTTTTGATTTTCCACGAGTGTCTATTATCAGTTTCTTCAAATAGTAAACTTTTAATGTATCTATATTATTTTTTTTAGTGTCTATAGCAGCAGGTTCTCTTTTTAAAGTGCTGTCGGAGTAGCCTTGGCATCTCACAAAACCATTGTCATTTGGGTCATCTATTTGTAAAAAAGCGGAATTGAGAATCATAAGTGTTTTTGAATTGTACTTATATGAGCTACTTAACATTTTAACCCTGCTTAATGGGTCAACAGAGTTAACAATTTCTTTTATCTCTGGTTCATTATAGTATGTCAATAATGGTGATATATATATATCGTTGTTAGCCTTTTCCAAATCATATTCTGGGAAAAAATCGTATATAATTAATTTTGGATTATACCTTTTTTCTATACTCTTATATATTCCATAAAAACAAATTATCCCTTGCCCCCTAAGTCCGCAATTGTAACAAGACATATGGAGTGAATCTTTTATTACGTCTGGATCATAGTGGAAAAGTGCCCTAGAGGATCCAAAAATAAGAATGTCCTCATTTGTCTTGTCCATTATCTTGTTCATTCTGAATATCTCTCCTCCCTTAGAATTTGAGATAAGTTTATTTAGAATTAAACCATTAATAATATCTATAACAATGGCAATTAATAGTATATATACCAATGTGGTGCAAAATTTTTTCATTATTCGATTAATTAAAAACTTGCATAAATAAAATTACCGGTATTAAGAACGCCAAATAATAAGATTGCAAACAAGACTGCTAGGTATGCGGACCATCTAACGTATGTGTGCCTGTTATTGAATAGTAATATTTTATTTGGGTAGAACTCAAGAAAGTAATCATTTATGAAGAGTATGATAACACTGCCAAGACCATATGTTAATGTTGCCTTGTCCCAGTATATATGAAACGAAGTGTCTGTAAATACTCTATTGATAACTTGAAGCGCACCTTTTAGAGTTGGCAAACGGAAGAATATCCAAGCAAAATTCACAATTATAAATGTTATGACAATCCTAAATACCTTTATCCAACCGCCATAGGTGCATTTTTGTATTCCCCAAAATTTTTCTACGATTTGCGCAATCCCATGTAGAATGCCCCATATAATAAAAGTCCAGTTTGCCCCGTGCCAAATTCCACTAACCAAAAATGTTATAAATATATTATTATAACAGCGTAGCTTACTGCATCTGTTCCCACCAAGAGGAATGTAAACATAGTCTTTCAACCATGTAGATAACGAGATATGCCATCTTCTCCAAAAATCAGTAATGCTGACTGAAAAATATGGTCTGTTAAAGTTGTTAATAATGTCAAACCCTAGCACCTTTCCGACTCCTATTGCCATTAGGGAGTATCCTCCAAAGTCGCTATATATTTGTATTGTGTATAGTATGCTTGCAAATAGGCATGTCAAACCTGTTTGGTGCATGAAACTACTATATACAAAGTCAACATAAATCCCCAACCTGTCAGCTACAACAACTTTCATAAACATACCCCATAGAAATAATTTCATGCCTGTGGTGGCTTTAATAGCATTAAATGGTTTGGTGTTATTCTTTATCTGAGGTAAAAGGCTGCCCGATTTACTAATAGGACCAGAAATAATTTGGGGGAAGAATGATGTAAATAGAGCATAGTCTAGAAAATTGTGTTCAGCTTTTTCTTTTTTATAATAAACATCAAAGACATAGCCTAGTGTTTGAAAAGTGAAAAATGATATACCAATTGGGATCGCGATATTAAGACCTTGTAAATGGAAGCTCATACCCAGCATGTTCAACATCCCAGAAAGTGTGCTATTGATGAAATTGTAGTACTTAAATATGATTAACGGTAAAACAATTATTAGGGTTATCAGAGTAATTACTCCAGTAGATAATTTGTGTTTTTTTTCTATATATAATGCAAGAAAGTAGGTAATCGCGGTCGTCTCAAGAAGAACAAGCGCATATGCAGGTTTCCAATTCATGTAGAAGATGTAACTGGAAACCAACAGTACTATGTTCCTTATTTTTATGCACTTGCAAGGAATTGCATAGTATAATGCAAATACTATCGGAAAGAAAATAAAAAATTTAAATGAATTGAAAAACACGGGTATTTTTTTATTGTATTTTAACTTCAATCATTTTACTAAATTTTTCGGCACCAACATCTGATAGGTGGTCGCAATCAAAGAAGTCGTTGTTTGTAAAACTTGGATTTTGAATATAATCACAGAATGTTATATGTTTATTTGTTAACTGTTTCTCTGCAATAATCTTATAGTATAAATTTAATTGGGCTGTTTGCATTTTTTTGCGGTATTCTTTTGTAACAGGTGGCTGAATAATGAAGAGTCTGATATGTTTCTTATTGCATAAATTGATAATATCATCTAAATAGCCAATATTTCCCAACAATCTTGTAGTATCCATTACCTCATCCTTGGTAAGAATGGTGTGTCTCTTTATAGCTTCGTTTATGGAGTATTCAGTTATTGGAATCTTATTGGAAGACTTATATGCAGTCCCGAATCCTAATCTATTACAACCGCGCATATCTTCACCACGCAAGTATGCCGTTAATTTATCTGCCATCCTTGCGTTTGTTATTTCTAAAGCGAATGGCTTTTTATTGTAGCCCATGTACATTGAGTAGTAGGCAATTCTCCAATTTTCTACACTTATATCCATGTTTGACAATAGGTTGTCATCGGATAGAACTAGAATCACATTCTTTAAATTTTTCTCTTGTTCTGCATATTTATACAGTACAAACTTATCTCTCTCCAAATCTTCTGACACATTTGATAGGTTAAATGCTTTGCTGCTAAGGTATTCAGGGTTGATTCCATAGTAGGCATGTGAGCTGCCAAGTATCAGTGTTTCAACTGTATTCCCGTTTTTCTTCATCCATTCATCTTTGTATTTATATGAGTTAGGTATATGTCTCATATAAACTTCCAAACATGCCGATGCAATAACTATCGGGATGAGAAAATAAATAAATATTTTGAGAAATTTCTTCATGTTAGAATTGGAAATAAATGAATGATGCGCTCTTGCCACCCAAGAATACTATCACAATCAGCATAATGTAATAGATTGCCCAGCGGAGAGCTCTGTTTTTTATGTATGCGTCAAATTGAAGCGGGTGCCTCTTGTCTCTCTGAAGCCACTCAATAATAACCATCACTAAAACCAAGATGATAGATTTCTTTCCAATCGGCAGTCCGGCCACATGTTTTGCAGTAAACATTCCGCCTATGTAACCAAATGCTTGTGAGACTGTTGTGGCTCTGAATATTACCCATCCTATTAGGGCAAGGCAGAATGTCATGAGCATTTGCAGGAATTCTTTTATTGACGGAAGTATCTTTCCCGGAGCAACTATCGTTTTGTATTTTATGTTGATTCCCAAAAGGATGAATACCAAGAATAAAAAGGCATGATAAAGTCCCCACATTACGAATGTCCAGTTTGCTCCATGCCACAGGCCGCAAAGAGCAAATACAATTGCGGAGTTTAATATAGTTCTGCCGGTTCCCTTTCTATTGCCGCCTAGTGGAATGTATATATAGTCTGTAAACCAAGATGTTAGGGATATATGCCACTTGGACCAAAACTCTCTTGGATTGCGTGAAAAATACGGCAGATTGAAGTTTGTCATCAACTGTACTCCAAACAATTTTGCAGTGCCAATTGCAATGTCTGAATAACCTGAGAAATCTCCATATATCTGGAATGTGAATAAAAATGCACCAATGATAAGTGTAGTCCCGTCACAGTTTTGCCAATTTGCAAATATCTGATTTACAGTTATAGCGCAATTGTCTGCAATAACAATCTTTTTAAAAAATCCCCATAACATGTGCCTGCATCCGTCAACTGCATCTTTGTAATCAAAGTGTCTTTCCTTTTGGAACTGAGGCAGCAGGTTGGTTGCTCTCTCTATAGGTCCTGCAACCAGCTGAGGGAAGAAACTAAGGTATGCAGCAAAGTTTACAAAGCTCTTTGATGCTGCAAGCTTGCCTTTGTAAACGTCTATAGAATAGCTTAATGCCTGGAACGTGTAAAAACTGACGCCAACCGGAAGGATTACTTTTACGGTTATGGCATCCATCGTAACTCCAAAGAGTCCAAGCAATTGTGCCATGCTCTCAGCAAAGAAATTAAAGTATTTGAAGAAACCAAGTATACCAAGGTTTACAATTATATTGACGGCGCTAACCAGTTTTTGTTTATTTCTTTTACCCTCATATTTCTCTATCAGCAAGCCACTTAGATAACTAAGAAATGTTGTAAGCAGTATCAGCCCAAGGAATCTCCAGTCCCACCAGCCATAGAATACATAACTGGCAACAAGTACAAAGAAGTTCTGAGCGTTTAACTTTTTAAAGATAAACCAGTAGCAGATAAATACAATCGGCAGGAATACTAAAAAGGCTATTGAATTAAAGAGCATTTCTCACAGTTTTAGGTTAATACGTTCAGCGTTTATATGACAAAAATACAATAAATTGGCTATATTTGTAACAATGGAGTCTTCATCCCCAAAACTGAAAATCTTATGCATAAATTTAAAGGGATAATTGGGAAAGTCAGATATGTTTTAATTGTAGAGTGGTACAATTTTTTTTGGAATATCTTAGGAAAACGCAATAAGATAGTTCCTCACATTGCGTCAATTGAAGAAACTGTAGATAAAATCGTTCACGACAAATGCTCTGTCTCAAGGTTTGGAGATGGAGAAGTGTTGCTTACACTGCCCTGGAAAAATATTGGTTTTCAACATGGCAGTGTGCCTCTGTCTGAAAAATTAACTGAGGTGCTTACAAGTAATCTTCCTAATCATATTGTCTGTTTATCAGATACTTTTAGAGATTTAAAGAGGTACAACAGAAGGACTCGTCGGTTTTGGACTTGCCATTTTTATCTTTATGATTATTTGTGGGCCAGATGTCTTGACCCAAATAAACAATACTATAATACTTTTGTTTCCAGATTATATAGCGATTTTGCCGATAAGAGTAAATGTGGGGCTTGGTTTAAAGATGTCAAAAGAATCTGGGATGGAAGAGATATAATTTTTATAGAGGGAGAGAAAAGCAGATTGGGAGTCGGCAATGACCTATTTGATAATGCTAAGAGTATCAGAAGAATATTGGGTCTTGCATCAGATGGCTTTGAGCGATATAATGATTTAATAGGTCTTGCGAAAAAATTTGGAACAAAAGATACTTTGTTTCTTTTGGCTTTAGGCCCGACTGCTACATGCCTTGCGTATGACCTGGCAAAGTTAGGCTATCAGGCTATGGATATTGGCCACATAGATATTGAATATGAGTGGTGGAGGATGAAAGCCAAAAGAAAGGTAAAGATTAGTCATAAGTTTGTCAATGAGGCTGTTGGTGGAAATGTAGTTACCGATGAAGATAATTTTGATTCAAAGTATAAGTCTCAAATTATTGCTAGTGTTAAAGATATTCCTTTCAAGCGCCCTAGGACTGTTGCATATTGTACCCCTGAAATTTATTTGCCCGGAGGCATAGAGAGAGTGGTTAGTACAAAGTGCAATTATTTTTCTGAGCATTTAGGATATGAAATGTATATAATCCTTACAGATAATCCGGACAAGAAACCTTATTATGATATTTCCAAAAAAGTGCACATTGTTCAGCTTGGAATTAGATATGAAGATTTATGGGACGCAAATATATTTAAGAAGGTGTTGTTTTATGTTAATAAGCAGGTGAAATACAGATACTTGTTAAAACGATACCTTTTTACAATAAAGCCTGATATTACTGTCTCTTGTATGAGGAGAGAGATTAATTTTATTACTGGCATCCATGATGGGAGCAAGAAGATTGCGGAGTTGCATATAAACAAGAGCAACCTTAGGAGATTTGACACTTCCCCTTATGACAGCGGGCCTTCTATTTTGTATAACAAAATTATTCCAAATCTATGGAACAGAACCTTAGTTTCTAAACTTAGAAAGCTGTCAAAGTTCATCACTTTGTCTGAAGAAGATGCTAAACATTGGAAAGAGCTTAATAATGTGGCAGTTATTCCGGACCCTATACCTTTTTTGCCTGAGAGGGTTAGCAATTGTTCTGCTAAGAGAGTAATTGCTATTGGCCGATATGTGCCTCAGAAAGGTTTTGATATCCTGTTAAATATCTGGAAAAAAATTGAGAATAAATTTCCTGATTGGGAACTATGCATTTACGGTCCCGGAGAAATAGATTTCTATAAAAAAATAGCATCAGATTTAAATCTAAAGCATTGTAAACTGTTTGGCGCCATTACTCCGGAACAAGTTAACCAAGAGTTTGTCAAGTCCTCTATACAAGTGCTTTCATCTAGATATGAGGGCTTTGGAATGGTTATAATAGAGGCTATGGCTTGCGGATTGCCAAGCGTATCTTTTGCCTGTCCATCCGGGCCTGCTGATATAATTACTGATGGTAAAGACGGTTACCTGATTAAATCTATGGACCAGGATGTCTTTTGCAGTAAGTTGTCATCATTAATGTTGGATGAAAACTTGAGAAAGGAGATGGGGGCAAATGCAAGGAAGACGGCTGAAAAATATTCTATTAAAAATATAGCCGGGCAATGGATTGAATTATTTGATGAAGTATTGGGAGAGAAAAAATAATACTAAAAACGATATGAAAGAGAAGTGGTATTCAAAGTATGCGACTGTGTATGGCAAGCCATATACTTCTGAGTATAAGCAGATAGCTGAAGAAATTAAATCAAAGATTTTAAAGCTTCAGAGTGACAAGCCTGTTGTATCTGTTGTGATGATTGCGCATAATGAAGGGGAGAATTTACTTTCCAATCTTTGGTCAGTATCTGAAATGCAATGTAAGTATCCCGTTGAAATTATTGGAGTTGATAATGATTCTACAGACAATTCGGTCCAAGTTTATAGGGATTGCGGTTTAGAGCCTTTGCTTGTAACAGACCATCATACTGCAGGAGCTTCCAGGCAGGCGGCTTTGGAAATATCCAGAGGCAAATATTATGTTTGTATGGATGGTGATACGATGTATCCTCCAAAATATATTGAAACCATGGTGGACGCATTAGTGGCTGACGATAAGGCAGTTGCCGCATGTGCAAAATGGGACTTTCTTCCAAGAGAGGGAGTGTCAAGAATGGGTATGAAGTTTTACGAAATTCTGAGGAACATTCATTTAAATGCTCTTTCTCATAAAAGGCCCGAATTGGCAGTTAGGGGTATGACACTTGTTCTTGTTACTGAATACGCAAAAAGATTTGGTTTCAGAAGAGATATAAAAAGCGGAGAAGATGGTTCTTTAGTCTTGAGATTGAAGGAGTTGGGTAAAGTCATTTTTGTGCACAATAAAAAGACGCTTGTCATGACAGGATGGAGAACTATGTCAAAGGATGGAACTTTAAACGATGCGTTGATTCATAGACTTAAGAGACATCTTAAAAACATATCCTACTATTTTACATCTACAAACCATTATGATGACGACAGTTCTAATCTTAATAAATAATGAAGACTAATCAGAAGAATACACCAGATTGTTTGAGGGATAAGATACTTTCTCTTGTAAAAGAATATTATAAAACATCTTCTTCAAAGGATAAGTTTATTCCGGGCAAAAGTTATATTCACTATGGCGGGAGATACTATGATGAGAAAGAGATGGTGAATTTGGTGGATTCATCTTTGGACTTTTGGCTTACGCAAGGACCTTGGACCCAGAAGTTTGAAAGCGAGTTTGCCAAATGGCTTGGAGTGAGATTCTGCAGCGTTACTAATTCAGGTTCTTCTGCAAACTTGCTTGCGTTTACCGCATTAACGGCACCTGAACTTAAGGAAAGGCAGATAAAAAAAGGCGATGAGGTTATAACGGTTGCTTGTGCATTCCCAACAACTGTAACTCCAATAATTCAATATGGAGCCGTCCCGGTTTTTGTTGATGTTACAGTACCGGAATATGATATAGATGTTGCACAGCTGGAAAAGGCATACTCGCCTAAAACCAAGGCTGTGATGATTGCGCATTCTCTTGGCAATCCATTTAATTTGCAAGCGGTTAAGGCATTTTGTGACAAGCATAATTTATGGCTTGTAGAAGATAATTGTGATGCCCTTGGAAGCACATACAAGATTAAAGGAAAAGAGTGTAAGACCGGCACAATTGGTGACATAGGAACAAGCAGTTTCTATCCTCCTCATCACATGACTATGGGTGAAGGAGGTGCTGTTTATACAAACAATCCCCTGTTGCATAGATTGATAAACTCATATAGAGATTGGGGGCGTGATTGCTGGTGCCCAAGCGGAAAAGACAATACCTGCGGGCAAAGATTTACCAAGCAATATGGTGAACTTCCATTGGGATATGACCATAAATATGTCTATTCTCATCTTGGCTATAATCTGAAAATCACGGATATGCAGGCTGCAATAGGGTGCGCGCAGCTTAAGAAGCTGGATAAGATTGTGGCAACGCGCAGAAAGAATTTCCAATACATCCTGGATGGCCTGAAAGGGACAAAAGGCTTAGTCCTTCCAGTCCCTCAAAAGAATTCCAACCCAAGCTGGTTTGGTTTTTTGATTTCAGTAAAAGAGAATGCAGGTTTTACACGCAATGAGCTTACAAAGTTTTTGGAAGAGAGAAAAATACAAACGCGCAACTTGTTTGCAGGCAATCTGTTGCGCCATCCTGCATTTATCAATTTGGATAAAGAGTCCAAAGGAAAAAATCAATTTTACAGAGTGGTTGGAGAGTTGAGGAATACAGATTTTATTATGAACAACACTTTCTGGATTGGAGTTTATCCGGGGATGAGGAAACCAATGCTGGATTGGATGATAAAGTCAATCAGAGAGTTCTGTGATATTAAGCGGAAATAGCGTGAATAGTATTAATAATTAATTATCAGATTATGGGCAGTGATATTTTTAACGGATTCTACAAGGGCAAGAGAGTCCTTGTGACAGGCCACACAGGGTTTAAGGGTTCTTGGCTTTCTATATGGCTGCACTCTCTTGGTGCTGAGGTTATTGGAGTGGCACAGGAACCATATTCTGATAAGGACAATTATGTGCTAAGCGGATTGAAAGGTAAGATTGTTGATTTGCGTGGAGATATAAATGACGGAGCTCTGATGAAAGAAATTTTCCGCAAGTATTCTCCGGAAATTGTGTTTCACCTTGCAGCCCAGCCGCTTGTAAGATTAAGTTATGAAATACCTGTTGAAACTTATATGACTAACGTGATGGGTACCATCAACATAATGGAGGCCATCAGAGCAACTGATAGTGTGAGGGTTGGAGTGATGATTACAACAGACAAATGTTATGAAAACAAGGAACAGTCAATAGGTTACAAAGAGTCTGACCCTCTTGGAGGTTATGATCCTTATTCATCTAGCAAAGGTGCTGCAGAGATTGCAATTTCCAGCTGGAGGAGAAGTTTTTTTAATCCCGATAGTTATTCCTCTCATCATAAGAGCATTGCAAGTGTGAGAGCGGGCAATGTAATTGGCGGAGGAGATTGGGCAAAGGACAGAATTATTCCGGACTGCATTAGAGCAATTGAGAATAACAATGTAATAGAGATACGTTCACCAAAAGCAGTAAGACCTTGGCAACATGTTCTTGAGCCGCTTTCCGGATATATGCTGCTTGCAAAGAAAATGTATGAGGAGCCTAAAGCATATTGTAGTGCATACAATTTCGGCCCTGAGAATCACGGCGTTGCAACTGTGTGGGATGTGGCATCCAAAGTTGTTGAATACTATGGAAAAGGCGAACTTAAAGATGCCTCCGTGCCTGGAGCATTGCATGAGGCAAACATGCTTATGCTAGATATCGCTAAAGCAAAGACACAGCTTGGCTGGTCTCCCAGATGGAACTTAAATGAGTGCGTGAAAGCGACTGTGGATTGGTATAAAAACTATCGGGAAGAAAATGTTTATGAGCTGTGTTTGAAGCAGATAGATGAATTCTCCGGTTGTAAATAAATTGAGGATATGAATATCATAAAGACTTCTTTTGACGGATTATTAGTTTTGGAAACGGTTAATTTCCAAGATAATAGAGGCGGATTCCAAAAACTCTTTAATGCGGATTTTTTTAAGCAGAACTGGCTGGATGTAGATTTTAAGGAGATATATTATTCTGTCTCTCAAAAGAATGTGATAAGAGGGATGCATTTTCAGACCCCTCCGGCTGACCATGTGAAATTAGTGTGGGTGAGCAGGGGACACATTAAGGATGTGTGTGTAGATATTAGGAAAAAATCTGCAACATACGGGAAGTGTTTCTCAGTTGAGCTGGATAATAATGCGGGCAGATATCTCTATATACCAAGGGGTTTTGCTCATGGGTTTTTGTCATTGGAGGATGGGAGCATTGTAAATTATGCGCAGACTTCTTGCTATTCTCCAGCTCACGACAGTGGAATATCTCAGAAATCCATTGGTTTTGACTGGGGTGTTGAGAATCCTATTGTCTCCGGAAGAGATTTGACCTTTGAGGATTTGGAGAACTTTAATTCTCCGTTTTAACGCAGATTTGAAGTATATTTGCGAGAACACTTTGATAATTAAAATCTAAGCTATATGAAAGCAGTAATTCTGGCAGGCGGTTTTGGAACAAGATTGAGTGAGGTTACTAATGTAATCCCAAAGCCGATGGTTGAAATTGGCGGAAAACCAATCATTTGGCATATCATGAAAATTTATAGCCATTATGGAATAAATGATTTTGTTATATGCTGCGGATACAAGCAATATGTCATTAAGGAGTACTTTGCAAACTACTTCCGCCATAACTGCGATATGACTGTTAATCTGGCTGATAATAGCGTTGAGATTTTAGATAATCACTCAGAAAATTGGAAAGTTACGATGGTTGATACCGGAGTAAATACAATGACGGGCGGACGTGTTAAAAGAATTCAGAAGTACATTGGAAACGAGCGGTTTCTTCTTACATACGGAGATGGCGTAGGAAATATAGATATTAAGAAGACAATAGAAGAGCACAATAAAAGTGGCAAATATCTGTCGCTTACTGCGTACCAGCCTGCGGGAAGATTGGGCGTTTTGGACATTGAAGATAACGGAAACGTGCAGAGCTTTATGGAGAAACCTGCCGCCTCCGGTACATGGATAAACGCAGGGTTCTTTGTGTGCGAACCTCAAGTGTTCAACTACTTGCAGGGAGACAGCGAGATGTTTGAGAGAGAGCCTATGCAAAGGATAGTGGCTGAACATCAGATGCATGCGTACAAGCATAGTGGTTTCTGGAAACCAATGGATACTTTGAGAGACAATAATGAGCTGAATAAAATGTGGGATGAGGAGAAGGCCCCTTGGAAAGTTTGGTAATATGGATAAGAAAATTCTCATAACGGGCGCAACAGGTTTTGTCGGTAAAACCTTGATTCCTTATTTACACAATAATGGAGTTAAGGACATTGCGTTGCTTGTGAGAAATGAGGAGAAAGCGCATCGTTTGTTTGGAGATATAGATTTAAGAATCATCTCTTTGCAGGATGAGAGCTGGAAAGATGAAGTTAAAAATTTCAATGCTGATATTGTAATTCATCTGGCGGCTTTTTTCTCCACCAAGTATGATGATTCTACTGCTGTAAATTTGGTGAACAGTAATTTACTTTTCACGACAGAGCTTTTGGTTGCTCTCCAAGATACTGATTGCAAGTATTTTGTAAATACCGGGACGTTCACTGAATTCCTTTATGGTGACGGCAAATATTTCCCGGCAAATCTTTACTCTGCAACTAAAACGGCAGAAAGGTCTATAATCCAGTATTTTACAAATCTGTCTGGAAGAAAATGGATAAATATTATTCTTTATTCTCCTTACGGCAGAAAAAATGACTATAAGAAAGTTATTGATTATATGGTAGATGCAATGGACGCCAAAGAGCAAGTTGCATTCAGCAAGGGAGAGCAGGTGCTAGATTTTATTCATGTAGACGATATTGCCGATTTTTATTTGAATTTATTGCAGAAGATTGATTTGCTGAACAATCCTTTTGAGGAATTTCATCTTGGAACAGGTGAGGGTCACAGTATTAGAGAGGTTGCGCAGATTATGGAGGAAGTTTTTGGTAAAAAAATTAATGCAAATTGGGGAGGACTTCCATATAGAAAGTTTGATATTATGCATGCCATTGCCCCGGTTAAGAAGAATAAAGATGTTCTTGGGTGGATGGCAAAAATAGATATGCACAGTGGTATGGAAATTTTTAAGGCAGATGCAGGTCTGAATAGAAACTGATTATCGGGCTATAAGTATTTAATTTATAAATCTTTACTTTATGGGAAAAGTAAATGATAAAACAGATTTTTTTAAGTACGTAGATTCATTTGCAAAAGATGAAGGTGTTAACTCTTTGTTAGTTAAAGGGGATATCTCATCTGTTGCCCCTGCTGTGACTATTGCTATCCCTACCTACAAGAGGCCAGAGTTTATTAAATGTGCAATTGATTCTGCACTTGCTCAGAAAGATTTTGATAACTATGAAGTTGTAGTGGTTGATAATGACCCTGAGAGAGATACTGAAACTGAAAAAATTGTTTGTGCAATTGATAACCCTAAACTAAAGTATTACAAGAATGCTGAGAATCTGGGTATGTTTGGGAACATGAACAGATGTTTCAAACTCTCTAGAACCAAGTGGGTTACTATACTCCATGATGACGATATGCTCACTCCAGATTATCTTTCTTCTGTAATGGGTGTAGTGGCAAAAAGGCCGGATATTGACATGCTTAGTTCTCGTCATTCAATTATGGATGTAGATGGGCATGAATGCACTTATGTGACCGATAAATTTTATTATAAGTTGAAAGGTGGAATATGCAGGATGAGGCTAAGAGATTTTACTTATTACTTTCCAACCCGCAGCATAGGATGTTTGTTTAACAAGGAAAAAGTTGAGTCTTTGGGAGGTTTCAATCAGGAATTTTATCCTACATCAGATTATGTTTTCTGCGCCATTTTTTGTCAGAAATTTAAAGGATATGATTATAACAGGTTCATTTACAGGTATAGAATGGGTAGAAATGAATCTGCCAATCCTGAGACCTACAAGGTTTCTATTGTAAATGATTATTACTTCCAGCTTGCAATGGAAAGAGTGAGAGGGCGTGATTCTGATTTCTTTGATAATACGATTGAGGCCAACGCAATAAGAAGAATGAGCGGTTATGAAATGAGAGTTTACGGAATTCAGGATAGAGATTTTGCAAAAGAAATTTTAAAGGGGAAAGCAAAGAAAATACACAACGTATATTGCAAGCTTTCATATACTTATGCAAGAGTAAGAAAAATGACAGCCTTTGCTTTGTCCAGATATTTTGGAGGAATTAGATAATGTTAGACGACAAACCAAAATTAAAGAAATTTATTCATTGGCTTCTTACTAATGAGCTTACTTGCCGTCCAAGATGGTGGGCGAGAGTGTTTGTGAATCCTTTTTTTATTAAGAGAGGGCGTGGTTCTGTGATAAGGCACAGCGCTCGTCTTGATTTGATTCCGTCTAAAAAATTTGTTCTTGGGAATCGTTCCATAGTTGAGTCATGGACAACAATTAATAACGGCGTAGGGGATGTTATAATTGGAAATAACTCAATGATTACAAGCGGTGTTACAATAGTTGGTCCGGTAAAAATAGGTGATAATGTTATTGTTGGAAACGGCTCTTTAGTGTTTGGAATGTGGCATAATTATGAAGACGTAAATATTCCTATATCCCTGCAAGGTGTTGGAACTAAATTGACAACAATAGAAGATGATGCCTGGATAGGCGGAAATGTGGTAATTAACCAGGGCGTCACTATTGGCAAACATGCTCTTGTTGGGACGGGAAGTGTTGTCACTAAGGATGTTCCGCCATTCTGCATTGTAGCGGGGGTACCTGCAAAGATTATAAAGAAATATGATGCTCAATTAAAGAAATGGGTCAAAGCATAGTTTGTATTTAAGGGTTGTTTTTAAATGGCTGACACAGAAAAATTAACACTAAAAACTTTTGACGGGGCAAAGTGGAGTCTTATAGGCAACGTTGTAGCCGCAGTTATTTCTTTTGTTGTCGGTATCGTACTTGCGCGAATACTTACCATTCAGCAATATGGCATTTTGGGCATGATTGCAGTATTTATTGCTGTTTCCAATGCGTTTATTGATAGTGGTTTTTCAAATGCACTAATTAGGAAAAAAGAGGTAACAGTTTCTGATTATAATACTCTCTTTTATTTTAATGTCGGAATAAGTGTAATAGCTTTTATTATTTTGTTTTTGCTTGCAGGGCCAATTGCAAAGTTTTATAACATGCCTTTGCTGGTGCCTGTTACAAGAGCTGTTGCTACAACTTTGATTATAAATGCAATAGGACTTGTTCAAATTGTGGTTTTAACAAGGGATGTGGATTTTAAGCGGCAATCAATAGCAAATATTGTTTCTACATTCGTGGGTGGAGTTATTGCCATCTTTCTTGCTGTAAAAGGTTATGGCGTATGGAGTTTGGTGTGGCAGCAAATAATAAAACAGTTTGTTAATACCTTGCTGTTGTGGGTGCTATGCTCATGGCGTCCGGCCTTCCTTTTTTCAACCAGCGGTTTTTCAATGAAGAGTTGTAAGGACATGTTCGGTTTTGGATCTAAATTGCTGGCTTCTGGCATACTTAGCATGTTGTTTGATAATGCTTCATATATTGTTATTGGTAAATTCTATAGTTCCAAACAGTTAGGGCTTTACACAAGAGGTGAACAGTTCACAAATTTCCTCTCCTTGAATTACACGTATGCTGTGCAACGTGCTACATTTCCATCCCTTAGCATGTTACAGGATGACAAACCTAGATTAAAAGGTGCTTTTGTAAGGGTATACAGAAGTGTTATGTTAATCTCCGTAAGTCTATGCCTTTTTCTGGCTGCCATGTCAAAGCCTCTTGTTCTTTCATTGCTAGGAGCCAAGTGGGCTGCCACTATTCCATATATGCAATTATTATGTTTTATTGCAATGTTTTTCCCTTTACATGCAATAAATTTAAATGTACTTCAAGTAAAAGGTAGGAGCGATTGGGTACTTCATTTGGAGTATATAAAGAGGGCAATATCCATAGCGCCTATTGTTGTTGGTATTTTTGTGAGTATCAAGGCAATGCTAGTAGTGAAAATATTTACATCTATCATATCTCTATATGTAAATTGCTGGGGAGAAAATAAGCTTCTTGGCTATTCTTTTTGGGAAGAAATGAGAGATTTTCTTCCAGTATTGGGAATTGCCTCGGCCATTTCTGCTGTCATTTTATGCGTGCAATTTATACCTATAAGTTGTTATGCGCAATTGGTGATACAGGCTATAGGAGGTTGTGCTTTGTTCCATTTTATATACACATGGATTAAACAGCCGCAATATGTTGAGCTTAAAGGATTGGCACTATCATATTTGAAAAAAAATAACAAAAATGAAGAAGTTGAATAATAGTAAAATTCTGGTTGCTAGCCCATTATTACCAGACTTGAAGTTGTTTGAACAATCTTTAAAAAAGATTTGGGAGAGCAAGTGGCTAACTAATAACGGAGACTTCCATAAGAAATTTGAAGTTGAATTATGTAAATATCTTGGAGTTAAATATCTCTCAATTTATACTAATGGAACTCTGCCAATTCTTGCCGCCTTGCAAACCTTGAAAATTACGGGGGAGGTCATTACTACGCCTTATAGTTTTGTTGCTACGACACATGCGCTTTGGTGGAATGGTATTAAGCCAGTGTTTGTTGATATTGACCCTGTTACAGGTAATTTGGATCCGAATAAAATAGAGGCTGCAATTACCCCTAAGACTACTGCAATTCTTCCGGTTCAT
The DNA here is from genome assembly GCA_022647615.1 of Bacteroidales bacterium. NCBI lineage: Bacteria > Pseudomonadati > Bacteroidota > Bacteroidia > Bacteroidales > Bacteroidales bacterium. The sequence goes on from JALCKZ010000001.1 coordinate 1,346,158, forward strand.
GTGTATGGGAATCCTTGTGAAACAAAAAAAATTAAGGCGATTGCTGATAAGTACGGATTGAAAGTTATATATGATGCGGCTCATGCCTTTGGCGTAAAAGTAAATGGGAAATCTATATTAAATGAAGGTGACTTGTCAACGCTTAGTTTCCACGCTACTAAGGTGTTCAGTACCTTTGAAGGAGGGGCGCTTATTAGCCACAATAAAGAGACAAAACAAAGAATTGAATTTCTGAAAAATTTTGGTTTTGCAAATGAAGTTACTGTTGTTGGGCCAGGTATCAACGGAAAAATGGATGAAGCTAGGGCTGCTTACGGTTTGTTGAATTTAAGACAGGTTGATGCTGCAATAGAGAGAAGAAAAGCAGTCGCAAAAATATATCGTGAAGAACTCAAAGATATTCGTGGCATTAGATATATGTCTGATATGAAGGGTGTTAGGCATAACTATGCTTATTTTCCAATTTTTGTTGATGAAAAAGAATTTGGAGTCTCAAGAGATGCTCTGTATGAAGGAATGAAAAAGTTTAATGTTTTTGGCAGAAGATATTTTTATCCTCTGATTAGCACTTTTTCCACATATAGGGGGCTACCTTCTGCAACTCCTTCTAATTTGCCTGTTGCAACAAAATTGGCAGACACTGTGATTTGTCTCCCTATGCATCATGATTTGTCAGATTCTGATGTTGAGAGAGTTATAGATTCTATTAAAAAAAATTGTAAAAAATAACGTTATATGGCAGAGGGTAATGATATTCTTGTAAGTATCTCTTGTCTAGTGTACAATCAGGTGAAGTTTGTACGGCAAACTTTAGATGGGTTTGTCTCTCAAAAAACAAATTTTAGGTTTGAAGTACTTGTTAATGATGATTGCTCTACTGATGGTACCACGGATATAATTAGAGAATATGAAAAGAATTATCCTGATATAATAAAACCAATATATCATAAAGAGAATCAGTATTCTAAAGGAATACCTGTAAGCTATTCTAATAACTTTAACCGTGTAAAAGGCAAATACATAGCACTTTGTGAAGGTGACGATTATTGGATTGATCCATACAAGCTGCAGTCTCAAGTGGATTTTCTTGAGGCAAATCCGGACTATTCTTTGACATATACAGATTATAAAACATTATTTCAGGTTGACGGTTCTTTCAGAGATAACAATTATGAAAGAGAAAATTTTTTACATCCTACATTCCGTCTGCATTTAATACATACCCTTTACCTGGCTCCGTGTTCATGGGTTTTTAGAACTTGTGATTTACCCGCGCTTAGTACCAGATATGTTGATACCACATACAGAATAATGCTTTATTTCCTAGCCCTAAAAAAAATAAAGTACATAGACAAAGTCACTTGTGTTTATAGAGTCCTGGGGGAGAGTGCCAGCCACACGCCAACCTTAAAGAAAAAGTACAATTTTTTGAGAGGACTCATTAAAACCCAAGATGAGTGTATGGTGCTGTATAATGCTAAGCCAGAGTTGGTTACGGAAGTGCATTATCACATGTATAATAGAATTTTCAAATTGGCTGTTGCAATAGGTGATTTCCAATTCATTAAGTTGATGAAAGAATTTTGGAGCAAAAATAAGTGCAGGAATACAAGTGACAGAGTGTATTATTTTTTGAGTCACTTCTCCCATATTCTGCATCCGTTTTTTAATTGCGCCTATAATATAAAAACCTCTGTTAAACAGAAGCTTGGCATTAAAGATTAACATAAGTGAATAGCTATGAGAATATTTTTTGGATACTGGTATTTGTAGTTTTTTACACTTACATCGGCTATGGAATTGTGGTGTGGATGCTTGTGAAATTAAAGAGCATGGCAAGCCTCACGACAGCTTATCTGCTGATAGCAAGATGCTTCCGGAGGTGACAATTTTGATTGCTGCTTATAATGAGGAGGCGGTTGTTGTGGATAAAATGGACAATTGCATGGCTTTGGATTATCCTGCTGATAAGCTAAATGTGCTGTGGGCAACTGACGGATGTACGGATAGGACGGTTCCTCTTTTAACGAAATACATTAATGACCATAATTTGCAGAATGTTAAAGTTCAGGCATTTGAGGAGAGAAAAGGAAAGGGCGCTACTTTGTGCAGAGGAATTAAATATGTTATGACCCCTATAGTTGTGTTTACAGATGCAAATACAATGATTAATAAAAATGCTGTAAAAGAGATAGTTAAGGAGTTTAATAATCCAAAGGTTGGTTGTGTGTCTGGAGAAAAAAGAGTGGGCAATGCCGGAAGTGGTATTGATGAAAATAATAAGAATATGCAGGCTGGGAATAGTGGGGAGCGTGTTAAGGATGCTGCTGAAACAGAGGGTATTTACTGGAAGTATGAATCATTCTTAAAAGATCATGACAGCCGTTTGTGTTCTGCCATGGGTGCAGATGGAGGATTGTTTGCGTTAAGGAAAGATTTGTTTGAAACGTTGCCGGAAGGAGTGTTATTGGATGACTTTATAATATCCATGCGAGTGTTGCTAAAAGGCTATGTTATAGCATATTGTCCAGAGGCTTATGTCCACGAGGGAACCTCTGCCAGCATTGCCGAGGAGTCCAAGAGAAAAGTAAGAATCGCGGCGGGGGGAATACAATCTGTCGGGATGCTAAAACCTCTGCTAAATATTTTTAAGTATGGTACTTTGAGTTTTGAATATATTTCTCACAGAGTGCTGAGATGGACGGTTACTCCTTTTGCATTGTTGCTGCTGTTTCCTCTTAACATTGCTATTATACTTGTAAATGGCTGGCATCCTTTGATATATCCTGTAATACTTTTATTGCAGCTGTTGTTTTATGATTTGGCGCTGTACGGGGCAATCCTCTCTAAACAGGGTAAGAAAAGTAAAATACCTTACGTCTGTTATTATTTTATGTTTATGAATATCTGTGTGTTTAAAGGAATAGCGTACTTGAGGAAGAAGAGGGGTTCAGGTACCTGGGAGCGTGCTAAAAGGGCATAGCAGATATTTTTTGTAACTTTGCGGAATGGAAGTGTCTGCGCGTGTGGTGCGCGTTTGAATACTTAAACTTATTCTTTATCAATATGTTAAAAAAAGTTTTAGTGACCGGCGGAGCCGGTTTTGTTGGATCACATCTTTGCAAGAGACTTGTGGAGGAGGGAAATTATGTTTTATGTCTGGATAATTTCTTTACGGGTTCTAGAGACAATGTTGCGGGACTTTTGGATAATCCAAAGTTCAAGATTGTTACACATGATGTTGTAAACCCTTTTCACACAGACGTTGATGAGATTTATAACCTTGCCTGTCCGGCATCTCCAATTCACTATCAATATGATCCGATAAAGACTACTAAAACTTCCGTTCTTGGAATTTTAAATATGCTTCAGCTGGCGCAAGATAATCACGCAAAGATTATGCAGGCATCTACCAGCGAGGTATATGGTGACCCTACGCAAAATCCTCAGAAAGAGACATATTGGGGCAATGTAAATCCAATAGGAACTCGCAGCTGCTATGATGAAGGGAAGAGAGTTGCGGAGACTTTCTGCATGGATTATTTTATGCAGTACAAGCTTAGAGTAAAGATTATCAGGATTTTCAACACATACGGGCCTAACATGGATATGAATGACGGGAGGGTGATTTCCAATTTCATAGTTCAGGCATTGAAGGGTGACGATATTACAATTTATGGTGACGGCTCTCAGACAAGAAGCTTCCAGTATGTTGATAATCTGATAGAAGGGATGATAAGAGTTATGGCTACTCCCGACAGCTTTATTGGTCCGATTAATCTTGGAAATCCTCATGAGTTTACAATTTTGCAGCTTGCGCAGAAGGTCATTGAGATGACTGGCTCAAAGTCAAAGATTGTGATGAAGCCGCTTCCTCAAGATGACCCCAAACAGAGAAAGCCTGATATTACATTGGCTCAGAAGACTATAGATTATAATCCAGATATACTTTTGGAAGAGGGGTTAAAGAAAACAATTGCATATTTTGAAAAGTTATTATCTAAGAGATAGGGATAATTAGTAAATTTGCAAGCGGGTGACTTGTTAAAAGTTATACGATAAAAAAGTTGTGTTATGAATATCAATCCGGCGGAATTTAAAATTTTGGTTGTGGATGACGTTGTTGCAAATGTTATTCTGCTTAAAGCTCTGCTTTCCAGAGAGGGTTATAAAATAGTTACTGCTACAAGCGGTGAGGATGCTATTAATAAGCTCCCGATAGAGAAGCCTGATGTTATCTTGTTGGACGTAATGATGCCGGGAATGAGCGGCTTTGAGGTTGCGGAGAAGATTAAGAAAATGCCTGAGTTTGAGGATGTCCAAATAATTTTCCTAACGGCGCTTAATTCGCCTGCCGATATTGTTAAAGGATTTAAACTTGGTGCAAATGACTTTGTAACAAAGCCTTTCAACAGAGAGGAGCTGATTATAAGATTGACTCACCAGATTTCATTGGTTGCCGCAAAGAGAATTATTGAGCAGCAAACAGATGAATTAAAGAGCACAATCAGCGGCCGAGATAAATTGTATTCTGTTATTGCGCATGATTTGAGGTCTCCTCTAGGTTCCATAAAGATGGTGCTTAACATGCTGGTTACCACATTGGTACCGGAGAGCATAGGTGACGAAATGTTTCAGCTGATGAAGGAAGCAAATCATATTGCTGAGGATACTTTTAGTTTGCTGGACAATTTGTTGAAGTGGACAAAGAGCCAGACCGGCAAGTTAAATATTGTATATCTGGATATTGACGTAGTTGATATTTTGGACGATATCGTAGAAATCTTTAAGTTGAACGCTCAGCTTAAAGAGATTCAAATCACATATAAGAGCGATGTGCATGTCACTGTCAGGACTGATGTTGACATAGTGAAGACCATAATGAGGAATTTGCTGAGCAATGCTATAAAGTACAGTAACAAAGGAACTAGCATAGATGTCACTACAGAAGATAGCGACGGTTTTGCAATTGTTCATGTTGCTGACCACGGACTTGGAATAAGCAAGGCAGGACAGGATAAATTGTTTAAGCAAGATGCTCACTTTACAACATTTGGAACTGCAAATGAAGAGGGCTCAGGCCTTGGACTTATCCTTGTTAAGGATTTTGTGGATAAGATTGGAGGGAAAATCTGGTTTGAATCTGAAGAGGGAAAGGGCTCAACTTTCAGCTTCTCTATTCCTAAAGCAACTGATACTCCGCTATAACCGCATTGTGGTCGCTCCACGGACCGTCGGGAGAGAAATAGTTAACTCCCTTGAACTCAGGAGAGTGGAATATATAATCTATGCGGAAAACTTTCTTGAAATGTCTGTATGAATAGGCGTAGCCTTTGCCGCACTCTCTGAATGTATCCGTTAAAAGTTTTGTGCAATTAACATAAGCATAAGAATTTGGAGTGTCATTAAAGTCTCCCATCAGCAGAACCGGATACGGAGATTTCTTTACAATGTTGCAGATTATGTCTGTCTGGCGTCCGCGCAAAGCGGAGCTAAACTTAAGTTTATCAGTAAGTTTTGTGAACATTTCTGTCCTGCTGTATTGCTGGTTTGTACTCTCTGCATAAGCAACATTTGCCGCAACATCGCTAACTCCGGTTGATTCTAAATGCACTGCAATTACGCGGATTGTTCTGGTGCTGTCAACAGCTATATCTGCATAAATAAAACCGTAATTTGATTCCGGAAATCTTGCAAAGCAATATCTCTTTATCGGGTATTTGCTAAAGATAGCCATATCTACAAGTCTGTCTCCCTTGTTGTCAAAACAGCTGTAAGGCATTGAGCTAAAGCATTTTTTGATACTGTCTCTGCCAAAATCCCAACCCTCTGCATACTCCTCCAGGCACAAAATGTCAACAGGAGATGATGGCTTGGAGTCCGGGGCATAATGGATTGCATCTGCCATTGGAATCCCTTTCCTTCCGCAAAAATAATCGGAGGAACTCCTGACATTTTTTATTAGTCCCTCTCCTCCAAATTCACCTGTATTAAGAGTGGCAACTTTAAGATTTAGAGGTGTTTTGTTATCTGTCGCGACGGATATATTTTTTGTAATATTTGTCTTTTGCAGTTTTTTGGCAATTGGCCAATTGTTTGCGGGATAATAAATTGCAGCAGTATATGTCAGGCTGAAAACTATGGCAAGCAGAGGAAAAACGGCAACCCATTTAAGCCTTACAATCCAATAGATAAGAAATAAAATATCTGCGGATATTAATATTATCAGGAATGGCCCCAGCATGGATATGAAGGGGTGATTCTGCGGTATAAAGTGCCCTGTTTTGGCAGATAAAATTGTTGCTGCGGCAAGCAATATTGTGATTACAATAGAGATGCAGTAAAACAAATAACTGGTTGCTTTCTTGCCCATTATTAAACTATTATTTTGTTGGCAAATTTATTAAAAAACTACATACAATAAGAAAAAAGGGTTAAATTTGTAGGGTATGATTTAACTCAAATTAAGATGGCAAATACACCCGGAAATAGGCGCTCTGAGCTGGTTGATTCTGAGAAAGATTTCTTCTCCCTCCTTTATGCCGCATGCAGAAAGATGGAGAACAAGATTAATATTATTACAGAGTTTTCCAACCTGCTGGTGACTTCCTCTGATTCTGAAGAGAGGGAGACTTATGCTCATGAACTTGTTATGAAAAGTGCTGAGACCAGATTGCTTCTATCTGATTTAAAGGATATTATTAATATTTCTACGGGCAAGGATGTTAATATACCTGCGCCGGTGGATGTTGATGCTTTGCTTAATGAACTTATCTTTGTAAACCGCTCTCAGATTAAAAGCGACAAGGTTACATTAAATTACAAGGGAGGGTATGGAAGACCTTTTGTCATCAATACAATATCTAAGCGTATCACAAAGATTATCAATAATTTAATCTCAAATTCCATTCATTATACGGAGCAGGGAAGCATTAATGTTGGCTTTAAGGTAAAGGGTTGCGATAAGTTATACTTTTACGTAGAGGATACGGGCAAGGGCATTTCAGCTGAAAATCTTAAATCAATTTTTGATGATTTTTTCAGGCTGGACAGGACAGTCGCCGGCACCGGCCTCGGGCTTACAATATGCAGAATCCTTGTTAAGGAATTTGGGGGAGAACTGGGGGCTGAATCAGAATTGAATAAGGGTTCAAAATTCTGGTTTACAATACCTTATGAATCATCTGATAAAGAGAGTACCATAATTATGGAGACCGAGGCGGAGGACGTAGAGGTTAAGAAACCTTTTAACGGCGGGATGCCAAAGGTTTTAGTTGCGGAGGATGATTCTGCTAATTATTTCTTGTTTGAATCTATCTTAAAGAACAACTATTTACTTGTACATGCTGCCAACGGCCTGGAGGCTGTTGAAATGCATAAGAAGGAGAAGCCTGACATTATCATCATGGATGTTAAAATGCCTGTGATGGATGGTTTCCAGGCTATTACAGAGATAAGAAAAATTGATAAGGATATTCCTATTATAGCTGCCACAGCTTATGCGTTGCCGGAGGTTGAGGAAAAATTGTATGCCTGCGGTGCAAACGATTATATTGTAAAGCCGCTAAGTCCTTCTGATTTAAGGAGCAAGCTGCAGAAAATTGTAGAGAACGGCAAGAAAAATATTTGAAGAAATTATGGATAATAAAGATTATAATACTCAGCGACCCAAGCTAATTATGCCGGAGTACGGGAGACATGTGCAGGACATGATTGACTATGTAACTGCCATTCCGGATAAGAAGAAAAGGGATGAACAGATTCAGGCTGTTGTTGCAGTTATGGGAACGCTAAACCCGCAATTGAGAGATATTGTGGACTTTAGGCATAAGCTTTGGGATCATGTGCAGATAATTTCAGATTTTAAAATTGATATAGATTCTCCATATCCAATTCCTACCAGGGAAACTATCGGGACCAAACCAAATGCTATTCCGCTCCAGAAGAAGCCTATAAGAGCTGCCTGCTATGGCCGCAATATCCAGAATATGATAGACTTGATAGCTTCCAGACCTGATGATGAGGTTAAGAAGTACATGATTAAGGTGATTGCTTCTTATATGAAGCAGCAGTACTTAATTTGGAATAAAGACTCTGTTTCCGAGGAGACTATTTATGCGGATATTCATATGTTGTCCGGCGGACAAATAACGGTACCTTCTGATATTCACATTGGTATGGGGCAGGTGGATAGCAATGCCCGCAATCCGAGAAGCGGCAACAATCAGAACAGCAATAGAAATTCCGGCCCCCATAAGAAGGGAAAGCAGGGAGGAAAAAAGTGGAAGAAAAATAATCAGCAGTAATGAGATTAAGCAAAAAAAAGAGAGAAGAAGAGGAGATAAAACAAGAGCTTGCCGTTCCTCAAAAAAAGGATGGCATATATCTTATTTGCGGTCTAGTCTCCTTAGCAATAGCTGTTTACACGCTTATTGCAATTATATCATACATTTTTACATGGGCGCAAGACCAGAGCGTTTTTTCTAATGATGATGTTTTTAATTCTCTGATAGATGTAGAAAACGGCGGCGGAAAAATTGGACTGTACTGGGCCAATTTCCTTGTCTCTAAATTGTTCGGACTTGGAGCATTTATTATTCCGTTTTTCTTCTTTGGAGTTGCGCTGTTCTGTCTTAAGATAAAGAAAGTCAAGCTAATGCGGCTTTTCTTTGTTACAATTTTCGGATGTATTCTAATCTCTGTTGTGTTCTCATTCATCTTCTCCTTTACAGGTATTGACAGATGGTTTGGGACAGGTGCGGGAGGTTCATACGGCTATTATATAAACAACTGGCTTAAGACAATGGTGGGAGTTCCGGGTACTTCCGTTATTCTGGTTATTGCTACAATTGGCTGGTTGATAATGATTAACAGAAGCTACATCAAGCGCATTGGAGATAGAATTTCTGACGTCGGGACAAAGGTGGTTGATACTGCAAAGGCTCCGTTTGAGAATAATCCCGACAGCTCTGAACAATCTGAAGAAGAGAGCGGAGATGGCGGAGAGGCTGATGCTGAGGAGGATGATGGTACTGAGAGCGAGGAGGCTGAAACGGAAACGGAAGAAGATGCTGCCGGAGCAAAAACAAACGGCGGGAGACCTGAACCTGAGATTAGTCTTGTTGATAATACGGTTAAACCTGCAGCAGCTCCTTTTACAGCTGCTCCTGCAAATGAAGTGGTTGAGAAACAGAGCGTTCCTGAGCCTGAAGCTAATGAGCCTGACGATGTTGAGATGGAGGTAACCGGCGGCAATGAGGCCGGACTTGCCGGACATTACACAGAAGGAGAACTTAAAACTCTATTTGATCCGCGGCTGGAACTCCCTAGATATAAGGCTCCTTCGCTTGATTTGCTGGAGAGTTATAAGGATAAGTGGTATGAGGTTTCCAAAGATGAATTGGAGAGAAATAAGAGGCAAATTGTTAGCACTCTTTCTAATTATAAGATAGGAATCACAAAAATTTCTGTTCGCATAGGTCCTACAGTTACTCTGTATGAGATAGTTCCGGCACCGGGCGTTAGAGTCTCCCAGATTAAGAAGCTGGAGGAGGACATTCAGCTCTCCCTTGCTGCTCATGGAGTTAGAGTTGTTACATTGCCGGGTACTAATGCTGTTGGAATAGAAGTTGCGAATGAGAAACCTAGCATAGTTTCCATGCTTTCATGTCTTGAGTATTTGCTGGCTCAAAGAAAGGAGGCTGATACCAAAGAGGCGAAGTATGAATTACCTGTCGCGATAGGTAAAACTATTAAAAATGAGGTATATACGTTTGACCTTACAAAGATGCCGCACCTTCTTATTGCAGGTGCGACAGGCCAGGGAAAGTCCGTTGGACTTAACGCTCTTATTGCCTCAATTTTATATACAAAGCATCCTTCAGAAGTTAAGTTTGTTCTTGTAGATCCAAAGAGGGTAGAACTTTCTCTCTATTCAAAACTTGAAAAATTCTTCCTGGCAAAGCTTCCTGATTCTGATGATGCTGTCATAACAGACACAAAAAAAGTAGTTTACACGTTGCGCTCTTTGTGTTCAGAGATGGACAGCCGTTATGAACTTTTGCAAAAAGCGGGTGTCAGAAATATAAAGGAGTATAATGAGAAGTTCTTGCAGAGAAGACTTAATCCTTTAAAGGGACACAGATATCTTCCTTATATTGTGGTTGTTATAGATGAGTACGGAGATTTGCTTCTGACTGCAGGAAAAGATATAGAGATACCTCTTACCAGACTTGCTCAGCTTGCGCGTGCAACCGGAATTCATTTGGTCATTGCAACTCAAAGACCTACGACAACTATCATAACCGGCAATATAAAGGCAAACTTCCCGGCTCGTATAGCTTTCATGGTCCGCTCTTCAATTGACTCCAGGACTATATTGGATGAAACCGGTGCTAATCAGCTGATTGGACGCGGCGATATGTTGTTTGCAACGGGCAGCGATGTTGTGAGAATTCAGTGTGCTCTCATAGATACAAAAGAGGTTGAGAAAGTTGTGGACTTTATTTCCGGACAGGTAGGATATGCAAGCGCTCTATATTTGCCTGAAGTGCAGGAAGATGATGAGGATGGCGGCGGACAGGGCTCAGTCCAGGTAGGTGAGACTGATTTGAGAAAAAGAGATGAATTATTTGATGATACCGCAAGATTGATGGTAATCAGCGGACAGGCTTCTGCCTCTCTGATTCAGAGAAAAATGAATCTTGGATACAACAGGGCTTCCAGACTAATTGACCAGCTGGAAAAGGCGGGCATTGTTGGTCCTGCCGATGGCAGCAAGCCAAGACAAGTTTTGGTACCGGATTTGATATCATTGGATGATAAATTGGAAGAGATAAAAAAAGAGTATAGTTAATAGTCCTCTTTTGAAAATGAAAAACATATTAAAAATATTCATATTTGCAGCGCTCACAATAGGCGCTGCAATTGTCTATGCGCCTGATGTTTGCGCAAAAGACAAAAGCGGTTCGCAGGTGGCTGCGGATGCTGCTGCATTTGTTAGAAGTTCCAGGAAAATTGAGTTTAAAATAGGGGGCAGGCTGGGCAAAAACAGCTACTCCCATAATGGCTGGCTTATAGCAAATAATAAGAAATGTTATTTGGATATCAGCGGTTTTGCAAAGTATGATTATGAAGGTTCCGTTCTTACAATGTACAATGTAAAATCGGACGAGTACTATATTCAAAAGTTTAACTCCAATGATGAAGACCCTGCGTCAAATCCCTTTGCTATTTTCATTAACAAGCATTCCGGGATGTTTTCCAGTCCGGTGCAGGCAAAAACTTCTAACGGAGAACTTGCCGTAATGGTGAGGATGTCTTTGCCGGGGAATAAATTCTGCAAGTATATAAATATCTATGTAACAGGCAGTGGCAGCAATACTGTGTTAAAAGAGATAGTTATCTTTTCAAAGAAAGGGGAGAAGGTTGTAACTACTATTACTAACTATTCAGCTCCCGACAGCTCCCTTCTGGGCAGAGTATCAGTCACTCCGCGCAAGGGGTCCAAAACAATTGATTTGAGATAGATTTATTATTAAATTTTTTCTGCGGCATTAAATTTTTCCTGCAGATTTAAATACTTCTGCTATTGACAGATAGGAGTTCTTCAGGCACTCTTTTATTTTGCTTCTCTTAATCCAGCTGCACTCTGTTATTTCCTCTTCTGTCTGAGGGGCCGGTGTTGATTTGCCGTCATAACTCATTGCATACCAGCTGGTATGCTTAATGATAAATTTCTTGCCCATGTGGTATGTATGATGGGTAATGCACAAAAGATTTCCGCGCTTTGCTTTAATTCCGGTCTCCTCCTCTACTTCCCTTGTTGCGGTCTTCTTGATATCTTCTCCCTTCTCCTGCCATCCCTTTGGCAAATCCCAGACTCCGCGGCGGAATATCATCAGACACTCTCCCTTCTTGTTGGTTACAAGGCCTCCTGCGGCATTTACATGTGTCATTTTTGAAAAGATTTTGTTGAAGGTGGCTTCCTGATTAGCTTTATCTGTCGGGATGATAAAATGATTGAATTTTTCATTCTTCTCCATTATGTCCGGAATGGTTGAAAAATCAAAATTTTCAGAGGGGTGGAATAAAATTGCGTTGATGTCATTTGCCGCCTCTTCCTTTGGAGTGCAAATTGTTAAAATTCTATTATTGAAGAAGATATTGTACATGTGCGTTAAGCCTTTAGACTCTTTTTTGTTATATTTGTAGCAAAGATAATTGTAATTAGGATATTATGGATAACGTAGAAAAGACCATAGCAAAGCAGCTGCTGGAAATTAAGGCTGTCAAATTAGATGTTGAGCACCCGTTTACATGGGCATCCGGATGGAAATCACCAATATACTGCGATAATAGAAAAATGCTTTCTTATCCTTCTGAGAGGAAGGTCGTTTGTAATTCTTTTGTGAAAGTCATCAACGATAACTTTAAAGATGTGGATGTTATAGCCGGAGTTGCTACAGGTGCAATTGCCTATGGAATGATGGTGGCTGAGGCTCTTGATAAGCCGTTTATCTATGTGCGTCCTAAACCAAAAGATCATGGCACAAAATCTCAAATAGAGGGTGAAATAGAGAAGAATCAGAAGGTTGTAGTTGTAGAGGATTTGATTTCTACGGGGCAGAGCAGCCTTTCTGCCGTCACCGCTTTGCATCAGGCCGGCGCAATTGTGCTTGGCATGGTTGCCATTTTCTCTTACAATTTTGATACAGCGCGCCGCTCTTTTGAGAATGCCGATGTAGAACTTCATACTCTTTGCCAATATGACTCATTATTGGAAGAGGCTGTAGCTGAGAAGTATATAAAGAAGTCAGATTTGGAAGTTCTTAAGCAGTGGAGAATAAGTCCTTCCACCTGGGGTGTTCAGAAGTAATATTTTAATCCCGATAGATTAATGGAAAAGATTGTAGGTAAAGAGGTTACTCTTCCCTTAGGAGCAGAGAGACTGTACTCTGTTTTCTCAGATTTGAGAGGCATAACTTCTAAATTGCCGGAAGAATATAAAAGCAAAGTTACTGCAACGCAAGATACAATAGAGGGGGAGTATAACGGCATGAAGCTTGGACTTAAAGTGGCTCAGAGGATTGAGAATCAGCTTGTTTCTCTTAAGCCATCTGGCGCGTTCCCGTTTGATTTTACACTTAATTTTTTAATGGACCCGCTCCCGGAAAATAAGACCAAGTTCAGGATAGAAGTAGATGCCGAGATGAACTTTTTGATTAGGTCTATGTTTGGCGGAAAAATAAAAGAGATGATAGATAAGATGACAGATGCTATCTCTCAATTCTCCCCGGACAAGCAGTAGTTATATCCAATTTTCTTTGATTTTCTCCTTTTTTTCCAATAATTGATATAATTAGGGGTAAAGTTGCTATTTTTGTGGTCTAAAAAAGAATAGCTATGGCAAACGAAAATATTTCTCAATTTTATATGGCAAAGGCTGCCAACATGCCGGGCATAGAGTTTATGGATACGGATTTTGCAATTTGCAATACGTTGGAAGAAGTACCTCTGCCAAAGGACCCCGGGCGCATAGATGCTGCAATTGTAGGACTTTGCGTTTGCGGAAGCATCAGATTAAGAATAAACCTTGATGATTATCAGATATCTAAAAATCAGATAGTTCTGATAATGCCTGACCAGATTATCCAGCTTGGCAAAAAGAGCAAAGACTATAAAGGAATTTATATCCTTGCATCCAAGAATTTTATAAATGAGATGCTTCCTTATTTTAATCAGCTCTCAATCTTCTTGTACGTGAAGGAGCATCCCGTAACTGATTTAAGTGCGGAGGAGGTCAATATCTTTAAAGAGTATCATTCATTCCTTTGGAAAAAGTTGAAAATGAGGGATAATGCATATAGGAAAGAAATCTCCCGCAATCTTCTCCTGGCTCTGTTGTATGAGGCGTACGGAATGTTTTCCAAGCACCGTCTTCCTGAGACTAGAAAGACAAGGCAGGAGGAGTTGTTTGCAGATTTTGTGAAGCTGGTGCAATTGAATTTCAGGAGAGAGCATTCTGTCTCTTTTTATGCAGACAAATTGTGCATTACGTCTAAATATCTTTCACTTTTAGTTAAAAGCGTGAGCAACAGGTCCGCAAGCGTGTGGATAGATGAATATGTAATTTTGGAAGCTAAGGCATTGCTGACGTCTTCCACTTTGACAATTAAACAAATATCTGATACTCTGGGATTTGTAAACCAATCGTTTTTTGGAAAATTTTTCCGCAGGCATGCAGGAGTTTCTCCAAGAAAATTCAGAGGAGCAGCCTGCTAAAATATTTTATTGACAAAGAAGTGTGTTAAATGAATTGCAGAGGAAAAGTATTGCCTGAGGATTTTATCTCTTTGATGCGTGAATCTTTGGATGAGAGAGAGTGCGCGTCTCTATTCTCTTCTTTTGAGAACGGAGAAGATGTTGTGAGCGTGCGGATTAATCCTTTGAAATCTATTTTTTCTCCCGGCAGTTTCCAGGAAAAATTTGCCTTAAAAATTTTTGGCGAAAATCTTGATGCTCCTGTAAAATGGTGTCCGTCAGGTTTTTATTTAAAGAAGAAAATCTCTTTTACCGCAGACCCTTACTTCCATTGCGGGGCATATTATGTTCAGGATGCCAGCAGCATGTTTCCGGAAATTATTAAAAAATATTTAACTGCAAATTCATCTGAATCTGCTTCCGCGGATGGGAAGTTGTCCGGTCTTAAACTCCTGGATTTGTGTGCAGCCCCGGGCGGCAAATCAACCCATTTGGCCTCCATGCTGGATGATTCTTCTCTGCTGGTTTCAAATGAGGCTATTAAGAAAAGAGTGCTTCCGCTGATGGACAATATGGCAAAATGGGGGCGCTCTAACGTAGTGGTTACCAGTAATTATCCCGATTCTTTCGGCAAGCTTGCGAATTATTTTGATGTGATTTTTGCAGATGTCCCGTGTTCAGGCGAGGGGATGTTTAGAAAGAGTGATGATGCTATTGACGGTTGGAGCATCAGAGCTGTTAAAGAGTGTGCGGAGAGGCAGCGTAAAATTGTATCTGATGTCTGGCCGGCTCTTAAGGCGGGAGGAATTTTTGTCTATTCCACATGTACTTATAATCATTTGGAAGATTCAGATAATGTGCGCTTTATATGCGATAATCTTGATGCTGAAGTTTTGGATTCCGCCAAGTTTGTGCCGGGAATTGCAAGAGGGGAGGGACAATTTTATGCCGTGCTTAGGAAAAATTCTGCAGGCGCCGGAGACAAACGATATAAGACACCTGTCGGGATAAAAAAAGAGAATAACTGCAATTGGCTGGGAGATAAGTACATATATGTGCAAAGAGCTGACGGGATGGTAAAGGCTTATCCAAAGCTGCTGTGCGATGATATAATGTTTTTGGAAAAATCTTT
This sequence comes from Bacteroidales bacterium, assembly GCA_022647615.1. Taxonomy (NCBI): domain Bacteria; kingdom Pseudomonadati; phylum Bacteroidota; class Bacteroidia; order Bacteroidales; species Bacteroidales bacterium. The sequence continues at coordinate 1,361,552 of JALCKZ010000001.1, forward strand.
GAATGTAGAGGCGAGCGGAGTTGCTATAGCAATTGCAAAGGGGAAGGATTTTGTCCCTTATGCTGACCTTGCGTCAAACAATGATTTTAAGAGTTTTGAATCTCTGCGCCAGGAGAGCAGCTGCAATAATTTGTTCCCTGTGCATGAGCTTACAAAAGAAGAGGCCCTTCAGTTTTTAACTAAAAGGCCCCTGGTTTTATCTCAAATGCCGAACGGATATATCTTTTTGACTTACAATGGCTTGGGTCTTGGATTTGTTAAGAATCTTGGGAACCGCACCAATAATCTTCTGCCCGCCGGCAGAGCAATCCACAATTTAAATCTTGTGGATTTTTAGAGATTTAGAACATATAATCCCAGATAGGAAGCATGATATGTTTCTGCCCTAAGGATTCTAATGCCTTGCTGTCCAAGTATTTCTTGTTAATTACAAAGCGGAACATATACTCGTCAAACCACTTGTCTGTAAATGTAAGATAACCCTTATTTCCGGCATCTTCACCCCAGCTGTTTTCAAATTCCCATTTTACAGGAACATCATTGTCGTCTGTGTCACAGGCAACTATAAGCATCGCATGGGATGAACCGCTCTGGCGGGTAAGGATTCTTGCTTTCTTATCCATTGTCAGATTTATTCCAAGCAGCGAGTTATAATCGTATATGTCAGGGTCCATAAGCCCGGAGCCTGCCTTTGTATTTGACTGTTTTCCAACATCGCAAGAAGATACAACGGCTTCATTAGCTTTGATAGATGCAAGTACCGCTTTTTTAATATCGGAATTTGGAAGGTTAAGATATATCCAGTTTACGCCCTCTATCAAATTGCGGTCTCCCTGTACCTCATACATCTTATAATAATCTCTTGTAGGATCATTCATTATCATGACGTAATTCTCTGTGTTGTAGCTATCTCCGGCAATACCTTTGAAAAAGTCTGCAGGAGTGCTCTTTACGGTTTGTATCTTTTTGTTTTTATCCAAAAATCTCCATGTGAACTCCGCAGGAGGTTCTCCAAGGCAAATAGCAAGAACTCTGTAGACATCTTTTAAAACATTCATCTTCTCTCTCTCCATATCTGCAGCTTTGCCTTTATTTGCAGCAATTTCTCTAATATCATAGCCTCCCTTGCGCAATCTCTCCGTAATAATATTCATCATTTGAGAGGTGTTGTTGGAGTGCTCTGTCTCCGGCATAACTTCCGCAGGGACAACGCCGTACTTAGTTGCCACATTATAGAAAGAACTCCATACGCCGCCATCTCCAATAGGGGACTGGAAATAGGTAAGTACTTCTCTATCATCCATCGGCGCTTTTGCGGTTCTTATAATATTTTCCAGAAACATATTGGATTTTTCCAGTATATCCCAGAAATAATTGTAGTTATGGGAGAAATCAAAACTGTCCAGATTATACTTCTTCATTACTGCCGGCCTAAGGTCATTCATGGATGCAAACATCCAGCAGCGGCCGGAACTTTTCTGGTCAGTAATTCCCTTAACATCAACTTTATACTTAAAGAAGTTATCTACTGAGGAATTAACTTTGTTATTGAGAGCCAGGCTCTTAATGTTTTTGTTTGTGGTTAGGATATTTTGAATTACAGAGGTATAGCTATCATTTTTAAAGCTGCCTTTAAGCTCTTGTAATTCTTTATTCCCGATAGTTTGTGCAAACGCACTTCCGCATAGTAGAGCGGCGCATGTAAGTAGTGCTATCTTTTTCATTTTGTATTTGTTTAAATATGTTACTAATCTAAAGGTGTATAGTTAATACTCAAATGTAAAAATTAAATTCCATTTACAGCATTTAGAACATCATGTAGTCCCATACGGGAACAAGTATAGGGTTCTGTCCCAGCGCTTTGACTGCTTTCTCCCCAAGATATTTTTTATTTACAACCATCCTGAACGTGTAGGTTTCAAACCATTTGTCCGACATTAGAAGAAAACCGCTTCGTCCTCTGGAAAGTCCAAAGCTATCTTCAAATTTCCACTTTGTGGGGACATCATTAGCATCTGTGTCACAACCCATTAGCAGGATTGCATGTGTGGAGCTGATTTGTCTTGTAAGAATCATGGACTTGCGGTCCATCTCCATATTTACTCCAAGCAATGAGCTGTAATCATATAGGCCTGTTTCCAGGACCCCGGCTCCGGTGCTCTTATCTGCATCCTCATCGGAATCTATCGTGACATACATCCCTTCTCCGTTCTTTATGGATTTTAACGCTGCGCTTTTAATATCGGAATATGGCAGGTTAAGATATGTCCAGTTGAATCCTTCTATTATGCTTTTGTAATTTTTGACCTCATAAATTTTGTAGTATTCTTTTCCGGGGTCATTGGTAATCATTATGTAATTATCTGGATTGTAGTCTTTTGGAGCAATACTTGCATAAAATTCTTTTGGAGTCCCCTTGAAAATTTTCTCACTTCCGGCTTTGTCTTTGTAACGCCACTCAAATTCTTTTGGCGGATTTCCAAGGCTCAAAGCAAGCACTCTATAAACATCTTTAAGCACGGAGATTTTTTTCTCCTCCATCTCCTTGTGTGCCAGATCTTTTTTAACTCCGCTCTCAGCTATTGAACGTACATCCCATGCTCCCTTGCGCAAAATCTTTTTTAGTATTTGCAGCAGCTGCCCGTCATTATCAGATACGGCTGTCTCAGGCATAATATCCTTTGGTACAACGCCATACTTGGTTACTTCTGCATAAAAAATATTCCAAACTCCTCCATCTGTGATTGGTCTGCTCAAATATTTTACAACCTCCCTGTCATCAATTGGCTTATACGCATTCTCAATCATCTCCTCCATAAAAAGATTGCACTTTTCCAGCATATCGTAGAAATAATTGAAGTTGTGAGAAAAATCAAAATCTTCTACGTTAAGTTTGTTCATCACACCTGCTCGCAGAGAGTTCATGCAAGAGAACATCCAGCATCTTCCGGAATTTTTTTGGTCATTAATGCTTCCTATATTTACTTGATATTTAACGTGTTCATCCATGCTTTGCCTTTTGCTGATATTTTCAGACAAAGCATCAAAATCACTTCTGGTTGTCAGAATGTTTTGCAATGCAGTAGAGCTGCCGTCCTGTTTGAAGCTGCTTTCCAGCTCTTTCATCTCTTTATTCCCGATAGATTGTGAAAAAGCTGCCGTGTATGTGATTGTTGCGCATGCTGCCAGCAGGGCTATATGTATAAGTTTTGCTCTCATTATTAAGTAGTTCATTAAAATTCTCTATAGTCGGTTCATCAGACTTTTTAACATCATTTATTGCATTTTCATAGCAGATTGCGAATCTTGTTTTTTAACGCAATCATATTTTGAGACTCAAAATCACGTTCCGCTATAGGTTCATTAATGTGCTGATGCATAATTACTTGTACCGGAGCTTTGCTGAAAAGGTAAATGTCGCTCCCTAGCATTAGCGCATCATCAACATCATGAGTAACAAAAATAACGGTCCTGCGGTCCTTCTGCCATAATTGGGAGAACCATTGCAACATGTTGTGTTTTAGGTTAATATCTAGACCGTTCAAAGGCTCGTCCATTAAAACTATATTTGAATTTACCGTAAATGCTCTTGCAATTGAAACTCTTTGCTTCATTCCTCCGCTAAGCTTGGCAGGGTAATAGTTTGCAAAATCCTGCAGTTCAACCTTTTTAATGAGCATGTCTGCCTCCGCCTCTCTATCTGCGGCTGACATTTTTTCTCCTTTGCTGCTGCAGTCCAAAACAAACTCTATATTCTCTTTAACGGTTTTCCATGGAAGCAGCCTTGGCTCCTGAAAGATATAGGATAGTTTCTTCCCCTCAAATCCTTCCATTGAACCTCCGTCGGGAGCTTCAATACCTCCTATAATATTTAAAAGGGTGGTTTTGCCGCAGCCGGAAGGACCTAATATACAGGATATTGTTCCTTCGGAAAATTCCATGCAGAAATCCTTGTATATGGTTTTGCCGCTATAGCTCTTGTTAATATTTAGAAACTTCAGGCTCATTTTTTTCAGTTAAAAATGTCTCTTTTCTATTTCCAGGTAATTAATTTTTTCTCTTCCCACCGTATAAGCAGCTCAAACAGAGAGCTTATCAGCACCGCTATTAATGTCCATGCAATTAATATATCTACGTTTAAAAAAGTCTGGGCGCCTTGCATCATGGTTCCTATGCCGTACTTTGGCTGGGCCAGAACTTCACCAACAATTATAGCTCTCCATCCTATTCCTACTGCGCTGGATATTCCGCTTATGATGAATGGCATAATGGACGGAATATATACCTCCGATGTGATTCTCCGCTTGCCCGCACCGTAAAACTTGGCCATCTCTATCAGGCTGGAATCCACGCTATTAAAGCCGTCAGTTACATTTATGTAAATAAGCGGAAACATTGTAAGGAAAGCAATGAATACAGGTACGGAATCCGGAGTGAGCCAAATAAGAGCAAGCAAAATTATTGCAACTACAGGCGTAGCTCTGAATGTTACAACTATTGGTTTCATAAATGCTGCCAATCCGGAATATATCCCCGCAAGAATTCCTATTCCGATTCCCAGAATTGCCGCAATAATGAAACCTATTAATCCGCGTAAAATAGTGGTTCCCACTATTTTAAGAAATTCCGCCGTACATATCAGCTTGACAGTTGAGACTATTGTATCCTCCGGACTTGGCAAAATGAAGTTGGAATGAAAGTGCATGGAAAGAAGTTTCCACACAACCAGCATTACAGCTATTGAGATAACCTCTATGTATATATATTTTCTTTTAGCCAATTTCATTCTCTATGTCCCGCTATACTTCTTTATGCTTCACTATACCTCTTATGCTGCATTTGACTTTATTTCAGCTGTTTATCTGCACTCATATAAAACTTTTCATCCGGGATTTTGCCGCCCGTAATGTCAGGATTCATATTGTAAAATATTTTGAGATAGTCGTTTACTTCTTTCCGTACCTCAGATGCTTTGACAAATTTCAGGTTGCATCTTGGTATTGCAACTCTTGCAACTGTACTGTCTGCAAGTATCCCATATTTTGCAGTCAGAAAAGCGGCGCTGTCTGGATTATTATTTACCCAATCTGTTGATTTAGAGTAAATTCTCAATATTTTTCCGGTAAGCTCCGGATGATTTTTCATAAATTTTCCGTTACCTACAAAAGCTGTCTCGGCAATAGGGGTGCCGCAGGCTTTTTTCCACTCTGCGTTAAGGTCCAAAAGAGCATGAAGAGATTTATTTTTTGATAGAACCATGCTCACAAACGGCTCTGTAAGTACCCCAATATCAACACGTCCTGCTGCCATAGCACTTGTGAGAGCAGTATGTGTTGGAAAGCTGTAATCCAGCTTCACGTCTTTGTCAGGGTCCAGTCCGTTTTGCTTAAGCAGGTATCTGAAAAGAACGTCCGGCGTCATACCCTTTGCCATAAGATGAATTCTGCGCCCTCTTAAATTGCTCCAGTTTTTTATGGTAGAATCTTTGCCGCATAAGTAAAAAGTTCCCCAGATAGGGACCGCTGCAAGCCTGTAATCCAGACCTTTATTGTAAAGCACCGCCGCGGTTGTCATTGGCAAAATTGCAAAATCCGCCGTGCCGTCAATCATCATTTTGCGCACTTGCAGTGGCTCGTTCAAGATTACTATGGTAATTCCTTTTTTTACTCCGTTTTCTGAGTATAACCTGTCGTGATATTTAATACTGTCAATCATTTTTATCATCCCAAGAGCGGAAGGCCCTTTAAGTGTGGCAATTGTACAATAGTCTGAACTCTCTCTATTTCCGGCAGATTTCCCGCCGCAGCCAATAAGCAATGGAAGGCACGTAATAAATATTAAGGTGCATAAGTACTTTTTCATAATCCCGACAGATTCTGAAGTGTAAAATTATAAATTTTAAATGACTTGTTTGTAAATCCTCCAAACATTAATAAATTTGCAGAAAATATTTGACCGTTTTGTACTGAGGAACTCGCAAGCGAGTCCGAGGCCCGGCGGGAATCAAAAAAATCTAACCCGGAGGAAATTCTGATGGAAAAGAGAGTAGGCACAGTAATAATACAAGTAGAAAAGAAAGATAACGTTCAGAAAATGAACGATGTTATCTCTATGCATTCTGACATTATCATAGGACGTCAGGGATTGCCGCGCAGTAATAACTTTAATATTATCTCTTTGATTTTGGAAGGCACAACGGATGAGATTGGTTCTCTTACCGGACAGCTTGGCCGCCTGGATGGGATTCAGGTAAAATCGGCACTTCTAAAAAATAAAGATGATGAAGAAATATAGAGTTATTATTCCGGCGCTGATTGCAGTATTGTTTGTATCTGTAGCCGTGTCCGGAAAATCAAAAACAAATCAGAAAGTTAAAAAGACAACGGTTTCGTCGGTAGTTAAAGACACAACGGCTTCAGAGAAGGCGGAGAAACTTGGGGAAGTAGTTGTATCCAGCATGCGTGTAAACAGAAAACTTATGGAAGTACCTGCTTCTATGAGTATTTCAGGCGCTTTGGATTACAAAAAAAATTCCGCCTTTACTGTTGCCAATGTTTTGAATTCTGAGCCGGGCATTGCTTTTGGCGGTGACGGCGTTTGGTCAACCAATGTTGTTGTCCGCGGACTTGGCGAGAGCCGCCTTGTCACTTTAATTGACGGCGACAGAGTTGAGACAGCGTCTGATTTGACAGCATCGCTGAGTATGATAGATGTAAATAATATTGAGCGCGTAGAGGTTATAAAAGGCGCTCAATCATCACTTTACGGCAGCGGCGCTCTTGGCGGAATTATTAACGTGATTACAAAACAGGGAGACTTTGCTCCTCGCTTTAATGTGGGCGGCGGCGTTACTCCTTCTTATTCAACTGTTAACAAGTACTTCTCAAACAATGTGTTTTTAAACTTTGGAGATAAGAAGTGGTACTTGAGGGTAAGTGATTCCTATGGCAAGGCACATAATATTAAGACTCCCGACGGGAAAATTAATAATAGCGGTTTTAAGACGAATGATTTCTCTGCAAGCGCAGGCTTCAGACCATTTGCAAATCAGGTACTTAAGGTGCAATATCAGCGTAATTGGTCTAAAGATGTTGGAATACCGGGAGGTTCTGCTTTCCCCGGACCTGCAACTGCTTCTTATAAGAAAATAGGGAGGGCTCTTTTAGATGTCAGCTATGAATTCACAAATCTTACGGATGTCTTTAAATCTTTGAAATTCAAATATTACAATCAATATATCATCCGCAATGTAGAGATGACTCCAAATACTTCTACAACTGTAAAGATGCCAAACGGGATGAGTCAGGTAACAACGCCTAATCTTTTAACTCCTCATGCAACCCATAAAACTAATGGCGGGGAAATTGTAGGAACTTGGAAGTTCTCTGATAATCAGACTCTTGTAGCTGGAGTGGATTTATGGAGGAGAAATATAAAGAGCAGCAGAGTCAAATACGTGACTGTTAATGTTCTTAAACCTAATGGCGATACTTTAAAGACTAATCATGTAGAGAGGGGAGAGACTCCGCTTCCAACTGCCTCATTTACAAGCGCGGGCGCTTTTGCTCAGGATGAAATGCATTTTCTGAACAATAGACTTACAGTTACGGCCGGAGCAAGATTGGATGAAGTTTGGATTAAGAATGATAAATGCTATGATGTTGATTATATAATTTTGAATGGGGTTCGTACTGACAATCCTGCTACTCAAAGAGTTACATTTGACAAGAATAGTACTCACAATACTTCATGGAGTGCAAATCTTGGTGCCATTTACAAGCTGACTGATAATGTAGACGCTGTCTTTAATGCAGCCCGTTCATTCAGAGTTGCCTCATTGGAAGAGCGTTACAAATATATTGACCTTGGAAATTATGTAAGATTGGGCAATCCTAATTTAAAATCTGAAAACGGATACTCTTTTGATCTTGGTCTAAGAGTTTGGGGTTCAAAGGTTAATGTTGAGGCTTCTGTATTTATGAACAGAGTTAATAATCTTATTGTAGAAGAGAAGGGTTCTTTCATTTACACATTGGCAACAACAGGCAAGCAGGATACAATTCCGGCAATGGTGAACGCTAATGTTGATAGAGCTTTGTTGTACGGCTTTGATTTTAAGGCAGATTACAATGTAATTGATAATCTTGTTTTGTCTGCGGCAGTCTCTTATGTAAGAGGAAAGGATACCAGGGCAAATACAAGTCTGCCTCAAATCCCGCCGTTCAATGCAAGACTTGGCGCACGCTATACATTTACAAAATTAGGTTCCGCAGAACTTGCATGGACACTTGCAGCAAAGCAGAGCAAGATAGCGGCCGGCGAGACTGAGACTGCGGGATACGGCAGATTAGATTTTGCAGTTAATACCGTAAACTTCAGAATATTGCATGGTCTGTGGCTGCAGGTATTTGCAGGTATTGACAACTTGACAAACAATACCTATACAAATCACCTTTCAACTAACAGAGGTAGCATAAGCGTAGAACCGGGCCGTAACTTTTATGCCCGCGCTTGCTTTACGTTCTAGAATTAGCGGCAGGGCAAAATACCCTGTCCAGCCAAGCGACACGGGGACTGAAATATCTAACCATATAACCAACATAAAACATGGAGAATAGAGTCCCCAGACCTATCATCTCCCAATGCCAAGTTCCAAAGTAGGCAAAACAAAAAACAACTCCTATTAGAACTAACCCCGTGTCGCTAAATATTTTAACTTTTCCAAAATCTGAATGCAGCGCCTTTGAGATAGCAAGAGGGAATCCCTCTCCTGCCATCATAAGGACATCGCAACGTACTTCTATGCTAATGCCATAAGCCAGCAAACCTCCGCCAATGCACAACTGAACAAATCTCAGCAGGTAGCCGGTTGTGGTGCTGTCAAATTGAAATGGCTGGGTCAGCCACATTGTTAAATCTGTGTAAAATCCAAACAGCAAGCTGATTACAATTTGCAGCAGCTGGATAGGCTGAAAGTCTTTTCTCAGCAGCGCAATTTGAGAGAGGATGAATAATATGTGCATGCATATTACATACTGTCCCATTGACATCTTTGTACCGGGGGAAAGACTTAACACGTATGGCGGGCAAGAGATAGGCGATGAACCCAGGTTTGCCCTGATAGCCAAAGAAGTGCCAAATGCTATTATAAATAGGGAGAACATAAAAACTACATATCTGCGCAGCAATTCTCTTTTACTTCTTGTTTGCTTCTCCATTAACTTTATCTATCCTGAAATCGGCGGCAAAAGTAGCATATTTATAGCGTAATGCATATATTTGTATCATTAATTGTTTTTATAATTATTATTGATTTTTACAATGGAATTAACGCAGCTGAAATACTTTGTCAAATTGGCGGAAGAACTGAATTTTACAGAGGCCGCAAAGCAATTGTTTATTACGCAGAGTACGCTGTCGCTGAGCATAAAAAGGCTTGAAGATGAGTGCGGTACGCCGCTGTTTGACAGGATTGGCAAGTGTACTTATCTTACAGATGCGGGACGTGTGTTTGCAGACTTTGCAAAGCGTGCAATTAAGGAGACTGAATCCGGAGTGATGTGCATGAATGAGATGAGCGGGATTTATACGGGGAAATTGCACATTGGAGTTACATATAGCTTGCATGATATTTTAAATGATTGCATTCTGCAATTTGTGGAGAAATATCCCGATGCGGGATTGAGCATAATAGAATCTAACTCCGTTAAAGACTTGGAACAGATGGTTTTAAGAGGAGAAATTGATTTTGCGCTAACTTATGCCACCGCTAAGATGTCAAATTTAATTGAGTGCACGCCTTTGTTTGAAACTCCGCTTTGCGTCATTGCCCAAAAGAAACATCCGATTGTTTCCCTAAAAAAAATACCACTATCTGAACTTGGAAAATTTCCGTTTGTACTTTTTCCCTATGGAATTAATACCAGAATGGAGATAGAAAAAATGTTCAGCAGCAATAATGTCCCAATGATAAATCCAAGGATAGAGGTTAATGATGCGGGCCTTATCCTTCAGATGGTTGAAACGGGCAAGTGGCTGACAATCTTGTCTGAAGGAGTTGTGAGGCGCAGGAAAAATCTTAAAGCTGTTGGCATATCGTCAAGAACAAGCAATAAGCTTAACGGCTGTTTGATACGTCCAAAAGAGAAATATATTTCCGTTGTGGAGAAGTATTTTTATAAAATCATTAAGGATTATTGGGGAAAGAGGTGAGAGTAAATAATAAATTGCATAGAGAGGATAATGTGAACGAAATATGGAGCTGATAAGAAAAGAATTATATAAAGATAAAGAGAGTTGGGGATGGAGAGGCAATAAAAAAACAGCAAGCAGAAATTTCTGCTTGCTGTTTTTGTTTGACGTAATCCCTTATGCACCAAAATTATCGTACATGATATTTTCAGGCTGTACTCCAAGATTATCCAGCATCTTTATTGCGGATGATGTCATCATTGGAGGACCGCACAAGTAGTATTCAATATCTTCCGGAGCCGGATGATTCTTAAGGTATTCATCAAACAGTACTTGATGGATGAATCCTTTTGAGCCGGTCCAGTTATCCTCAGGAAGCGCATCTGATAGAGCAATGTGGAAAGAGAAGTTTGGATTCTCTTTTGCAATCTCTTCAAAATCACTCTCGTAGAAGATTTCTCTCTTGGAGCGGGCTCCATACCAGAAGCTGACTTTTCTCTTTGTATGAAGAGTCTTGAACAAGTGGAAGATGTGTGAACGCATTGGCGCCATTCCTGCTCCGCCGCCGATAAATACAATCTCGCTCTCTGTGTCCTTAATGAAGAATTCTCCGTAAGGGCCTGATACTGTGACTTTATCGCCTGGCTTTAATGAGTAAATATAGGATGAGCAGATACCCGGATTAACAGGCATCATGCCGCCTTTTGCTCTGTCAAACGGAGGCGTTGCAATACGCACGTTAAGCATAATGATGTTTCCTTCTGCAGGGTGGTTGGCCATTGAGTATGCTCTGAATGTTGGCTCTGGATTAACCATCTTAAGACCAAACAAATGCATCTTTTCCCAATCCGGCCTGAACTGCGGCTCAACTGCAATATCCTTATAATCAACGCTGCACTTAGGTACATCAATCTGAATATATCCGCCGCTTCTGAAGTTTAATTTCTCTCCTTCGGGCAGTTTGACAACAAATTCTTTGATGAATGTTGCAACATTCTTATTGCTTACTACGGTGCATTCCCATTTCTTAACTCCAAGAACTTCCGGAGGAAGAAGAATGCCAAGGTTCTCTTTAACTTTCACCTGACAGCCAAGCCTCCAATTGTTAGCCTGCTGCTTGCGTGAAAAGAATCCGATTTCTGTCGGGAGTATAGTGCCGCCACCGCTGATTACCTGGCATTTGCACATTCCGCAGCTGCCTTTGCCGCCGCATGCGGATGGAAGGTATACCTTCTGTTCAGCAAGAGTGGAAAGCAAAGAGTTGCCGGCGTTTACCTCCAGCTTTTTCTCTCCGTTGTTAATGTCTATTGTGACAGTTCCTGACGGAGTCAATTTGGTCTTTGCGTATAGCAGAAGACCTACAAGCAAAAGTGTAATTATCAAGAAGACAACTACAGATGCAATCACAACTAATGTCATACTATCCATAATTTCTCCTCCTATAGTTTAATACCCATAAAGCTCATGAATGCAAGACCCATAAGGCCTGCTACGATGAACGTAATTCCCAGTCCTCTAAGAGGTTTTGGAATATTTGAGTATGCCAGTTTTTCTCTGATTGCAGCTATGGAAACAATTGCAAAGAACCAGCCGAATCCGCTTCCTAATCCGTAAACGGTTGCCTGTCCAAGTGTTGCAAATCCTTTCTCCTGCATAAATAATGATGCTCCAAGAATTGCGCAGTTAACAGCAATCAACGGCAGGAATATTCCTAGTGATGAGTAAAGAGAAGGTGAATACTTCTCAACAACCATCTCTACAAGCTGGGTGATTGATGCAATTACCGCAATGAAAATAATGAAGCTTAAGAAACTTAAATCTACATCTGCAAGGGCTGGGGATATCCAGGTAAGACATCCGTCCGTAAGCAGGTATCTATTTAAAAGATAATCAATTGGAAGTGTTACTCCAAGAACGAATATGACCGCAACTCCAAGTCCCGCAGCGGTCTTGACATTCTTTGATACTGCCAGGAAGGAACACATGCCAAGGAAGTAGGCAAATATCATATTGTCTACAAAGATGGACTTTACAAATAAACTAAGTAAATCTTGCATGGCTAATATCTTTATTTGTCATTTAAATCCTTTTGGAAACTTCTCTGAATCCATATAAGGCAGCCGATTAAAATCAGCGCCATAGGAGGCATGATGAAGAGACCGTTATTTAAATAATGGCCGCCCTCTTTTACATACCATGATAGCGGAATAATTTGGATGCCGAACAATGTCCCGCTTCCAATTAATTCTCTTATAACTGCCAGAACTACAAGGATTAAACCGTAGCCTAATCCATTGGCAAGTCCGTCAACCAAAGAAGGAAGAGGTTTCTCTGAAAGTCCAAAGGCCTCAATTCTTCCCATGATTATACAGTTTGTAATAATCAATCCAACATAAACAGAAAGCTGCTTGCTCACATCGTAAGCATAAGCTTTAAGAAATTGTTCAATGACAATAACAAACATTGCCACAACAACCAGCTGGACTATAATTCTAATTCTATTTGGAATGCTCTTTCTTATCAGCGAAATTAAGAAGCTGGAGAATCCTGTGACAATTGTAACTGACAAAGCCATAACAATTGCAGGCTCCAGTTTTACAGTTACCGCAAGAGATGAGCAAATACCCAGAACCAACACCGTTACGGGATTGGCCTTTAAAATAGGGGTTGTAAATATCTTTTTATCCATTGCTATAACTATTTAATAATTAGGCTGTCGGCTGCAGCATTTTCCGTCTGAATAAATTCGGCCTTGTCGGCAGCATCCTTGCTATCCTTATTTTTCTGAATATAAGGAAGGTAATATTGCAGCCAGTTCATAAGCATTGTCTGGACAGCTGTGCTTGTTATTGTAGCTCCCGACAGTGCATCTACCTCATGTTCATGATCTTTTGCTCCGCCCTTAACTACTTTAACTGAAACCAGCGTATTGTCCTTAAAGATTTCCTTCCCTGAAAACTGACCTCTGAATTTGTCCGTGACAATTTCTGCACCCAGTCCCGGAGTCTCGCTTTTATGGTCATACAGAGCACCATAGACTGTGCGGAAATCATCCTGCAATGAAATATATCCCCAGATAGGTCCCCAAAGTCCGGGACCATAGCAGGAGAAAATACTAACCTCTTTTCCATCTGCGGTTTTGCATACAAAAACAGGAAGTCTTAGCTGTGACATAAGTTTATCTTTTTCAGAATCACTTGTTGCCGCGGCAATTTTCTTCATTATTTCATATTGCTCTTCCGGAGAAATCTGGAACGCCTCGCTCTTTACAAGGTTGGTGGAATCAGATTTGATAATCTCTCCTTTTGCATTGATAACCAAACCTTTAACAAAGTATTTGTTGAACTCGTTCTCTACATAAGTATTCTTGTTGGGTGCATTCTTAACATCCTTTGCAAGATTTGCAGAGCCTAGCATGCTCAGCTGTTTTTCAACATCTATGTTGGTTTGCTGTTTAGCTTTCAAACCCATTGAAACCAGAGCTAAGACGGCTGCAACTATTACAACCAGTACGGTTGAATAAATAATAGTGTATGAATTTTTATTTGTATCCATCTTATTCCGTTTTAACATTGTTATTAACTGCGGCAACGGTTCTTTTCATTCTCCTGTTAATGTTGGGGCGCATTACCATATAGTCAATAAGCGGCGCTACCGTGTTGAACATCAGGATAGAAAGCATCATTCCCTCTCTGTAGCCCGGATTGAATAATCTTAAAGTAACGCAGAACGCTCCAATCAAAAATCCGTAAATCCATTTGCCAACTTCTGTCTGGCAAGAACTTACAGGGTCCGTAGCCATATAGACAATACCAAATGCAAAACCTCCCATTACCAAATGATAAACGGCTGGAAGCGCTGCATAAGTTCCGGGAGCTGCAAACGCATTAGCAAGAAGTCCTATGCCCAATGCTCCGGCAACGCCGGAAACCATTATCTTCCAGCTTGCTACGCCTGCGCATATAAGAATTATTGCTCCAATCAAAATTGCAATAGTAGAAGTCTCGCCAAATGAACCCGGAATATTTCCGATGAACATTTGCAGAAAACTTGGAGTAGGAACTCCCGCAGATGCCTGAGCAAGAGGAGTTGCGCCGGAGAATCCGTCAACAACGCTTAGTCCTGCGGCAGGTTTTGTAAGTCCGGCAATCCAAATAGAATCTCCGGTAATTTCAGAAGGGTATGCAAAGAACACAAATGCCCTGGCCAGCAATGCCGGATTCCAGATATTCATTCCTGTTCCTCCAAATACCTCTTTACCAAATATTACCGCAAATATTACCGCAAGCGCAAGAATCCAAAGAGGAACATCAATTGGCATTATCATCGGTATCAGCAATCCGGTAACCAGATAACCCTCATTTACTTCATGTCCTCTTATTTGCGCTGAGGCAAATTCAATCCCAAGTCCTACAATGTAGGAGACTAATATTAAAGGAAGGATTTTGTAAAATCCAAACCATACCTTCATCCAGAATCCCCAGTCAAGACCAAAAGCAATTGAGTGCTGGTCTCCGGTATTCCACATTCCAAAGAACAAAGGAGGAAGAAGAGCTACAACAACCGTTATCATAACTCTCTTCAAATCAACGCAATCTCTTATTTGAGTGCGGCTCTTGGTTACGGTTGCGGGAACGGCGGCAAAAGATTCAAACGCCTCAAACGTTGAATGCAGCCATCCAAATTTTCCGCCCTTGCTATACTTTGGCTTAATCTTATCTATGTATTTTAATATCCAATTCATAACTAAGCCATCTCTTTAATCATTAAACTAATACCCTTGTCCACAATCTCCTGGACATTTATTTTAGAAGGGCAGACATATTCGCAAAGCGCAAGGTCTTCTCCTATAACTTCATAAATTCCAAGCTGTTCCATCTTGTCAATGTCTTCCGCAAGAATTGCCTTAAGAAGATAAACAGGATAGATATCCATCGGAACAACCTTCTCATACAGGCCGGTGACCACAAATGGTCTTACTCCGCCGTTAAGATTTGTATCCGGATTATATTTCTTATTAGGAGTCAGGAAAGAAAGATAGGTCCTGGAGAAGCTGAACTTCTTAGGTCTGAAAATTTTGGCCCATCCGAACATCTCTCTGTAATTGCCTTCAGATATGAGGGTTATCTGATCATCATAAAAACCAAGATAACCGTCGGGACCTACATTTTCACCATCCAGAACGTTGCCGCTTATATATCTGATACCCACTTCTGCTCCGCAAATCTTCTCCTCTTTTTTACTCCCGATAGCATCACTTATTGTGTGCATTGATATGCCGGGGATGCATTTAACATAAGCGGGATTCTCAACGCGGGTGCCCGCAATTGCAACAAGACGGGATAGATCATAAATGCCTGTTTTGAAGAACTTTCCAATTGCTGCAAGCTGCACAGGCTTGATGGTCCAAACAATCTCCCCTTTGCCGATAGGGCAAAGATGATGAATTTGAACACCTACGTTGCCTGCAGGATGAGGTCCCTCAAAACATGTCTTTTCTACTCCGTTTAATTTATAAAGCGGCGATGCTGCATAATCCTTAGCATCAAGGTTTACGTAGATTTTGCCGTTTGTGAATTTTGCTAGCGCGTCAATGCCGGTCTGCATATTTTCAATCTCATCTTTCATTGTGAAATTGATGTTTGCGGCAAGAGGCGCAGAATTGAAGGCGGAAATAACTATCGCCTTTGGCGTATCCTTAGGATTTGCTATGACGCCGTAAGGACGCTGAATAATGGAAGCCCATAATCCGCTGTCCAGTAATTTTTTTGTAAGATCTTCCCTGCTTGCTTTTTCCACGTCTTTGACTGCCTCAAAATTGATGTAGTCAAAGGTACTGTCGGGAGTAATTTCAACTGCCAGAAGTTTTCTCTTTTCTCCTCTGACAATAGCCTTTACTTTTCCGCTGCACGGGGCTGAGAAACCTATTTCCGGACGGTACTTGTCTGTAAATACAAACTGTCCTGCCTTTACAGTATCTCCCTCTTTTACAAGGAGTTTGGGCATTACAAATTTAAAGTCAGTTGGTTTTACAGCTATCACATCCGGGATAATGGTCTTCCAGATCTTCTGCTGAGCCATTCCGTTTAATGGGATGTCCAGTCCTCTGTGAAGTCTTATATTATTTATCATATAGTGATAGATTTTTTGCTTAAATTTTAAAGCGGCGCAAATATACATAACAAACGTAAGAAAACCCAAAATATCACTACATTTGCAGGACTATGGAAAGTGAAGGGAATTTAATTTTTGAAGGTCTAAACGAGCCTCAAAAAGAGGCAGTTAACCATATAGAGGGGCCGTCCCTGATAATAGCCGGGGCGGGCAGCGGAAAAACGAGGGTTCTTACTTGCAAGGTTGCCAATATTTTAGCAAAGGGGTACGATCCTTCTTGCGTATTGGCTCTTACGTTTACAAATAAGGCCGCAAAGGAGATGAAAGAGAGGATAGGCACGCTTGTGGGCAGGCGCGCCGCGTATAGAGTTTGGATGGGAACATTTCACTCTATATTTTTGAGGTTCCTGCGGCAATATGCTGAGCTGCTGAATTTTCCCCCGGGTTTCACAATTTACGACAAGGATGACAGCCGGTCTCTTGTAAAGAGGTGCATAAAAGAACTTCAGCTGGATGACTCTTCTTACAAACCTGCGGAGATAAGCAGCAGAATATCAAAGGCCAAGAATGATTTTATTACTCCCGACAGTTATGTCGCAAATGTACAGATGATGGAGGCGGACAGGCGTGCGCATAAGGCCAGATTCTGTGAGGTTTACCAGCTTTATCAGAAGCGGTGCGTTGAACAGGGGGCGATGGATTTTGACGATATTCTTCTTAATACATACAGGCTGCTGAGCAATTTTCCCGATGCATTCAGCCAAATAAAGGCAATGTTCAGATTCATCTTAGTAGATGAGTATCAGGATACTAACTTTATCCAGTATCTGATATTAAGGGGACTTGCGCAAGATCATCATAACATCACAGTTGTTGGAGATGATTCTCAAAGCATCTACGCTTTCAGAGGGGCAAGGATTGAGAATATTTTAAACTTCAGAAAGGATTATCCGGAATCAAAAATTTACAGGCTGGAGCAGAATTACCGCTCTTCCCAGACAATTGTAAATGCGGCTAATTCGCTGATTAGCAAGAATAAAAATCAGCTCTCCAAGAAATGTTTCTCAGAGAAAGATATGGGGGAGAAGATAGAAATCATACAAGCATATACGGAACAGGAGGAGGCTTTGCTTGTTGCCTCTTCCATAGCGGAACAGATGTATAAGTCCAAAGAGAAGTATGATGCGTTTGCAGTTCTGTACAGGACTAATGCTCAGAGCCGTGCAATAGAGGAGGCGCTGCGCAAGAAGAACATGCCTTATAAAATTTTTGCCGGTCACTCTTTTTATGAGCGTGCGGAAATTAAAAATATGATAGCATATCTCCGCCTTATTGAGAATCCTCTTGATGATGAGGCGTTTAAGAGAGTAATAAATTTTCCGGCAAGAGGCATTGGCGCAACTACCTTGGAAAAACTTATTGGAGCTGCAACTCTAAAGCACACATGCATTTGCAATGTTGTAAAAGAACTTACTCCGGATGAAATCAATTTGCGTCCCGCTGTGCTGGGGAAGATAAGAGACTTTGTGGCAGGCATAGATAAGCTGCGGGAAGGACTTGATACTCGCGATGCTTATGAAATTGCCGTTCAGCTGAATACGATGTTTGGAATAACCGCGGAGATGAAAAAAGATTTATCTCTTGACGGGCAGAGCAGGCTGGAAAATGTTGAGGAGTTCTTTAATAGTATCAAAGAGTTTGTTGATGAGGGAGCTGCTGAGTATGTGGAACTTGAAGGGGCTGATAATGAGGGTGCCGACGGTGCAGGCAATTTGGCAGATGGCGGACAGGAGCCTGATGTACCGCTGATTACGCTTGATTTATATCTGCAGAATATTGCATTGATTAGTGATTCTGATTCTCCTGTGTCGGGCTCGGGTGAGATAAAACCGGCAGGAAACGGCGAAGAAAAAAATGAGAATAAAATTTCTCTGATGACCGTTCACGCTGCAAAAGGACTTGAGTTTCCTTACGTGTATGTAGTTGGAATGGAGGAGAATCTTTTCCCCAGCGGAGGAGCTTACGGAGCTTCTGAAAAAGATATTGAGGAGGAGCGCAGGCTGTTTTATGTGGCTATAACCAGGGCCAAGGAGGGAGTGAAATTATCATACGCGCGTTCCAGAATGAAGTATGGAGAGTACGTTAACAATTTGCCAAGTAGATTCCTTAAAGAGATTGATAAACAATATCTTAAGAACCCAATTGAAGGCGCGGGCGCTGCATCTGATGGGGCCTCATTTTTAAATTTCGGGCAGCGTTTTGTTAAGCCAAATAATCAGAGATCCAACATTGAAGTTAAGCAGCCTGAGCAGAAGAGAGATAGTCTGGCCGGCGGCGGGCGCTCATATAGCCGGACATTTACTCCTGCATCTGAGATGCGTCCAAAAGATCCCAATTTTATTCCCGATTCGCCTCTTAAGATGAAAGAGGGACAGAGGGTGGAGCATGAGCGTTTTGGTTTTGGCACAATTTTATCACTCTTCGGTGACTCTATAGACAGGAAGGCAATTGTGGATTTTGACCATGGAGGGAGAAAAACCTTGCTTCTTAAGTTTGCAAAGATGAAAATTGTTTAATTTTTGCAAATTGTGGCACGGAGTTTGTAATATGAAAAGAAGTTTTTCATAGTTTAAGTTTAGGTTAAGTAACGAGACCGTCTAGGGTCTCGCGAAAATTAAAAGGTCGGAAGCCGCCAGGTTCTCCGGCCTTTTCTTCAATTTTACCATCTTGTAAAAATATTTTTGTCCCGACAGGGTACATTATACGCTTTGGCTTGGATTCCCGCAGCTCTCAATTTATATTTGCATATACCTCCGCAGGGTGATATGGTATTTCTTAAAAATATTGTATATGAGAGAATTGTGTTGGAAAGGCGGATGCATGAGGAATTTATGCTGTGCCATTTTTATTGTTGGTCTTTTAATGAGCGGCTGTACGCCGTATATATCTGAAGAGAGCGAGACCGGCCGGGAAGAAACTGTCGGGAGCTCAAAAATTACATTTAGAATTGACGGGGATTCTTACAAAAAAGCTGTGCAGATAACTGAAGAGTCTGCAGGCGCTAATGCTTTGATTTCCAAGAATGTCAATTCATTATCCGGATTGCCCGGAGTGCTGGATACAAATAATTACATACTTAAGGTTATAAACAGTTCCGGCAAGGAAATTTATTCCGGAGCGTATGCATCACGTCCGGAAGTCTTAAACGTTACAGCCGGAACTTACACTGTAAGAGTGCTTTCCAGAGAGTTCAAAGAACCGGAGCAGGACTTTCCTCTCTTTGGGGATGAGCAGACTGTGAAAGTAAAAAAGGACAGCACGGCTAGAGTTGCACTTATATCTTCACAGCTGACCGGCGGAATTAAGCTGGCATATACTTCAAACTTTACAAGATATTTTAAAGGAACCGGCGTCTATATGAAAAAGGATTCAGCCGTTGCAAAATGTTTTTATTACTCGCCGCATTATGTTTTTTTCTATCCCGGAGATGTCTCCGTCATCTATAAAAACAAGGACGGTGACCCGTCATACACTCCTGACGATATCAAAACTTATGTTGATACTGTATTGCTAACCAGAAAGTTAAAGGCTGGTGACATGGTGACAATAAAACTGGATTATGTGCTTTCAAAAGTAACAGGTGAAGGAATAAAAATTTTAGTTGATACTACAAGAAATTGGGTAAGCGAATACTTTAATTTAGGCAGCATTGCTCCGTATGGAAGCAATTCCATATTTGAGGCGGGCAAGGCAATCGGGGACACAATGACAGTGTTCGGCTACATAGTAGGAGGAGACTTAACTTCCTCATCTGTAAAGAGAAAAGCTCCATTTACATCAAAGACTCATTTTGCAATTGCCACTAATTCATGGCAGTCTCTTAGAGAAAAATGCATGGGTGTTGAATTGTCAGCTTCCAGCAAATTCCGCGGTGAACTAAATCTTGTAGATAATCCATGGCTGCTTGGGAAACCTGTAATTGTAAGGGGCACAATTGTGGACTCTTATATGGGCTATCCGGGAATGAAAAGCTTAAAGTTTTATAAATTACTATAGCCTTTGTAAAATCTTGTTAATAAGGTAGAACTATTTGTAATCAGAACCTGTATCCAACATTAAGGTTGAAGCAGTAATTGTTGAAATTATTAGATTTCAAGTCAGTAAATCCAATCTGTACGGCTGCTCCAACCAAGAAGTGGTAGACGTCAAAACATAATTCGGCGTTAACTCCAAAATCGTTACGTTTGAATTTGCTCTCCTTAAACAGATCCTTTGTCCCTGTGGAGTACTTAGCCTTACCATTTACGCCATAAGCATAGTAAGGACCTAATGCCAAATCAAGGCTAATATCCTTTGTTTTGGAGAGAGGGAAGCGGTACATCAAATTAACCGGGATTTCTATGTATGACAAGTGTAAATCTTGGTATCCGTATGTTTTGTATAGATAATCAGAGTGATTAACACCTTTTTCTGAAAAGAATACGGATGGCTGAATATATACTCCTTTTCCAATACTAATGTCTGCGGCTGCCCCGGCCCTCCATACTGTCCTGTGATTGAAACTCCAGTCGCCCCCTCGTGTAAATGTACTCATGTTAAGCCCGCCTTTTACTTCCCAATTTACCTTGGACTGTGCAAAGGAAAAAGATGCTGCCATCATCATAACTGATAGAAGAATAAGTTTTTTCATATAACCACATTTTCTTGCAAATTTATATTTAATATTGAATAGTTGTAACTGATAACTTAATCTTTCTAAATAAATTAACTAAATTTGTGGAATAAGAGAGGCAGATTTTATAAAGATTATGGAAGAGAAATTTTTTGCACATCCTTCTGCGATTATTGATGATAATTGCACAATTGGAGAGGGGACAAAAATATGGCACTTCTCTCATATTATGGAGGGGGCTGTCATTGGAAGACATTGTAATATCGGACAAAATGTTGTGATTTCACCGGGCGTTGTACTTGGAAACAATTGCAAGGTTCAGAACAATGTATCTGTCTATACAGGAGTTGTTTGCGGGGATGATGTATTTCTTGGCCCGTCATGTGTTTTTACAAATGTTATAAATCCCCGCAGCGCGGTAAATCGCAAAAGCGAGTATGCTCAGACTCAAATCGGGACCGGGGTCACGATAGGTGCCAATGCTACTATTGTATGCGGCCATGACATTGGAAATTACGCGTTTATAGGAGCGGGCGCAGTTGTTACCAAAGAGGTTCCGCCCTACGCTCTTGTAGTTGGAAACCCTGCAAAACAAATAGGGTGGATGAGCGAATACGGTTACAAGCTCATTTTTAAAAAGGATGAAACAGGCTCATTTACAGCTGTATGTAAAGGCAGCGGAGTGAAATATAAACTTTATAATAATACTGTTTATAAACTTTAATTTTATTTATTTTCGCAGCTTGCAGTTATATCATTTGCATGTTCTGCTACAAGTTTTGTGAGTTTATCGCTCTTTGCATAGAACAAGAATATTACCGTAACAACAAGAGTTGTAACAACAGCAATTACGTAACCCAGGTTTGCAGCCATGTGAAATCCGCCGCGGTTTGATGGTGCCATCATAATATATGCTACGCAGATAAAAGTAAGAAACATTGCGGGCAAAGTCATTATCCAGTGGCATTTCTTTTCAGATGCAAGATAAGCTGCACAAGTCCAAAGAGTTATGGCTGCTAGCGTTTGATTGCTTATGCCAACCAGATTCCAGATTTGAGTAAATTCCATGTTGCTTACCAGGAATGCCAGGAAAAATATAGGGATGGCTATGTAGATTCTGTTTTTAATTTTTTTCTGTCCAATGCCAAATGCATCTGCAATTACAATTCTCATGCTTCTGAAGGCAGTATCTCCGCTTGTAATTGGACATACTATAACTCCGATTATTGCAATTATTGCCCCGAATTTTCCAAGCCAGCTGTAACAAATTGTGTGGATTATTTTTGCCGGAGTCATTCCGCCTGCAAGCGCAACATTCAGTCCGTCAGCTCCGTTATAAAATGCTATGGCAGCTGTTGCCCAAATGCTTGCAACAATACCCTCTGTTATCATTGCGCCGTAGAAAACTTTTCTTCCGTATTTTTCATTCTCTATGCAACGTGCCATCAGGGGAGATTGTGTTCCGTGGAATCCGGAAATTGCTCCGCATGAGATGGTTATGAAAAGCATGGGAATAAGATATGCCGGTGAAGGTGTTTTAAAATTATGGAACGTTGCAGGTGTCAGCTCCATAAGTTTGCAATGTATTGCAGGGTTGGATGAAAAACCGTGATATATAATTGCGCCAAACAGCATGACAGCCATAAGTATCAGCACTGCACCCATATAAGGATAAATCTTTCCGATAATCTTGCTGATTGGCAGCAGCGTTGCGCAGATGTAATATGCAAAAATTACAAAAAGCCAGATTTTGATATTATTTGTATTTGTCAGGACATTAAGCAAATCCGCGGGACCGTTTACAAATGAAGAACCAACTGCCAGCAAAAGGAAGCAATTGAATACCACCATTACCACACTTATTTTCTTGCCCAAATATCTTTTAGCCAGTCCGGGAAGCTGGCTGCCGTTATTTCTAACTGAAAGCATTCCGGAAACATAATCGTGAGCAGCTCCCATAAAGATACAACCTATTATTATCCATAAATAGGCAAGGGGTCCGTAAGCGGCTCCAAGAATTGCTCCGAATATTGGTCCAAGTCCGGCAATATTCAGAAATTGAATAATATAAACTCTTTTATAATCAAGTACCTCATAATCAACTCCGTCTGCCAATCTGTGGGCCGGGGTTATTCTTGCCGGATCCGCCCCGAACATTCTCTCCAAATATTTGCCGTAAGTGAAATATCCAATTATTAGAAGAACAATAGAAAGCAAAAAAGTTATCATGATAGTACAGGTTTAATCAAATTGTGATGCATTAAGAAAACCGCCATTGGTGATGCATCGGCACTCCTTTGGCGGTTTAAAGTTACAGAAAAAATGTTTTTGTTGAATTTTTTATTCCCGACAGGAGTTATTCAACTTCAACACCTTGTTCTTTAAGCATTTGTAGTCCTATGTCTTTTAGCTTGAATTTCTGAATTTTTCCGCTGCCTGTAAGAGGAAACTCCTTAACAAAAAGAACGTATTTAGGAATCTTAAATCTTGCAATCTTGTTTTTGCAAAATTCTTTTACGTCAGATTCATGGATGTCCGCACCCGGCTGGAGAATGATAAATGCTCCAACGGCTTCTCCGTATTTCTTGGATGGTATTCCTGCAACTTGCACATCTTTAATCCCTTCCATGTGATACAGAAATTCCTCTATCTCACGCGGATAAATATTTTCACCGCCGCGGATAATCATATCTTTTATTCTGCCGGTAATCTTATAATTGCCGTGTTCATCCTGAATGCCAAGGTCTCCCGAGTGCAGATACCCGTTTTTGTCAATTGTTTCCGCAGTTGCTTCCGGATTGTTATAATAACCTTTCATATTATTATAACCCTTGTTGCAAAGTTCTCCCTGTTCTCCCGGCTTGCAAAATTCTCCAGTCTCCGGATTGATTACTTTTACATCTGTGTGTTCAAACTCATAACCTACTGTAGTGCAGCGTTCTATAAAGCTCTGTTCTATTCTTGTATGAGTCATTCCCGGGGATGCCTCCGTTAATCCGTAAACGCTGGTTACTTTCATGTACATTTTATCTTCTACCTCTTTCATCAGTTCAATAGGGCAAAGAGAACCAGCCATGATTCCGGTTCTTAAAGATTTCATGTTAAACATTTTGAACATGGGATGATTAAGTTCCGCTATAAACATTGTTGGAACACCATAGACCGCTGTGCATCTCTCCTTGTGGATAGAGGCCAGAACAACCAGAGGATCAAAACGTTCAACCATTACTTGTGTACATCCGTGTGTAATACAATTCATTGTTGCAAGCACAATTCCAAAGCAATGAAATAAAGGAACGCAGCAGCAAAGTTTGTCATCTGACGTAAATTTCATGTGCTCGCCGGTAAGGAATCCGTTATTTGCAATGTTGTAATGCGTTAGCATGACGCCTTTTGGAAAGCCTGTAGTACCGGAGGTGTATTGCATGTTAATTACATCATGGCAATTAGTTTGAGCTCTTAATTCATTTAGCTTATTGTCATCAGTATGATCTCCAAGCAAGAAAAGCTCCTGGGTATTGTACATCCCTCTGTATTTTTCTTGTCCGATGAAAACTACGTTCTTCATTTTGGGGTACTTCTCGCTCTTCAGCTCTCCTCTCTGGCAAGTTCTAAGTTCCGGCAACATCTTGTATACCATCTCTATATAGTCAGTATCCCTGTCGCGATCTATAAGACAAAGAGTCTGCATATCAGAATCTTTGCACAGATATTCAAGCTCGCTCTGCTGATAGTTTGTATTAACGGTAATGCATATTGCGCCAATTTTTGTACAGGCGTACATTATTGTAAGCCAGTCAGGTACATTGGTCGCCCAAATGCCGACATGAGAGCCTCTGGTTACTCCAATTTCTATGAATCCTTTTGCCAGCCTGTTAACTCTCTGATTTAGTTCTGCGTATGTGAATCTTAAATCTCTGTCCGAATAGACTATGGCCTCTTTGTCGGGTGTCTCTTTCGCCCATTTCTCCAGCCATTGTCCTATTGTTAGGTCAAAAAGAGGAAGTTCTTTGTTTTTCCTTTGTAGAAGTTTTTGAATGTCTGCAATGAATTTTGCTCTCTTAATTTTTTTATCCTCTTTAGTGATTTTTCTATCTTCTTTAATGTGCTTAACTTTTTTTATCTTTTCCATTTTGGATTCCTCCCTTAGGCGGGTACATAAATGACTCCCAGTACCTTAGCCTTTTTTGTCGCTGATGCTGAACCAACAAAATGAGGTACTATGGAATCATAGTAGATGCTGTCTCCTGCCTCAAGCGTATGTGTTTCTTTTCCGTAAATAACTTTAATAGAACCTTCCAGTACAAACAGGAACTCTTCTCCCTCATGTGAAGAAAAAGTCTTCTTGCCTTTAGACTGTTCAATTTCAACTAGATATGTCTCCATCTGCCTATTCCTCTTGTTTTCAGCTAAAGAATAGAAATGTATATATCCTCTCTCGCTATTACGGCTTCTCATAACAGGGGATTTAAGTGCCTCCTTAACAGATGAAACCGCTGCGCCCAAATCTTCCTCTCCATCCAAGAGCGTTCCGAGTCGAATTCCGAGGACTCTGGTAACCTTTTGAAGATCACCTATGGTAGGGGTTCCGTTGCTTCCCTCCATTTGTTTAAGGAATTTGACATCTAGTCCGGTCTCTTTGGCAAGGTCGCTCAGCGACATCTTTCTTGCCTCTCTGGCAGCAGTTAATCTGCGGCCGATTTGTGTTTTTTCTTGTTTCATCTTTTAAAAAGAATTTGGCGGCAAATTTACGAATAAATGATTAAATTGCATTTGAAAAGGGCCAAACAGTGCCTCCCGAGGCCAGCAATGAGGCTGGAAAATGAGTGGTAATTTATTGATATAAAGGATATTATATTACTATTATAATGTTGTTATAAATTGTAACATAATTTTGACAACTTTCATTTTTTCAAAATCATGGAGTAGCAAAAAGGCCATTTTAATAGCGTTTGAGGACAATTACAATTTAAAACTTTGGATTATGGATTTCAGATTGAAAGTTTTTGAGGTAACATCAGAAACACTGAATTTTACAAAGGCTGCGGAGATATTAAAAATTTCACAGCCTGCTGTTACAAAGCACATACAAGAGTTGGAGAAAGAGTATGGTATTCAGCTTTTTGCAAGACACGGGACAAAACTGGAACTTACTTATCAGGGAGAATATTTTTTAGCGCGGGCAAAAGAAATCTTGATAAAATACAGGGAGCTGGAGTCAGAAACTTCTATGCTCAAAACAGTCTTTTCCGGCAGCATAAAAATTGGAGCGCCTGCAGCCCTTTATTACGGCGTAATTCCCAGGCTTGCAGCCGATTTCAGCATGCTATCTCCCGGAGTGAAAATGGATTTGAAAATCACGGAGTCCGGCAATATACGCAATGAAATAAAAAGCGGTAAAATAGATGTTGGGTTCTCCTATAATTCCAAGAGCGCAAAACATTTTTTTATTCGCGACAGTTTAGTACTTGTTTCCGACAGCCAAATAGATGCACTGAAGGATGAGGCATCTGAATGTGAAGGCATTAAGTTAGCTGCAGATAAGCTGAATCTCATCTCATACAGGGGAGATGCGGAGACTGAAGTTCAGCTGAAATGTCTCTTTTCAGCCTGTGGATTTAATTATTCAAAAGCTAATGTAATTGCTGAATTGGAGAATGCAAAATCAGCAATAGATTTCCTTATTAATTGCAAAAAAGCAGGTGTGGGCAAAAATGCTACCACGTGTACTTTTCTGTGGCGCAGCCAGATATCGGAATATCTCAGACTCGGACTTCTGCATGCATCTGATTGCCAATGGTTAAACGATTCGGACGTATCTAAGGAAAGAATGCCAGGCGTTTCTGCGGAGAGAATATCCGGCGTATCGGCCGAAAGAATTTATGGAATAGAGGGGGCTTCCTCCCCCAAAAATAACCGTTTTATAGAGTACGCATCTAAATGGGGAGAGAGGGTATTTGGCAGTGAATCTAAATAAAAAAGCGTCACATTAAATGCTATAAACATTTGAAATGTAACGCTTTCCCTTGGCGGTGCGGACGGGGCTCGGACCCGTGACCCCATGCGTGACAGGCATGTATTCTAACCAAACTGAACTACCGCACCATTGTTTGGGGTTGCAAATATAGATATTTTTTTTGTTCTACAAAATTGTAAAGAAAGAGAAATGAACATTGCCGTATTTTTTTTCCTTTACAAAGTTTTTGTGTCCTTTAAAGTTGTATCCCGACGGGTGCTCCAATATCAGGTAACCTCCCTTCTTTAAGATTGGGCGCTCGCATCCGTCCTCTGTAAAAGTTTTTGATAAAATTCTGTCGGGAATAGTATCAAGTCCCTGCAGCTTATAGGGCGGATCTGCAAAAATTATATCAAACGCTTTATTGCAAATTTCCACAAAATCAAATACGTTGCAGTGTACGATTTTCACATTGCTTATCCCAAGAGAGGACATTGATTTCTTGATGAATGCGGCATTGGTGCGGTTCATCTCCACGCATACGCTTTCTGCGCCTCCGCGGGAAATAAATTCTGCGCTGATGCTTCCTGTCCCGCCAAATAATTCCAGCATGGAAAGGGTGGATAAATCAAATTCATTATCCAGGATATTAAACAGTCCCTCCTTGGCAAAATCCGTTGTCGGACGCGCCTCAAAATTTTCAGGCGGGTTAATGCTCCTGCCTTTTAATGTTCCGCCTATTATTCTCATTTGTAGTCTATTGTAATTGGCGGACCTCCATCAGATATGACTTGAAAATTGTAAGTTCTTGTTCAGACAGCTCGCCATATATTTGAACGGAAGTTTGTTTTGGATTTATCTGTTTTTGCCTTAGAGCCTCCAATAGAAAATAGAGCGCGGAGGTGGCGCCTGATGTGGCAAAGGAATTTGCCATAATAAGTTTATCTCCCTGTCCGATAGCGATATATGAAGTCTTATAATCTTTGCTGTAATCCAGGATAGCTTTGTTGTAAGCTGTTATTTCATCAAGATTATTTATGTATTTGCTGATGACAGGCAGTGAAGTTTCTTCTGCAATTGAGGGCTCTCCATTTTCATTTAAGTAATTTGCAGAGTAAAGCAGAAGAGCATGGTATTTAGATAGTTGCAAAGAACGCAATTGTTCCGCGTCCGCAACGTCAAATAATTCTGACATTATTTTACGCTGCTGCTCCGCGGAGGTTATCTCCTCCGGTACAAGGGTAAATTTGCTGGAATGAAAATAGTTATTTGCCATTATAAATTGAAAAAAGGCATCCGAAAAAACTCCGGACGCCTTTAATATTGAGTGTTTTAACAATTATTCCCAGTTGCCGGCATTATTGTTAGGAGCATCAACGCTTCCAACCTGAACACCAGGATATCTGTCTGTCTCTGTTCTCTCTGCATTTAGGTTAACAATCAACTGATGATTCATTCCGTTAAGCAATGCATTGAATGGAGCTGAAGCTTCAAACAAAGGAACATCAACACCTGAAACCTTCTTAACAACTGCCTTCATTAATATTTGCTGTCCACCTGAGAACGGTATATATCTCAGAGAATCAGGAACAAAATGATGGTCTTTAAGAAGAGTGTCTTTAACTGCCATAACAACGTTCTCTCTCTTTACAAGGTGACGTGCTACTGCAACAGAGTCATCCATAGAACCAATTTGTTTTACAATAGTAATCTGTCCATTGTTGTAGAAATCTATCAAAGAATCAATGCTTGCGGTAAACTTGCCATGTTTAGATTTGTAAGCTACCTCAAGAGTACGGATGTCCTTAAATCTTTGAATAGCAACAGCTTCTCTGCGAGCTCTTTCTTTTTTAAACTGTATTGGACCTTCGATGCTTTTTACGATTGCAATCGTTAGCACGATGATTACGATTGGGAATACAACCCATGTTAAAACTTTTTTCATATTTTTTAATATAATTATCCTTTTAGTAGAATCATTTTAGCGGCACAAAATTAAGAAAATTCTTCTTCTCTCGCAATATATTTTTAATTTTGCGGCAACAATATTTTGAAATGACAATAAGTGGTATAAAAGCAGAAAAATTTGTGCAGCTCGTTTCCGGAGTTAAGCGCATTCTGCTTGTTGGACACACAAATCCGGACGGAGATTCAATAGGTTCATTATCAGGTACTAAAGCTTTTTTGAGAGAGATGCTGCCGGATACCGCGGTTACTGCTGTAGTCCCGACAGATTTTCCTGATTTTCTGAAGTTTATGGACCCAAGAGGGGAAGTGGTAAATTATATTGACAATCCCAAGCGCGTTACTATGGAGGTAAAGAGCGCTGATGTCATTATATGTTTGGACTTTAATGGGTTAGGAAGGATTGATTTTCTTGGGGAGCTCATTGAAAAATCCTCCGCAAAGAAGATTCTTGTAGACCATCACCCGCAGCCCGATACAATTTTTGATTTATCATTTTCAACTACAGACGTTTCTTCCACATGCGAGCTTGTTTACTGGCTGTTAAAGAAAATTGCCTCAAGAAAGGGTGTTAAAATGAATGCGGAAGCTTGCAACTCTCTGTACGTGGGGATGATGACGGATACAAACAATTTTTCTAATTCTGTTTTTCCGTCAACATTTAAGATGGCAGGAGAACTTATGGAGGCGGGGATAGATAAAGAGGCGCTCCAGTATAAAGTGCTTAGCTGTTTCTCTGAGAACAGGATGAGGCTGATGGGTTTCATGCTTTTGAAAAAGATGAAGATTTTCCCTGAACTTAAGGCGGCGTGCATGATTTTGGACAAAGAGACAAAAGATAAATTTAACTTCAAGGATGGAGACGCGGAGGGTTTTGTGAACCTTCCTCTTAATATCGCAGGCGTGGAAATTTCTGCATTATTTACTGAGTCTGAACATTTTATAAGAGTATCTCTCCGCTCAAAAGGAGATTTTTCCGTCAATAAGCTTGGCAGAAAATTCTATAATGGCGGCGGACATGAGAGAGCTGCCGGCGGCAGACTGTATATACCTGTCGGGAGCATAGAAAAATATTTTAAGGATTCCTTGCGGCACAGCTTTTGATACGCTTTACTCCCGATAGATGAAAAAAATACTCCTTACAGCGGTTGCTATAACACTTGTGATTGTTTCTTGCCAGAAGCAGGATAACGAGAATACTTATGTTTCTCAGGAGCAGAGCATTGACAGCTATGTCACCGGTCTTGTAAGCACAAACGGCTATAAAGTGGTTAGGCTCAATGGCTCCAATAGAGTGATTGTTAAGAGTTCTGCAGCTGCTGATTCTTTGGAGACGGGAGATTCCCTATATTTTCACTACTCCGGATATGTGTTTTCCAGCGGCAAAGGAGACTTGTTTGTGACTAATGATACTGCTGTTGCAAGGGTCAATAATTTTGTGACGGACGGAGCTGCAAAGAAGATAGTGCTTGGAAATGACGGACTTATAAGCGGGCTACATAATGGCTTGCACGGAGTTAAGACAGGCGAGGAGTGCTATATTGTTTTCTCCGGAAAATATGGTTACGGCAATAGTGTAATGTTTAACCTGAGCAAACTTACGCCGCTATTGTTTGACATCACAGTAGACAAAGTGGTAAAAAAATAAAAAATGAATAAATTTGCACCAATGATTAATAGATACAAAGCGGTTTTAATGGTTAACAAATGCAAAGTTGTCCTAATGGTTGCTCTTTGTGCAATGTGTTTTAGCTCGTGCGCAAAAGATGATGATGAGAGCAGCACGTCAATTCAAAAGAGAATTCTGGACTCCTATGTCAAAGTCAATTATCCGAATGCAACAAAGCTTGCAGACGGGCTGACTATTTTGGAGGAGAAAGCCGGAACTGGTACAAAAGCGCTGACCAGCAATATGGTTTGCTACGTACACTATAATACTTATTCTCTGGAAGGTACATGCAAAAGTACAACTGATTCCGTACTTGCAAGACATTTAGGAACTTATGATGCAAGTTTATACTACGGTCCTACATTCTTTGTGATAGGTACGGGGCAAACATCTGTAGGATTGGAAGAATTGTTTAAGAGAATGAAAAAAGGAGGTTACGCAAAAGCAATAATTCCACCATGGTTAACTTCATATTCTACTTCTTATTCTGGTACCACTTCCTCTTCACAAGAGAGTTCTGTGAATGTGATATATGAAGTGAAAATGGGCGACATTATTTCTGATTTGAATGAATTTCAGAAGGATTCCCTAGAGGCTTATTCTAATAAATATTTTGGCGGACTGGATTCTACTGCATACGGTTATTATTTCAAAAATTATACTCATCCAAAGGGTGTTCCTGATGCAGATACTATCACCGCAAACACTAATGTACACGTTTGGTACATAGGACGTTTGCTTGACGGGTATGTGTTTGATACAAACATTGAGGACACAGCAAAGAAATATGGCATATACAGTTCCAGCACAACTTATTCTGCATTGAGCGTAGAGATGCAGGAGAAATATACGGACATGACCTCCAGCACCACAACATCTTCATCCAGCAGCAGCGACGGTTCTGTAGTAGGGGGATTTGCAAGGGCGCTAAAAGGAATGACAGTTCTTGACCACGCTACTACATTCTTCTCATCTGCATACGGTTATGGCTCTACAAGTACAATGAGCAGCGGCAAAGGCGTTCCGGAATATTCAATGTTAAGATTCGATATTTGGATGGCAAATGAAGACGATGACGATTATCCTCCGACAATGAAGAAGTCCACGGCTTCATCTGTTTCATCTTCCTCAGGTGCATCACGTACCGGTTCAACCTCCAAGGGTTCAACTGTTTCCAAAGGTAAAACCTACCAGGTTCCGTTCTTTTTGAAGAAGCAGTAAGCGGTAAGGTCTGCAAGGTTTCATTCTTTTTGGCGGAGCGGTAAGTGGCATTTGCTGCGTTTTAGAAAGGGACACCGCAGGTGTACTCATAGAGGAGTATTGTGTATCAGCGTGTTACAAAAGATTCCAATTTTAAAACAGAGATATCTTGCAACTAGCAGATTATCAGCACTGCCCCAGACTACCCTAAATCAGAGAGTTACGTAATCTTATTCCTATGTGCGCGACTGCAACGGGCATGAGTGTAACGAGTATGACTGCAACAAGCATGAGTGTAACGAGTATGACTGCAACAAGCATGAGTGTAACGAGCAGCATAAAAAAGACTTTTTATCGGCATATGATTATCAGATACTTACAAAAGTTGTACTTTCCTAGGGGTGGCATCTTTTGCACCGTGCTGATTTACAGTGCCGCCTACAACTCTTTTTTTATTAGTAACTTTGCGCAATTAAGATAGAGCAATTAAAGTTTTTTTAGCATGGAAAAATTAGATAACAGGAATATAGTACAATCAGATAATGAGCAATTTGCAAATGCAAATGCAAATGCAAATGCAAGTTTGACTAACAGAACGAAGGAGAATGCGGTGTCTGGCGGAATGCGGGCGAATGCAGCAGTTGACAGCATAAAGGAGAATGCGGTGTCTGGCGGAATGCGGGAGAATGTAGTAGTTGACAGAACAAAGGAGAATGCGGCGTTTGACCATTTGCTGGAGATTATGGATACGCTGCGTGTGAAGTGTCCTTGGGATAGGGTGCAAACCATTGATTCTCTGAGGCCTCAGACTATTGAGGAGACTTATGAGCTGAGCGACTCAATTCTTAAGGGGGATTTGCATGATATGTCTAAGGAGCTGGGGGACTTGCTGTTGCATATTGTTTTTTATGCAAAGATTGGGAAAGAGAAGGGAGCTTTTGATATTTCCGATGTGATTAATCAACTTTGTAACAAGCTTATTTACAGGCATCCGCACGTTTATTCCTCTACAAAAGTTAAGAATGCCGGCGAGGTTGTTCAGAATTGGGAGCAGCTTAAGACTAAGGAGAAGGATGGAAATAAAACTGTGCTAAGTGGTGTGCCTGAGGGACTTCCAAGCGTTATCAAGGCGTATAGGATGCAGGATAAGGCGCGTGCCGTTGGGTTTGACTGGAAGAAGAAGGAGGATGTGTGGGATAAGGTTGCTGAGGAGATGGGCGAGCTCAAAGAGGCGCTGAGCGATTACTCTAATGCTCAGGCACAGGACGGTTCTAAGGCTCAGGCTAAGGGCGTATTTAAAGAGCAGGCAGAGAATGAGTTAGGGGATGTGCTGTTCTCTATTATTAATGCGGCAAGGTTGTATGACTTGAATCCCGACAGTGCACTGGAGAAGACGTGCGCTAAGTTCCGCAGAAGGTTTGGGTATTTGGAGGAGCATACTATCAAGCAGGGTAAGAATTTGAAAGACATGACATTGGAGGAGATGGACAAGTACTGGGATGAGGCAAAGGCCCTTGAGAAAAATCAGATAAATAAATAGACGGATAGACTGGCAGGAAGATAGATAATAGATAATAGATAATAGATAGATAGTAGATAGATAGTAGATAGTAGATAGTAGATAGATAGTTAGGTAGTTAGTTGGTCTGAAGATTTAAAATCAGTGATTTTTATGGAAGATTGGAGAGAAAGAACGGAGTTGCAGATTGGCAAGGAAGGGGTGCAAAAGCTTGAGAATGCGAGTGTTGCAATTATCGGGCTGGGCGGCGTGGGCGCTTTTGCAGCGGAGATGCTGTGCCGGGCTGGTGTGGGTTCTTTTATTCTGGCTGATTCTGATGTTATTGACATTACCAATAAGAATAGGCAGCTGCCAGCTCTGGACAGCACTATCGGGAGAATAAAAACAGAGGTGATTGCAGAGCGGATGAGGGATATTAATAAAGATGTGAAGGTCAAAATCATCTCCACATATATTGAGGAGGATAATTTAAGCGCCAAGCTTAAGTTGCGTCGTAAGGATGTTGCGGCAGAAAGGGGTGAAGCGGCGTGCGGAAACGTTGGAGCAAGTGATGGTGCGGCAGAAGGGGGTAAAGCGGTGTGCGGAAACGTTGGAGCAAGTGAGAGTATGGCAGAAGGGGGTAAAGCGGTGTGCGGAAACGTTGGAGCAAGTGAGAGTATGGCAGAAGGGGGTAAGGTGGTGTGCGGAAACGTTGGGGCAAGTGATGGTGCGGCAGAAAGGGGTAAGGTGGCGTGCGGAAATGTTGGGGCGGGAGAGTGGAATGAGGTTGATTTTGTGGTGGATGCAATTGATACGCTTTCACCAAAGATTGCGCTGATTCAATATTGTTTGCAGAATAAGATCCCGATGGTTTCTTCTATGGGTGCGGGGGCTAAGTATGATGCAACCAAGGTGCGGATTGCGGAGATTGAGAAGTCTTTTAATTGTCCGCTGGCCTATATGCTGCGCAAAAGGCTGCATAAAGTTGGAATACGCAAGGGCTTCAAGGTTGTTTTTTCTGAGGAAATTCCTGATAAAGAGGCTATTATCCCTTGCGAGGGTAAAAATAAAAAGAGCCGTACCGGCACACTTTCTTATATGCCGGCGGTTTTTGGGTGCGTTTGTGCTCAAGCTGCTATTCAACATATTTTGAGCGTTGATGTTTAATTATTAAATTTGCCCGCTTAATAATTAGCACATGTTGCCCGCTTAATAATTAGTACAATGCACGTCACAGTCAAAGAGGTTAACGGTCCGGAAGAGTTAAAAATCTTCTATCAATTTCAGAACAAGCTTTACAGAAAATGCAAGGTTTATGTTCCTACATTGGATAAGGATCAGGAGAATACTTTGTTGCATGATCCTGCGCTAAAGTACTGTACAAGAAAGCTTTGGCTGGCTTACTCAGATGAAGGAAAAGTTGTGGGGAGAATTCAGGGGATTATCAATCCGCGCTACAATGATTTGTATTCTTTAAGAAGAGTCAGATTTGGATGGTTTGATTTTGACCGCGATATGGAGATTGCCAGGGTGCTGCTGGATGCGGTGGAGAAATGGGGTAAAGAGCAGGGAATGAGAGAAATGCACGGTCCTCTTGCGTATAACACGTTGGGAAGACAGGGAATGCTGGTAGAGGGATTTGAGAACATCCCTCCGGTTAATTGCCTTTACAATTTCCCGTATTATCCGGATTATATGGAGAAATTGGGATTTGCCAAAGAGTGTGACTGGGTGCAATATTTGCTGAATGCTCAACAGGGCGCGCCTGTAAAATTGAGGCGGCTCTCCAAGATATTGCTGGAAAGATATCATCTTAAAGTGCTTAATATCAGAAAAGTGAAGAGAGATCCAAAGTTGAAGGAGGATTTGATAAAGAAGTTTTTTGTAATCTATAACGAGTGCTTTAAGAGCGTGCATAATTTTATTCCTCTTACACCGGAGGAGGAGCATGAGACGGGCGAGTTGTATTTCACTCTGATTAGAGAGCATATGACTTGCATTGTAGTGGATAAGAATGATGACATTGCGGCATTTGGCATTTGTACTCCTTCATTCTCAAGGGCTTTCATAAGGGCGAAAGGAAAACTTTTCCCTATTGGATGGTTCTTTATTTTGATGGCTTACATAAGATGCACATCTATTGATTTGATGATGGTGGGCTCCAGTCCCGCATGGAAATCAAAAGGTTTGTCTGCAATTTTCCATGCAAAGCTGGCTGCGTACTTTAAGCACTCTTCCGTTAAGTATGCCGTTACAAATCCGCAGCTGGAGGACAACAATGCTATAAAGGTCTGGGAGAGTTATAAATACGAGCCTTATATGAGAAGGCGCTGCTGGATTAAAGAAATAAAGTAGCTATGAAAAAGCAGCATGAAAAAAGGGCAAAACTAGCATTAGAACAGGACAGCAATCTGTCGGGATTAAAGAAATAAAGTAGAAAATTTGGAGATTAATATATGACTGACACAGAGAACACATTAGTGCAGAAGATTGATGATCTTAAGGTTAAGCTGGATAGTATTCAGACACAGCTTTCAGATCCTGATGTTATGAAGGATATGAAAAAGTACGTGCAGCTGAACAAAGATTATAAGGAACTGCAGCCGATTATTGCGGCGGGAGAAAAGTATAAGAAGATGGTTGCCGATTATGCGGCGGCCAAGGATATTCTTGTAAATGAGAAAGATGAGGAGCTTAAG
This sequence comes from Bacteroidales bacterium, assembly GCA_022647615.1. NCBI lineage: Bacteria > Pseudomonadati > Bacteroidota > Bacteroidia > Bacteroidales > Bacteroidales bacterium. The sequence goes on from JALCKZ010000001.1 coordinate 1,397,516, forward strand.
GAGATGGCAAAGGAAGAAGTTGCCTCTTTGGATGTTGCTCTTCCAAATATGGAGCAGGAGATTAGATTGCTGCTGGTTCCGGCTGATCCTGAGGATGGTAAGAATGCAATTGTGGAAATTCGCGGAGGTACCGGCGGAGATGAGGCGGCAATTTTTGCAGGAGATTTGTTCCGCATGTATTCAAAGTACGTGGAGAAGAAGGGATGGAAACTGGAAGTGACCAGCTCAAGTCCCGGAGCTGCAGGCGGTTACAAGGAGGTTATTTTTACTGTAAGCGGAGATGGAGTGTACGGATTGCTGAAGTATGAGAGCGGAGTGCACAGAGTTCAGAGGGTTCCGCAGACAGAAACTCAAGGACGTTTGCATACGTCGGCGGCATCAGTTGCCGTTCTTCCTGAGGCGGGAGAGTTTGATATTGAGCTGAATGAGAAAGATATAAGAAAAGATATTTTCTGCGCTTCAGGTCCCGGAGGACAAGGAGTTAACACAACATATTCTGCAATTAGACTTACTCATATCCCGACAGGTATTGTAGTACAGTGCCAGGATGAGAGAAACCAGATGAAGAATTATGAGAAGGCTCTTAATGAGTTGAGAACCAGGTTGTACAACATGGAGTATCAGAAATATCTGGATGGTATTTCAGCAAAAAGAAAGACCATGGTTTCTACCGGAGACCGCAGTGCAAAAATCAGAACTTACAACTACCCGCAGAGCCGTGTTACGGATCACAGAATTAACTGGTCTACTCATAATTTACCGGTCTTCATGGATGGTGAAATTCAGGAAGTTATAGATCAGCTTCAGATTGCCGAGAACGCGGAGCGTTTAAAGGAGGCTGAGTAATCTTACGGCTGCACAAGAATACATAACAATTAAGGGAGCAAGGGTTAATAACCTGAAAAACATCTCCTTAAAGATTCCGCGCGGAAAGCTTACGGTAATTACCGGAGTTTCTGGAAGCGGCAAATCTTCTCTTGCATTTGATACTTTATATGCGGAGGGGCAGCGCCGTTTTGCAGAGAGTCTTTCTGCTTTTGCCCGCCAGTTTCTTGGCAGGATGACAAAGCCGGATGTGGATAAAATTGAGGGAATTCCGCCGGCGGTGGCAATTGAGCAGAGAGTTAACACCCGCAATCCGCGCTCTACAGTCGGCACAACCACAGAGATTTACGATTATTTAAGAACATTATACGCAAAGATTGGAAAGACATTTTCTCCAATCAGCGGGGCTGAAGTTAAAAGAGAGAGCGTGGAAGATGTGACGGCTTATATTTCTAAAGTTGCGGAGGGGAGCGCCGTTTATATTCTTACACAACTAAAGTGGGATGTGAAGAAGGAGAGAATGGAGAAGCTGCTCTCTTTGAAACAGGCCGGCTATTCAAGGTTATTTGTTGATGGTGAGGTAGTTAGGATAGACGAAGTTATAAAGGAGATAGAAAAATTTAGCTCCGCGACAGTTTATATTTTAATCTCCCGTTTTATTCATTCTGTTAAAGAGGATGATGTTTCTGAAATCAGAAGTTCTTTGGAGACTGCGTTCGCAGAGGGAAAGGGACATCTGAGTATTGCTTTGCAAATGCCTGAGCAGGAGGATAATGCGAAAAATAAGAAAGAGGTAAAATCTGTCGGGAATAAAAAAATTAAATACAGGGAGTTCTCAAATATTTTTGAGGCGGACGGAATGAAGTTTGAGGAACCTACTGAACTTATGTTCAGTTTTAATAATCCTATTGGCGCTTGTCCGGTGTGCGGCGGGTATGGCAACATGGTTGGAATTGATGAACATCTTGTCATTCCAAATGCTTCATTATCAGTCTATGAAGGGGCTATTGCTCCGTGGAGGGGAAAGATTATGGGGTGGTATTTGGATCAGCTGGTGGAGAATGCCGGGAAGTTTAATTTTCCTATTCACCGTCCTTATGCCCAGCTGACAAAAGAGCAGAAGGATTTGTTGTGGGATGGTAATGAGTACTTTAAGGGCATCAATGATTTTTTCAAGTGGGTTGAAAGCAAGAAATATAAGATACAGTTCAGGTATATGCTTTCCAGATATTCCGGCAAAACTACCTGCAGAGCATGCGGAGGAAGCCGTCTGAAAAAAGAGGTGACGTATGTGAAGGTGGGGGGCAAAACTATTGTAGATCTGCTGGATATGAGCGTCGTTGAGCTGAAGAAATTCTTTGAAAATTTAACGCTTACTCCTTATGAGGAGAAAATTTGCAAGAGGGCAATTGCGGAGATAAATCAGAGACTGGATTACATAATTAATGTCGGACTTGGATATCTCTCTTTGAGCAGACGTTCAAATACTTTGAGCGGCGGCGAGAGTCAGAGAATTAACCTTGTGAGTTCTTTGGGGAGCAGTCTTGTAGGGTCTTTGTATATTTTGGATGAGCCGAGCATAGGTTTGCATCCGCGTGATACGCAGAGGCTTATAAGCGTGATTAAAAAGCTGAGGGACCTGGGCAATACAATAGTGATTGTTGAGCATGATGCGGATATTATTCGTGCGGCTGATGAATTGATTGATATTGGGCCGCTTGCGGGTGTTAATGGTGGCGAGGTTGTTTATCAGGGCCCGCCTCCCGCAAAGGCTGTTGCAGCTGAACCTGGCGAGCGCATGGAGCGCAGCGACTTTAAGCGAGCAGGTTCCAGCGCAACAGCCTCAACAACTCAGCAGGACTTTGGACACTCCTTGACGCTGCAATACCTGTCGGGAACCAAACAAATCCAAATCCGCCAGCACAAACGCAAATGGGTATATTCCATTAATATAGAGGGCGCTATGGAACACAACCTGAAGAATATTAATGTGAAGTTCCCGCTTAAAGCATTCACCGTTGTGACTGGAGTGAGCGGCAGCGGCAAGTCCTCTCTTGTCGGAGATGTCTTGTATCCTGCGCTTTGCAGACATTTTGAGATTGTTGGTCCGCTGCCCGGAGCATACAGAGATTTGACCGGAGATTTGAAAAAATTGGATGGCGTTGAGTACATAGACCAGAATCCTCTTGGCAAGTCTGCCCGTTCTAATCCGGTGACTTACTTGAAGATATATGATGATATAAGAAAAATATTTTCCGAGCAGCCGTATGCAAAAATGAACGGATACGGGCACTCTCATTTTTCATTTAACATAGACGGCGGAAGATGTCCTGTTTGTCTCGGCGACGGATTTATTACAATTCCCATGCAATTTATGGCGGACGTTAGAATGGTGTGCGAGGAGTGCGGAGGAAAGAGATTTAAACCTGATATTCTTGAGGTTAAGTATCATGATAAAAATATCAATGATGTGCTGAATCTTTCAGTTGACCAGGCAATAGAATTTTTTGGAGCTCAAAAGGAGTCTGTGGCTCAGAGAGTTGCGGAAAAACTGAAAGTTCTGCAGGATGTGGGTCTTGGATACATTCAGCTAGGGCAGAGCAGCAGCACGTTGAGCGGCGGTGAGAGTCAGAGAGTTATGCTTGCAAAGTTTTTGAGCAAGGATACTGCCTCAGGTCTTCCTGGCGCCGGAGGAAAATTGTTTATATTTGATGAACCAACTACGGGATTGCATTTTAATGACATTGGCAAACTGCTGCAAGCATTTGATGCACTTGTAGATGCGGGCAATACAATTATTGTGGTTGAGCACAACACAGATGTGATTAAGGCGGCAGACTGGATTATAGATTTAGGTCCCGACAGCGGAGATAAAGGTGGTGAGGTTGTGTTTACCGGAACTCCGGAACAACTTAAGGATGAGCCGCGCTGGAAAGAATATCTAAATTAAACTTTATGAAAAAATACATCTTCACAACCCCTTTGTTAGTAGCTGTTTGCGCATTTTTATTTTGTAATGCGGCAAACGCTCAGAAAAAAATATGCATGAAGGCGGAGAATCCGTCCGATGCAATTGTCTCCATTATGAGTTACAATATTCACAATGGAACCGGGATGGACGGTATCAGGGATTACGGCAGAATTGCTCAGGTTATCAAAGAGATAGATCCGGATGTTGTTGCGCTGCAGGAGGTTGACAGCGTTAATGCCAGAAACGGAAATTTGAACGGAGCTGCGGAGATTGCAAATGCAGCCGGCATGCACTGGACCTTTGGAGCATCCCTTAAAAATTTCAGAGGAGGCGCATACGGTAATGCAATTCTTTCCAAAGAGAAACCATTGTCATATAAAAATATTCCGTTGGAATCACCTAATGATGAGGACCGTGCATTGCTGATTGTGGAGTTTAAGGATTACTATTTTTGCTGTGCTCACTTGAGTCTTAATGATACGGACAGAGATGAGAGTTGTGTCACTATTCTTAATGAGATGAGAAAACTATCAGGCAAAAAATTGATATTCCTGTCGGGAGACTTCAACTCTCTTCCAGGCTCACACTCCGTTGCTCTGCTTATGCAATCTTTTGAAATACTGTCAAATCCGGCTGTCTTCACTTTTCCTTCCGTACAACCTGACCGCACTATTGACTACATCTGTCTCTATAAAAACAAGGCGGGCAAAAATTTGATAAAGAATTTTAAAGAGGGGAAGAACGGTCTTGCAACTTGGGTACAGCCGGAAACGGCCGCCTCTGATCATAGACCGGAAGCAGCCGTTATAATTAAAGGCACCAGTTTTATCCAAAAGTAAATTATTTCTTTGAAGTCCTTAAGACAGTTTTAACTTCCCGCATCTTTTTAAGTGCGGAAATAACTCTGTCCAAGTGGGCGTTATTGGAGATTGAAATTTCCAGTTCAGCCACAAATTCAATCTTGCCTTTGCGCCTTTCTGAAATTCTGTAGGCGCGTATGCTTGCTCCCTGAGTTGCAACGCATTCCATTATTCTATTCCCGACAGTTGCGTCTCCGTCTCCAATGACTTTGAGGCCGGTCTGGAATTGCGTTGTAGTAGAAAGCTGCCTCCACCTAACTTTCTGAATCCTATATGGATACGTAGTAAGAAGCCGCTTTGCATTCGGGCATGACATTCTGTGAATGCTGATTCCGCCGGAGGCAGTAACAAATCCAAAAACATCATCTCCAAAAATAGGGTTGCAGCACTTTGCCATCTTATAGCTGATGTTGCTCAAGTTATCGCTTATCACAAGATAGTCAGATGAACCCTCATGCTGGCGGATTTTTGTAACATGTGTTTCCTTCTCATTTTCAGCCTCTTTGCCGCTCTCTCCTTTCTCCAGAAAATCCTTTATGTCCTGCGGGTCAATTGAGTTGTCATTAATTGCAATCAGCAATTCTCCTGCAGATTTTTTCTTAAAATGTTTTGCAAGGTCGGCAAGTATATCATCATTCAGCTCAATCTTCCAGTTCTTCATTCTCCTCTCCAGAATCTCACGTCCCGCGCGGCTCATCTTTCCCTCTTCCTCTTTAAGTCTGGATTTTATATGGCTGCGCGCTTTTGCGGAGACAACAATATTCAGCCAATCCTGTGACGGCTTCTGATTTTTGTTGCTCATAATCTCCACAATATCACCTGTGTGCAGCTGCTCTCGTATGGATTTTATTTTCCCGTTTACCTTTGCGCCTGAGCAGCTCATTCCAAGATTGGAGTGGATGCTGAATGCAAAATCCAGCACGGACGCACCCTTTGGAAGTTGTCTCAAATCTCCGGTTGGAGTGAATACAAAAATTTCATCCAGCTCTTTTCCGCTCAGCTGGGGATTCTCCATAACTCCCGGAGTATTAAGCATTTCTTTTACTCCCGATAGCCATTCATCCAATCCGCGCACGCTCTTTATTCCCTTGTAGCTCCAGTGAGATGCGTGTCCGTTCTCTGCAATTTCATCCATTCTTGCAGTTCTGATTTGAACCTCAATGTGAGCGCCGTCTTTATTTTCAACCGTTGTATGCAAAGACTCATAGCCATTTGGCTTTGGAGTAGTAATCCAATCCCTCAATCTGTTAACATCGGGTTTATATTCCTGAGTGACAAGTGAATATACTTGCCAGCAATAATCTTTCTCCTTCTCCGGCGGAACGTCCAAAATAAATCTGATGGCAAAAACATCATACACTTTTTCAAACGGAACTTCCTGCCTTTTCATCTTTTGCCAGATAGACCACGCAGTTTTAGTCCTAACTTTAAGAGTATATTTTATCCCAGCCTCGCTCAGCTTTTTCTCCAATGGTTTAACAAATTGCTGAACAAGTTTTTTCCTGTCCTCTTCCGTTGCAATTAGCTTGTTTGTGATTGCGCGATAATTCTCCGGATCTGAATATCTGAAGTATAAATTTTCCAGTTCGCTGTTAATATTGTATAGCCCAAGCTGATGAGCCATAGGAATATACAGCATTTGGGTCTCCGTCAGCTTGCGCATCGCATTTCCCTTTGGGAAAATATAAAGGTTGCGCATTATTTCCAATCTGTCGGCGAGCTTAATTAATGTTACCCTTGGGTCCTTTGAATATGAGACAATTAGCTTGCGATAGATTTCCGCCTGCAGCTTTGTCTCTTTGGGAGTAATCTTGGAAATGTTGTTAAGACCCTCAACAATGGTAATTATTTCTTTGGGATAGTTTTTCTTAAACTCCTCAACCATAGAGTCTTTGCCGCGGCTGGCTTCATGCAGGAAAACTGCCGCAACCGCATCTGCGCGCAATCCAAGTTCAGCTGCTACAATGTAGGCAACATTAAGCGGGTGCTCAATAAACGGATGATGATTTTCCCTCTCCAGCCCCTCAAGAGATTTGACTGCAATATCATAAGCTCCCTCTATAAGCTGCTTGTTTTCAGGCTCAAACATACTTATAAGTTCATTCAGCTTATCATTCATTGCCTTATTTGTACTCTCTCCCATTGTGTACCCTTTAATTATTCTTTTCCTCTGTTAATTCTTTTTGTTCTTTAGCACCTCTTTAAGTGCGTTCATCTCATCTCTGAATTTTGCTGCAGCGGTGAAATCCAGCTTTTTAGCGGAACGTTCCATTTGTATCCTGGAGCTCTCGATAGATTTTTCCAGCTGCGCTCTTGTCATGTTTGTTATGACAGGATCATTTGCTATATCTCTTGCAGAAGGCTTGCCATAATTTGAAGAAGCCTCCTCTAAAGTTGCATTGCGGCCAAGAATATTTCTCTCTTCCTTCACAATCTGTCGCGGAGTAATATGATGTACTTTATTGTATTCCATTTGTTTAGCTCGGCGACGGCCGGTCTCGTCAATGGTCTCTTTCATACTCTTTGTGATAGTATCCGCGTACATTATGACGGTGCCGTTTATGTTTCTTGCCGCTCTGCCGGAGGTTTGCGTGAGGGCGGTGGTGCTTCTCAAGAATCCCTCCTTGTCCGCATCCAAAATTGCAACCAGCGAAACTTGCGGTAAATCAAGACCTTCCCTTAACAAGTTAACTCCCACAAGTACATCAAATCTTCCCGCCTGGAAGTCCTCCAAGATTTCAATTCTCTCCATCGTGTCTACGTCCGAGTGAATATAGCGTACTCGTATCCCCATCTTTTCCAGATACTTATCCAGCTCCTCCGCCATTCTTTTTGTAAGGGTTGTAACAAGAACGCGCTCATCTTTTTCAGCACGCTTCTGCACCTCCTCCAGCAAATCATCTATCTGATTTTTTGTAGGGCGGACATCAATCGGTGGCTCCAGCAACCCGGTAGGGCGGACCACCTGCTCAACTATAAGTCCCTGAGACTCTTCAAGTTCAAAGTCAGAAGGTGTTGCGCTTACATAAACCGTCTGGTTGGTCAGCGTCTGAAATTCATCAAACTTCAGCGGCCTGTTATCTGCGGCTGCGGGCAGACGAAAACCGTACTCAATCAAAGTCTGTTTTCTGGAACGGTCTCCTCCGCTCATTGCACGGATTTGAGGGACAGTCACATGGCTTTCATCTATGAAAGTTAGGAAGTCATTTTGAAAATAATCCAACAGGCAGAATGGTCTTGTGCCGGCGCTTCTTCCGTCAAAATATCTGGAATAATTCTCTATGCCGGGGCAGTAGCCAAGTTCCTTAATCATCTCAAGGTCATACTCTACGCGTTGCTTTAACCTGTTGGCTTCATGCGCCTTGCCAATCTCCATGAAATAATCGTACTGCTTTTTTAAATCATCCTGGATTTGCTTTATTGCGCTTATTGTTCTCTCTCTTGTTGTGGAGAAAATGTTTGCAGGATAGATTGGAATCTCCTCTTTGAATTCTATTGTTCCTCCGCTGATTGGGTCAAAAATTTCTATCTCGTCAACTTCATTCCCAAAGAAAGTTATCCTTGCCGCCTCCTCTCCGTAGGCCAAAAATATATCCACGGAATCTCCTTTAACTCTGAATGTTCCGCGCTTGAACTCAACATCATTGCGGGAGTACATGCTGTCCACAAGCTTATACAAAAATTTGTTGCGGCTCACCTGGTCTCCCTTGTGAATGATGATTGTGTTTGCGTGGAAATCTGCAGGGTTGCCAATGCCGTACAGGCAGGAGACTGATGAGACGACTATTACATCTCTTCTTCCCGACAGTAGCGCGCTTGAGCATTGCAGGCGCAGCTTGTCAATCTCATCGTTGATGCTCAGGTCTTTCTCTATATATGTATCAGTAACAGGCATATACGCCTCGGGCTGATAGTAGTCATAGTAGGAGACAAAATACTCCACGGCATTCTCAGGAAAGAACGCCTTAAACTCACCGTACAGCTGCGCCGCCAAAGTCTTATTGTGGCTCAGCACCAGCGCGGGTCTGTTCAATCTTTGGATAACGTTGGCCATGGTAAAAGTCTTCCCGGAGCCGGTAACGCCAAGCAGCGTCACCGCCTTATTCCCCTCCTTAATTGCATTTACCAGAGAATCAATTGCTTCCGGCTGGTCACCGGTAGGCTTATATGAAGATTCCAGCTTAAAATCCATGATGCCCGCAAGTTACAAAATCACAAACGAACTATCGCACATCGTAACAAAATCTAAATCCCCAGCGGAAAATCCCCAACGGAAAATCCCCCAGCGGAGCGGCCGCGGGCCTCTCTTTTTTACGCACAGAGCGGCAAACCTGCCCGAGGCCGCGCAGCCGCGCCGGAGGCGCGTGCCTCCTCCACCGCGGGAGCGGTGTAAACCACAGATTGCCAGCATGCTTTGTATGCTGGCAACGCGCAGACTGCGCAGCAGGCTGCGTAAACAAAATTCCTTTTTGTTGTGCCACAACTTTGCAAAACGTGCAGATTTACAATGTGTTGCAAAATACCGCTCAGAGTGCGCAGAAAGGCAAAAAGTTAATTGCTTAACAATATGCGTATTGCAAGGACGGTAATTTTTGAGAAATTTTAAAACGCTGTAACATGCTGATAGTCAGATAGGGTCATTTTTGCCTTTTCTGAGCGTACAATTGAAACATTTATTTTATAAATTTGCGTTAGGGAAATGGTGCACATTTCCGCAGTCTTGCCCCTCATTTCACAGATGTTTGCAGCAAATCTAGAGGCTCTCTGTCCTTTATGAACGCTGATTTATAACCTCACTTTATAACTTTATAAACATCACAATCATGAAACTAAAACCATTTTTTTTATCCGCAGCTATAATATCTTCAGTTTCTGTGCTGCTGCTATGCGCATGCTCTAAAAGTGATGTCGGCAATTCTGGAGCTGCCGGCAAGTACAAAGTTAATCTGTCTGGAACCATAGCAACTGACGGCACAAAGGCAGAACTTGTTGACAACGGCTCTTTGCTGAAGGTTTATTGGTCAGCTACTGACGCAATTAAGGTTATTAATACCAGCAAGAGCAATGCTGTTGCAACGCTCTCCACGTCAGGTAATAGCGGCACTTCCGGCAGCGCAAGCTTCAGCGGAGATTTTAGCGTGGCTCCAGATGCGGGAGATAACTTGGTTGCATTTTATCCCTCCACGCTATCAGTCAGCGGCGCCACGGCAACAGTAGATTTATCGGCTCAGGGCGGCACTCTTGACGATGTGAAAACACGGATGGTTATGATGGCAACTGCCGCATACAGCTCATCCACAAAACTGTCTTTTGCAAATGAGACAGCAATATTAAAATTTGAATATACATTCCCTGTCGCATGTACCGTAACCGGCTTGACTCTTACTACTCCCGACGGGTCATTAATAAATAAGGAAGAGTTGAGTTCAAGCGGCTGGAGCAATCCGACAAAAGGGGACATTAACGTAACCCTTTCCTCTGCAATTAGTGTTGCAGCGGGCGATGTTAAGACTTTTTATGTAGCGGTGTTCCCGGAATCCGGTATCACAGACCTGATTGTAACGGCTCACACGTCCGCAGGCGAATACCTTACAAATACAAGATCAGCAAGTGTCGCTTTTATCCAAGGCAAATATCACACAATGACAAAGACTCTTAAAAGTATGATAGGTTCTTACTATTATTCTGATGGAACATGGGGAGATTTAGAAGATAACAATAGAATGGTGAGTGGTGTTATGGCTAAAACTGCGATAGGGGTAATCTTCTCCACTGAGCCGAGTACCAAGGATAAAGGATTTGGTTTCACCCACGGGTATGCCATGGCACTTAAAAATGCAGCAAGGTACCAAAACGCCTTCTGGTCTTCACATGATGACTATAAGGACATTAATGACCAGTCCGCATATATAACGGATTTATCCGCAATGATTGCAGACCTTGATGGCTACTCTCACTGCCACGGCTTTATTACCTCTCCAAAAACCAACGGCTATTATGATTTTAATTCAACAAATTACCCCGCTATTTATGCAGCGCTCAACTTTGGTACGGCATCTTACGGCAGCGTGATTAATGCCGCACCTTCCGGTACGCTCAACAGCGGCTGGTACCTGCCAAGCATTGGACAAATTTACCTAATATTGAAAAATCTTGGCAAGCTGACGGACCCCCTTAAAGATAGTCATACTTACTGGCATTTGGATGATACAAAATATCTTGAGATTGCAAAAAATATTAATTCTTACATATATGAAGTATTGAATAGTAATGCAAACACCAGTATTGTAAATAATCCTCTCAGTACAGCAAGTAACATTTCCGATTATTTCCTTGGCCTGAAGGACCCTACGGCATCAGGATGTGATTTTTCAGCTGTAAAATATGGTTATTATATGCAGTCAAGCACTGAATATTCTGAGTATCAAAATATTGACTGCAGTTTCCAGAGTTCTGGTTATGTAATTAATATTTCTTCTGAATTCAAAACGGGAAGTAGTAGCACGACGGCGTTTGCTGCGCGCAGCGTGATTGCTTTTTAAATTGAAAATTTAGAAAAATGATTAAGAAAAATTTTTAATGAACTTATATACAATGAAATACAATTCTAGTACAGTAGATGAAAAGCGCATGGTTCTGTTCAGCGCAACTAACAGATGTACAGTTTCAGGCAATAAGTATGTTGCCCCGTGCAGCAAAATTATTCAAATGGAGCCTGAAGGATTCATTGCAACCAGCGGAGATCTACCTGATTATGGTGACGGCGGAAGTCTGTCCCAAGTGTATCCTCCAAAGCCGGTACAAGATAATTTGATAAAGAAGGCATAGGGTTATTATTTTACAAGTGAAAAGACCAGCAGATAGATGAGCCGGGTGCGGGCAATGAGGGTGGAGTAGGTGATAGTGTCCTCTGTATCAGTTGTTTTGTAAGTGTTCTCCGTGATGCCGCTGGTGAAAAGGAGTGCGGGAGCGTGGTAATCTGTGAATGAGCGCTGGTCAGACAGGCCGGAGAAAATTTTGTAGAAAGATTTGCTGCCATAAAATGTGTAGTCCAAATCCAGGTTCAGTCCGTATGCCTTGTTGAGGTAATTTATTTTCCTCACGATGTTTGCATCCACTTTTTCCCTGCCTAGTATGAGCATGTAATCTTTTGATTTCCCGGGAGGTGCAAGGGTGCTTCCAATTTGGTCCAGGTTAATCATCAGAGAAATATCTGAGGGGTGAATGCCGCCGTTTCTTATAAACTCAAGGCTCCCCGCGCGGTTAAATTCCTTGCCGTCAAATGCAATAAACAGAATATTTTTTTCCGGCAGCATATTTCTTTTATATGCTGAGCCAAAGGCATTTGCAAGCTCCAGCAATACTGCAACGCCGGAGGCGTTATCATCTGCGCCGTAATAAATTTTTTCCCCGATGGTTCCCAGATGGTCATAGTGTGCTCCTATTACAATCCACTCCTTGCTGCCGGAACGTGATGGTATATAGCCAATTACGTTTGCACCAAGCAGTTTCATTCCGCCTTTTGTATAGAAGTAAAATCCGTGTGCATAAGCGCCGGTGCTGCTCAATGGCTTTATGCCTGCCTGCAAATATCTGTCAATTATATAGTTGCGGGCGCAAGCAATGCCGTCCGTGCCGGTGGCTCTCCCCGCAGCCTCTTTGCTTGCAAGTGACGTAACGCAGCGGCGTGCGCCAAACTGTGATATTGAAGAGAGAGGTGTATCAGGATAACAAGCAGAGTCCGCTGCTGAAAGCTGGGCAATTGAAGAATAACTGTCGGGAGATAAAAAGGGATTATGAAAAGTTTGGCCGTGTGCTTGCCTGCCGCATAAAAGAGCTGCCATGAGTGCAATTGCCAAAACGTGTTTCATCATTCTCTGCGGTTTAAGTTGTATATTTGCGGGCTGTATACTTGTATATTTGCCATTGCGAAAATACTCTATTTTCATGAAAGTAAGAAAAAGAAGCGGTTGCCTTAAAACATTATTCATCACTATTCCGTTGTGGTTCATTGGAATTACAATTGGGCTGGTGATTGTTTTGAAGTGGGTGCCGGTGTGGGTGACTCCTGTGATGGTTCAGAAAAGCATTGTAAATGTGGGGGATAGCACGTATCACACTTATAAAACATGGAAGTCTTTGAAGCATATTTCCAACAGCATGGGGATGGCGGTTATGGCGGGGGAGGACAGCAGATTCCTGAGCCACTGGGGTTTTGACTTTGTGGAGATTAACAATGCTATCACTACAAATGCTGAGGGCAATTCATTAAGAGGTGCAAGTACAATTTCCCAGCAGACCGCAAAGAATGTTTTTCTTCTTCCCGGAAGGACCTGGATAAGAAAGGGTTTGGAGGCTTACTTTACTTTGCTGATAGAGGGCATCTGGGGAAAGCGGAGAATTATGGAGGTCTATTTGAATGTTGCGGAGATGGGGAAAGGTATCTTTGGAGCTGAGGCTGCGGCACAGCATTTGTTTAATACAAGCGCAGAAAATCTGACCAGAAGACAGTGCGCTCTTATTGCCGCAACTCTGCCAAATCCTCTGATAATGCATTCGGACAGGCCGTCCAGATATGTGCGCTACAGAGCAACTGTTATTCAGTCTCTTATGAGGAAAATCCCGCGCCCTAAATGGCTTGGCGGAACTGAGACAAGATGGACGCAAAGGATGGACCGCAACATTAAAAAAAGAAACAGCAAGGCGCTGATGAGGACGGTGAAGAAGGTGAATAAAAATGTGAGCAAGAAGGTAGTGAAGAAACTTTCCGGAAGCGGCAAAGAGAAATAAAAATGTACTGCAAATTCTTCTTTAAGAAAGATTAAGAGATTATTATATGAGACATTTTACCGGCGCAAAGAGTTTGAGGACAATTGCAATAGTTTTTGCACTTGTTTGTATCCCTTTGGTATCCAGAGCGCAATATGATATTGACCAGTTCTTTTATAAAGGGCGTGAGCTTTTGATTGACGGTAAATATTCCTCCGCGATAGATAATTTTAATGTCCTTGTACGTTTGGACAGTACGCTTTATGATGCCTATTTTTTCCGCGGAATTGCAAAGTATAATCTTGGAGATTTTGCAGGTGCGGAGAGAGATTTTGATAAATCCTTAAAACTAAATCCAATCTATACTCCCGCATATCATTACAGGGCCATAACATTAAGCAGAACAGGTAAATATGAGCTTGCGCTAAAAGATTTGGCGGAGGCGGTGGATTTGCGTCCAAGCTATACCGGGCTCTACTTTAGCCGAGGAGTTACATACTTTCTTTCCCAGCAATTTGAGAAGGCAATTTCTGATTTTAACAGATTCATAAAAGCGGAGCCAAAAGAGGCGGATGCCTATCTGAACAGAGGAGCGTCATATCTGTTTTTGGGAGATACCACAAAGGCTCTAAATGATTACAATACAGCAATTAATCTAAATATGTTTGACCCGGAAGGGTACGTGCGGCGCTCCAGAATTTTTTCAATGACAGGGAAGCAGGATGCCGCAATAACGGATTTAAACAAGGCAATTTCTTTGGACTCCACAAACACCTTTGCATTCTTCAACAGAGCGCTGATTAAGTTTGACAAGAAAGATATCAAGGGTGCTTTACATGATTTGAACAAGGTGCTGGATGAGGAGCCGGGCAATGCGCTTACTCTTTATAACAGAGCTATAATAAGGTCACAGATAGGGGATTACAACAATGCCGTAGATGACTATGACAGAGTAATTGCTGTGAATCCAAATAACGTTCTTGCATATTTTAACAGGGCGGGAGTTTATCTTGCATTGCACAAATACAGGGATGCAATGAATGATTACTCTCAGGCAATTAATTTATATCCCGATTTTGCAAAGGCTTATATGAACCGCGCTTATGCAAAGATGCAGCTGGGCCAGTATAACTCTGCAAGACAGGATGAAAGGATAGCCAATGCTAAAGTTATGGAGTACCGCTATAAGACTCGCGACAGTACCGGTTACAGAAATTTTGCAGATACTACAAAGAGGTTTGACCAGCTGATTGCGCTTGATACTGACTTTGCAAAGAAGGATTTTTCCAACAATGAGCTGCTGCAATATAGAGATGTGGACATCAGGCTTAAGCCGCTATACAAGTTTAATATAGTTGAAAAACAGAAGGTTGCAATGGCGCTGGAACGCAGATATGAAAATCCTAAGATGACTGCGTTTGAATCTTCCGCTGCAATTCCTGTGGAGATGACGCCAATAAAGCAGAGCAGCACGGATGAAAAATCTATCAGCACAAATAATTTTGAGAAAGAGATTAGAGATAAAATAGCAGGGCTTTCAGACGGCAGCGGAAAAAAGAATGATGTATCTGTCGGGAGGCTAATGTTCAGCCAGGCCTTGATTGCAGGTTATAACAATCACTTTAACGAGGCGTTGGCGGATTATGACAAAGCCATTGAAAATGAGCCGGATCAGACGTTCTACTATATCAACCGAGGCGCGCTTCAGGCGGAGATGATAGACTTTATCTCTTCTATGGAGACAAATGTCCAGGTGCTGACGCTGGATAATTCAAGAACCGCAAGGGCCAGAGTGCAAGATAAATATGAGAATTATGATTATACTCCCGCCATTCATGATATGACAAAGGCGGCTCAGCTGATGCCTGACTTCCCGTACACTTACTACAACCTGGGCAACCTGTACTGTTTGTCAAATGATTTGCCTGAATCTATATCCCAGTATACCAAAGCAATACAGCTGTATCCTTCTATGGGGGAGGCTTATTATAACCGCGGACTTGTCCTTATATTCTTGAAGGATAAAGAGAAAGGATGTTTGGATTTGTCAAAGGCCGGGGAACTTGGAATTCAAGATGCTTATAGCGTCATAAGCAAGTACTGCACAAAGAAATAGGATTATTTCTTCTTGTTCTTCTTCATTTTCTTGATGGCATCAACGGTTCTGACCGTTGCTTCATCAGTTGCAATATCGTGTACTGCAAGAAAAGAGAGGATGGCGCAAATAATTGGAAATACAGCTGTTATGGGGAATCTTGTTCCTGCCGGCCTTGTGAAGAAAGCATAGGCAAGCCAGCATTGAAATGCTACCAGTATAACTGCATTAAAGATTGTAAATCTTATCTGAAGCATCCGGTAGTGAATAAGGAATAGAGAAATGAAGGAGATAAACGTGGCGGCAATCAGCAAAATTAAAAAAGGAACATAGCCTGTGATAACAGAACTAAAGTACATTACGCATAACAAAATGACCACCGCGAGTATAAGTCCGAATTGATTTCCGTGTTTCATAACGCCGCAAAAGTAGGCAAAAAATGTTATCTTTGAGACTGTTTAACAAGAATAAAAAAGACATTAATAAGAATAAAATTATGGCTAGCATAGCAGCATCGGAACTAATGCTTAATGCAGACGGTTCCATTTATCACATTCATCTTAGGCCTTATGATTTGGCAGACACTGTCCTTCTTGTGGGTGACCCGGGAAGAGTAAACATGATTTCAAAGTATATGTCAAATATTGAATTCACTCATCAGAACCGTGAATTTATCTCAACTACAGGTACTTATAATGGGAAAAGAATGACTGTTCTTTCAACCGGAATAGGTACAAACAATATTGACATTGTAATGAATGAGCTTGACGCCGTTGCCAACATAGATTTTAACACCAGGCAAATTAAAGAGAACAAGCGCAAGCTTACAATCTTAAGAATAGGTACATGCGGCGCTTTGCAGCCGGACATTCCTCTTGGCTCCTTTGTATTCTCACACATATCAATTGGTACCGATGGCGTAATCAACTGGTATGCAGACAGAGAGAAAGTTACTGAGGGCGATATAGAAGAGGCTTTGATTAAACACATGGATTGGAACAAACATCTTGGACGTCCTTACATTGTTAAAGATTCCCAGATGCTGATTGACATGTTTAAAGAGCGCACTATCAAGGGAATGACAATATCTGCTCCCGGATTTTTTGGTCCTCAGGGGAGAGTGCTGAGGCTCCCGATAGTTGTACCTGACATGAACCAAAAGTTTGAGTCATTCAGCTTTAACGGCTACCGCGTAACTAATTATGAGATGGAAGGTTCTGCAATTGCGGGGTTTGCAAAAATGATGGGACATGAGGCAGGTACCGTTTGCTGCGTGATTGCAAACCGCTACAGGAAAGAGGCAATCACAGATTACGAACCTTACATAGATAAGCTGATTAAGCTGGTGCTTGAAACGCTGACAAAATAAAATCCGGCTAATCATCAGATTAACCGGACTTTGAGCGGGACACGGGATTCGAACTCGCGACCCTCAGCTTGGGAAGCTGATGCTCTACCGACTGAGCTAGCCCCGCATGCGGGGACAAAATTATAAACTATTTTTTGATTTGCAATAGTATGGGCCTAAGCTGGTTTATAGCAAAAAGACTTGGAAAAAAAGAGAGCAAAAGCGGAGGTAAAAGGCTTAGCGGCATCAGCAATATTATTGCCATAGTCTCAGTTGCCGTAAGCATCATTACTATTATTGTTTCTGTGGCGGTATCGGGAGGATTCCGCAAAGAGCTTATGGATAATGCAATAGGCTTTACCGGAGATTTGACCGTCATTCCTCCAGGAATAGAGAGCAGCTCTGCAAACAGCGCAGAACTTTACTCTATTTTGCCAATGCCTTGCATGAAAAAAGTAGCAGCCCTTCCTTTTATAAAATGTGTTCAGGGGACAACTTATCGTCCAGGTCTTATTAAAACCGATGACCAAATCCAGGGGGTAGTTTTAAAGGGAACTGATTCATCTTATGATTGGAGCTTTTTCAAAAGTTCTTTGATTAAAGGAACTCTTCCAAATAAAGACAGCAATGAAGTGATGATTTCCAAGCGGTTGGCAGATATGCTTTTGCTTAAGGCGGGGGATAAAATGACAATGTATTTTATCGGAGATGCTATTCAGGTGAGGCGTTTTAAAATCTCCGGAATTTATTCTGCGCAGCTGGAAGATTTTGATAAGCTTTATGTTCTTACAGATTCCAAGCTGGTAAGAGAACTCAACGGATGGACAAAAGGGGAGGTTAGTTCTTATGAAATCTTGTTTAAAAATCATGATGAAAAATTGCTGCAGCAGAGAAAAGATATTGTTATCAAAACTATCTATGACAATTTAAAAAACGGAGACAATGCGGTTTCCGTTACAAGCGTAAAAGATAATATGTTCACTCTGTTTGACTGGCTGCATCTGCTTGATTTAAATGTGCTTATAATACTTGTTCTGATGATTGCGGTTGCGGGGTTCAATATGGTTTCCGGCATTTTGATAATCTTGTTTGAGAATATTTCCCACATCGGATTGTTTAAAGCAATGGGAATGAAGGATAGAAACATTGCAAGAATTTTCCTTGCAAAAACTTCTATGATTGTTCTTAAAGGCTTGATATGGGGCACTTTAATAGGTGCGGGACTTTGCTGGGCCCAGTGGAAATATAAATTTATCTCTCTTAATCCCGATAATTATTTTGTGAAGTTTGTCCCTATACATCTAACAGTCAGTACAGTACTTATTACTGACGCTATCTGCTTTGCCGCAATAATGTTAATCCTTCTTATTCCTTGCAGATTTATTTCAAAGGTTTCTCCGGCCAGGACATTGACTGTAAAATAATCTAACGGAGTTTACTATGACTGTATATCAATTACTCTACAACTGTACGCTTGTAGTAATCATACTGTTGCATGACTATGTTCACGTGCCTGACCATGGTGCGGCCGCTGAATGAGCCCACCGTTATTCCGTCATCGGTGCTGTAGCCGCCGCGCATAAGAGGAAGAATTTCAGATATGTCAGACCATTTGCGCGGGTCTTTCCCTTCGCTTTTTGCGACGGTCATACATTGTGACATGCGCCCGTCTCCGGCATTATATGCTGCAAGTGTAATTTGCACCAAATCAGCCCCTTTAATCCCCTTTGCAGCATAAATCCCTGCAAGCCTGCCAAGCACTCTCGTCCCGGCCTTTATGTTCATCTCGGGATTATAAACATTGTGCACGCCGTGCTTTCTTGCAGTGCTCTCTTTTACCTGCATAAGTCCAACTGCACCTCCGGATGAAATTACATGCGGATTAAATTTTGATTCCTGATAAATTAATGCTGATACCAATCTCCAGTCCCATCCAATCTCCTTGCTGTATTTCTTAATCATATCATCATAAGGAGAAATCTGGTATCTGGTCATAGGGGCCATCATGTTCCCGTAGCTCCTGCGCCTTAACTTAAAGATAGAAGGCTTCTTATGAAATTTATCATACATTCTTCTGTATTCGTACGTCTGCTTAAAGCGTGCAAACCAGAAGTTTACGGCATTAATAATTTTTTCATTATCATATCTTGCGGCGCAAACTACTTCAAAATCATCTCTGTCAGTATTATTAACGGGCAAACTTGTAATAAAATCATCCCCGTATACATCAGGGATAGAATCCTCATCATTGTAAATCACAACATCCGTGGTACCGTCGCTGAGACTCATCCACAATGAATCAGAGTTTACGCTAACGCTCATATTTACAGTACACTTCTGCTGGCGATTAAAATATTTAACCATCTCATAAGCATATCTTATGGATGGTTTTCCTGTATTTATCTTACTGTCTATTACAATGGTACAATTGAGAGTGTCTCCCGCAAGAATATTAGGGGACGCCGCCTGCTCAGGATTTTTAATGAGCTTCCACTTAGGCAAAAAAACTATCAGGAGAACAATAAGAAAAGCTACGCCAATGCGTACCAGATTTTTACGTCTGACGCTGAGCTTTTCAAATCTTCTGATAAGCTCATTTTGCGTGTATATTTTTTTTATCTGCCTCACGACAGTTCCATTATATGTCTCACGACATTTTTAACTCTCCGCCATTGCGCAGGCGGAATTTATCTTATATAGAATGGCCAGAACAGTCCGAATTTAAGGGCATGCTGTGGTCTCAAATATCTGTAAGCAGAGAAGTAATCGCTTTT
The DNA here is from genome assembly GCA_022647615.1 of Bacteroidales bacterium. Lineage (NCBI taxonomy): Bacteria > Pseudomonadati > Bacteroidota > Bacteroidia > Bacteroidales > Bacteroidales bacterium. Next base: position 1,417,158 of record JALCKZ010000001.1, read on the forward strand.
CGGCCAGCCCATTGCAGCATTTTCATATTTGACAAAAATGCAAGCTCTCTTCCACTGAAGATTTAAAAAGGCATCTATGTACGGACACTGTCCCGTTTTGTAATTTTTCTGGTTAAAGAACATTCCAAGAGCAGGAGAGTAGGCCTGTGCGTAATACTTTGAATAGTAAGTTATATTAGCTCCAATCTGCACATTAAGTACATTTTTAACTGCGTAGAATTGAGCGTAATATCTTAAGTTTAATGCCAGCTTAGGCAGCGGCAAAACGTCATCATCTGATGAAATCTGGAACAAAACTTTATTGTCAAAATGGAATAATCCAAGCTTGAAATTCTTTGAGATGTAACCATTTATGACACTCATCGCGGAATTGTTCTGCTGCGGAATTCCAAGCGTGTCCAGATAAATATTTTTATTCAGAAGCGCGTATCCGAATGATGCCTCCATGTTCCAGTGAGGAATCTGCAGCACCGCTTCTATTTTAGTTTCCGATATTTTTCCAAAGTCATTATCCCACTGATAGTGATTGGAATAGTAGTGGTCATAATAATAACTTGGAGTCTTTAAAGAACTGTGAAATTTTGCAATAAAATGGATGCCGTCTTTAATTTTCCAAGAGGAAAATTTCATCATGGCGTCAACGGTGTAATTGCCTTTGTAATAGCCTGCAAAGTCAATCTTGCCAAGTGCGTTCCATAAGAAATATTTCCTGAATTTTCCCTCCGCTCCAAAGTATGCGTAAAGGTCATTTTCATTTTTATCCTTGTGACCTGTAAGGAAATAATCTTGCTGGAAACCGTACAGCTTAAGCATCTGATGTCCAATGCCTCCGTTTAAATTAGAGACTATTGCATCTTTGCTCCATGGCTGCATTTTTATGAAGAAACGGTTCTCCAGTTTTCTTACCCTTACTGAATCAAATGTTGCGGTAGGGTTGATGTAAAATTTGTTGTTGTACAGGGAGCGTCCCGTAGAATCCGTGGTTGCAATTGCGTCTGTATAACTCCTTGAATATGTGGAGAATTCTCCGTAGTGTCCAAAGTAGGTGATTGTACCTTCTCCCGCTTTTAGCGTGTCTATCTTATGACCAAGTGAATCCTTTCTTGCAAAAAGATTTATTGGCAATCCGTATGTGTGAGTAATGAAAAATGTATTTCTTCTCAAAACAGATGACGCGTCAGACAAGTAAACCGGAATTGTCTTTGCATCAACTGTGGTATCAGTTACCATTGAGATATCGGAGACTCCTCCGTTCTCATTTCTTTTTAATCTGCTGAAAATATATCCGCCCTGTGCCACATATCTTTTGCCTAGATAATTACCTGTAAGAGTGAATGTTCTAAAGTCAGTCTTTTCATTTGTCAGGATTCCGTTTGTTCCAAATCTTTGGTACATGACCTGGAAATTGAATGACGGTGTGAAGTTCTGCGTGTGCAGGAATTTAACGTTGTCTTCCTCTTTCTCTTTTGTTGCAAACTGAGTTCCCCAATATGCCAGTTCCGTATATGGCGTCTTAACATTGTAAAACGGCATTGTCTCAGGCGTATAGGTGTACGGCAGCTGAACGTCAAAGAACGGGAATACATCCACATGCTCTCTCTTAAAATAATTGAACGGCAGCGCCGCGCTTCCGGAAGTTCCTAAGTACTGGGCGTTTACATCATTTTTGTAAAACGGCAAATCAAAGAAATGATAATTAAAAGATGTGTCCAGCTTCATCAGCTCCTGGCTGTTTACGTAAGTGTTGTGCTTCCACATGAACAGCCTTGTATTAATTACACTGTCGGGAAAAACATAAGTATTTAAAACACGCGGAGTTGCGCCCAGCACGCTGTCTTTGTATGCGCGTACGCTGTCTCTGTGCATCTGCCTTTTTTCCTTTGGAGTATAGATGATTATGGAGGCTATGGAATCTGCTTTATAAATGGAGTCTATTGAGAATAACACTCTCTTTTCCAGCCCCATGCGGCGCAATGAATCCATGCTCAAGTTTAGTCCTGCAAGGGAATCCACCATCTCCTGATAATGAGTTCTTACAGAGTCCGCCGCTTTTTTTATGGTATCTTTTTGTGTCCCGACAGATATTTTTCCGCCGCCCCACGGGCGCAGCTCGTCCGGTCTGCTCCAGCTCTGAAGTGCTGCAAATGCAAGAACTGCAAATGCTGCAAGAATAAAACCGCGGCACTTCTTTAATCTGTCGCGATTACCAGAACAATATTTTTCCGTTGCGCCTCTACGCATGAATCATTATAACTTTCTTATCTTTAAGCTCTTTGAGAGTTTCCAAATGCGCCTTTTTTGTAACCCATGCAAGCGCATTCTCCAAGAGTTCAACTGCATAACCATTTTTCTGCAAATCCAGAACGGTTGCTTTTACGCAAAATTCCGTAGCAATGCCGCTCACAGCAACAAAAATTGTTCCATTGCATCCCGCCTCTTTTGCCGCCTGTTTGATAGCCTTTCCAAGAGATGTTCCGTCTGAAGAAATTGCCTCATAACCAGAGTATTGTTCCTTCTTTGGATTGCAGCCTTTGTAAAATTTATTTTTTAAGGACGGCCTGTTTTCTTTGGCTTCAACATCCTCCGCAAATGCTTTATGCACAGCACCTCCGTGAGTATTGCGCACACAATGAGGAGGCCATATTCCGCCGTTGCGCTTAAATGAACAGTGGCTTGCGGGATGATGGTCGCACACATAGAATACTTTCTGCTCCGGATGATTGTTTATGTATGCAACTGCCTTATGGACAGCATTTTCTCCGTTTCCGCATGCAAGAGACCCGTCTATAAAATCATAGAGCATATCTACAATGATGTGAACGCAAATATTCTTCTCCATACTGCTGTTGTATAATAGGGGTTAAACTTCCTGTGATTTAAAATCGTTAATCTCTTTTATCAAGTGGTTTACCAATCCCATCTTCAAATCATAAAGTTCATTTGAGATGTCAACCTTGTAAAAATGAGGGTTAATCAGACGGCGCTCAGTTGGGTTAAAGCTGGAAAGGTTTGAGAGATAATAGGCTCTTTTTTCAGAGACCGGAATATCTTCATAGCAAATCTTGCCGTTTTTAATCATCTGTGTCTGAAGCATCTTGGAGGTATAACTTCCTTTTGCAAACTTCTTCTGCTGCGTCTCATCAAACTCAGCCTGGATTGGAATTTCCTCTCCAGCCTCTATAAGTTTGGTGGTATTGTCTCCTCTCAGACATGTGATGTCTGCTTTAAACAATCCGCGCTGCATAATTCTATAGGTAACCTGGAATCCCGGGTTAATCAGTTTGACCTTGTCTTCCGATCTTTTTAGAACAGGCTGATTGTCAACCTGTACAAGCTTGTAAACATTTCCAAAGCAAGGATTGTGCTTGCTGGTCGCAATTGCATCTCCAACTCCGTAAGAGTCTATGCATGCGCCCTGCTGCTCCAGCTCCGCAATTAAATATTCATCCAATGCGTTGGTAGCAAATATTTTACATTTCTTAAATCCCGCCTTGTCCAGGACGTCTCTGCACTTGCGGCTCAGATAGGCCAAGTCTCCGCTGTCCAGGCGGATGCCGTAACCGTGTGGGAATGAATCATCTATTCCGCAATCTTTATATGCGCGGATGGCATTCTTAAGACCGCAGTTGATAGTGTCATAGGTGTCTATAAGAAGAATCAAAGGCTCATTCATGTGGGTCTTGATGTATGATGTAAACGCTTTATATTCACCCGCTATGGTGCAGCCGAACGAGGTTACAAAACTGTGGGCCATTGTGCCTGATGCCGGCGTATCAAAAATCTCTGATGTAAGCACGTTGGAAGAGTTTGCACAGCCTCCAATATATGCCGCCTTTGCTCCATAAGTTGCCGCCCACGGACCGTGCGCCCTGCGGCTGCCAAACTCGCTGACCGGTTTTGTAGTGCTTCTGCATACGCGGCTTGCTTTTGTGGCAATTGCCATCTGGTGGTTCATAATGCAAAGAAGCGGCGTTTCAAGCACCTGTGCCTCAATTATAGGGGCCTGCACCGTAATAATCGGCTCCCTTGGAAATGCAATCTCCCCCTCTTTCATGGCATAAACGTTCCCCGTAAACTTCATATTTGCAGCAAATTCCCTAAATTCTTTATAATCAGGACCGGGAAGGAATTTCTCAAAGAACTCCGGAGTCTTGCTCCCAAGGCTCTCAATCATCTCCATAGCCTCTTTTGTCCCTGACACTACCGCCCAGTTGTTATTATCGGGAGCTTTGCGGAAGAAAATATTAAAGTAGGCCATCTTATCCTGCATGCCGCAATCCAGGAAGGATTTGCCCATTGTGTACTGATACTTGTCTGAACAATAACAGATGTCCTCCATTATTGCGTTGCTATTTTTTTTGTTTTGGTTCATTTCAAAAATGTTAATTCTCCCCAAAGGTACAATTTATTCAGATTGAAAAGGTATTTTTCTGTTTTTATGGCTTTTTCATTAAATTTGCCAAATACGTAAAAGTACATTAAACCTACAATTATCATTTATGAAACAGTTAGAAGATTTATTTGAACAATATACTCATAAACAGGCTGTTGAGGATGTGGAGCTTCCCTCTTCCGGGAGCAACAGACGCTATTTCCGGCTAAGTTCCGGGACTACAACTGCGATTGGCGCAAAGGGAACCTCAGTGGAGGAAAATATAGCCTTTATGGAGCTTGCAAAGCACTTCAAGAAGGCAGGGCTTAATGTTCCGGAGCTGTACTGCGCCTCAAAAGACAATGTTTACTATTTGCAGGAGGACCTTGGGGATGAGACCCTGTTTAATGCAATTTCTGAAGGTCGCGACAGAGGTCATTATAATGGCAAGGAGACAGAGCTGATAAAGAAGACTATAGCGCTTTTGCCAAAGTTTCAATTTGAGGGGGGCAAGGGTTTGAACTGGAATGTCTGCTATCCGCAGCCCGCTTTTGATGAGCGCAACGTTTGGTTTGACCTCAACTATTTCAAATACAGTTTTCTCAAGACTACCGGCATGGATTTTAGCGAGATTAAACTCTATGACGATATGCAGAAAATGTCAGATGACCTTACGAAAGTCGGGGGCGGCTTTGACACTTTCATGTATAGGGATTTCCAGGCCAGAAATATAATGCTTAAGGACGGAGAGCCGTATTTTATAGATTTCCAGGGAGGAAGAAAGGGACCGTTCTATTATGACCTTGCTTCATTTGTATGGCAGGCCAGAGCCAATTATTCAGATGAACTTAAAGAGGAGTTGATTGAGGAGTACAGAGAGGGGCTTAAACAATATGCGGACATTCCTAAAGATGAGTTTGACAAGAACTTGAGGCTTTTTGTATTGTTCCGCACTTTACAAGTACTTGGAGCTTACGGCTTCAGAGGATATTTTGAGAAGAAGCCTCATTTTTTGCAGAGCGTGCCTTTTGCTATAGATAACCTTAGAAAGCTGATAGTTAAACCTTTCTATGAATATCCGTATATGCAGGAAATTTTGGAGAAGCTTACAAAGATGAGGCAGCTGCAGGATTTGAGAAGAGATACAAGACTTGTTGTCCATATATTCAGCTTTGCATATAAAAAGGGTATTCCGCAGGATGACAGCGGCAACGGAGGAGGCTATGTGTTTGATTGCAGGGCGGTTGAGAACCCCGGAAAGTATGAGCATTTTAGACAATTTAACGGATTGGATAAAGAGGTTGAGAAGTTTCTGGAGGATGAGGGGAGCGTTACAAAGTTTCTGGGCAATGTGTATGACCTTGTAGATTCTCACGTTAAGAAGTTTATGGAGAGGAAGTTTACCCACATGATGGTTAGCTTTGGATGCACTGGCGGCCAGCACAGGTCTGTATATTGTGCGCAGCATCTTGCAATGCATATCTCTAAAAAGTTCAATGTCAAGGTTATAGTTACGCACAGAGAAATTGATGTTGAACAGGAATTGTAAATGTTAAACGTTTAGAAAATCTGTCGGGAGCTTAAAAAATAGCAATGAAGGTACTGATATTTGCAGCGGGACTGGGAACAAGGCTGAGGCCGCTTACTGATACTAAGCCAAAGGCTTTGATTGAGGTTGGAGGGAAACCGCTTCTGGAATGGCTGATTCTTAAGCTGAAAGGGGAAGGGTTTGATGATATTGTGATTAACGTCCATTATCTGGGAGAGCAAATTGTAGATTTTGTAAAGGAGAAGAAAAACTTCGGGGTAAAAATTGAGTTTTCTGATGAGTCTGACTTGCTGAGAGATACGGGCGGAGGAATAAAACATGCGGAGAGGCTTCTGAATGACGGGGAGCCTTTTCTTGTTCATAATGTGGACATTGTTTCCAACTTGAACCTGAGGAGTTTGTATGATGACTGCGCTGCCGGAATGGACGGGGAGGATTGCTGCCATTGCGGATGTGATGCCGGGGCGGTGCATGAAATTTTAGCCTCCCTGATAGTCAGCAAAAGAGATAGTGACAGAAGGCTTCTTTTTGACAGCGGAAATAATCTTGAGGCTTGGGAAAATCTTAAGACTGGAGAGGTGAAATCTCCTTTTCCCGAACTTGCGGCGGAGAAGGCCGGTTCTTTGAGAACCAGAGAGTTAAAGCCTTATGCCTTTGCCGGAATACATGTTATATCTCCTAAAATTTTTGAACTTATGAAGAGCTTGCCGGAGAAGTTCCCGATAGTTGATTTCTATCTTTCTCAGGCGGATAAGTATAGAATTAAGGGGGAGTACAAAGAGGATTTGCAGCTGGTGGATGTTGGAAGGGTTGAGCATATTGAGGCGGCAGCCGAATTGCTGCGGCTAACGCAGGGTAATTAACTATGATTAATGAGCTAAAGCTGCTTAAAAGATATTGATGTGATGAAAAAGATACCGAGTTTTACAATTAACCATCTTAAACTTTTGCGCGGCATTTATGTTTCCCGCAAGGACAAAGTTGGCAATGAGATTGTTACAACGTTTGATGTAAGAATGACGGAGCCAAACAGAATGCCTGCAATGGGAATGGGGGCGATGCATACGATAGAACATCTTGCCGCAACTTATATCCGCAATGACAAAGAGTGGAAGGATAAAATTCTGTATTGGGGACCAATGGGCTGCTGTACGGGATTTTACTTTTTAGCCAAGGGAGACTGGGAGTCTGCCGACATTGTGGATTTGATGAAGCGGACGTTTAAGTTTGTAGGAGATTTTAAGGGAGAGGTGCCCGGCGCCGCTCCAAGAGATTGCGGCAATTATTTGCTGCATGATTTACCAATGGCAAAATTTGAAGCTAAGAGATATCTCTCTGAAGTTCTTAATGTTATAGAGAAGAAGAATCTTGTTTATCCTAAATAATAAAATGAATATTTTAACAGACACAGTCACTCTAAAGCAGGTGGAAGATATTGTCTTCCGCAAAGGTCAGATTCAAGTAGCGCCACTGACAGTTAAGAAGATAGAAGCTTGCTACGAATTCCTTAAAAAGTTTGAGAAAAATAAAATCATCTACGGCATCAATACCGGATTTGGTCCGATGGCCCAGTGGAGGATAGATGACAGCCAGCTTAAGCAGCTGCAGTACAATATTATACGCAGCCACTCAACAGGTGCCGGGAAACCGCTTGACCCTCTTTATGTTAGAGCCGCTTTGCTTGCAAGGCTTGGAACTTTTTTGCAGGCGCGTTCCGGCGTGCATAAAGATTTGGTGAAGCTGATTGTGGATTTTATTAATCTGGACATTTGTCCTATGATTCCGGAGCACGGAAGCGTTGGAGCAAGCGGGGATTTGGTTCAGCTTGCGCATATTGCGCTCTGCCTGATAGGAGAGGGTGAAGTTTTCTACAAAGGGAAAATGCAGCCTACTGCAAATGTCTTAAAGGAGAATAAATTAAAGCCGTTTGAGGTTCATATAAGAGAGGGGCTTTCCGTTACCAACGGAACATCCATGATGACCGGAATAGGACTTGTAAACTTGCTCCGCGCAAAGAAACTTCTAAGCTGGGGCATTCTTACATCAGTGATGGTCAATGAGATAACAAGCTCTTATGATGATTTTATGTCTGATGCTCTGAACAGAACAAAGAGACATGACGGGCAGATTCAAGTTGCCGCTCAGATGAGAAAAATTGCACAGGGGAGCAAGTGTCTTCAGAAGAGAGAGACTGAGTTATTCCATGCGCATACGGAAGAAATCTTCCAGAAAAAAGTTCAGTCATATTACTCTTTGCGCTGCGTGCCTCAAGTGCTGGGACCTGTATATGAGGAGGTTGAGAATGCGGAACGCGTGCTGATGGAGGAGCTTAATTCTGCCTGCGATAATCCTATCGTTGATCCAAAAACAAAGAATGTTTATCACGGCGGAAACTTCCATGGTGATTACATCTCCTATGAAATGGATAAGTTGAAGATTGCAATGACCAAGCAGATAATGCTTTGCGAGAGGCAGATGAATTATTTGTTTCACGATAGAATCAACGGAATCCTTCCTCCGTTTGTAAATCTTGGAAAGCTGGGATTGAATTACGGATTGCAGGCTTCTCAGTTTACTGCTACTTCCACAACTGCGGAGTGTCAGACTTTATCAATGCCTATGTGTGTTCACAGTATTCCTAACAATAATGATAATCAGGATGTTGTAAGCATGGGAACAAATTCTGCTGAAATTGCCGCGCGCGTAATTGAGAATGGATATCAGGTTATGGCAATTCATGTTATGGCAATTATTCAGGCGATAGATTATCTTAAAATTCAGAGGAAACTTGCGCCAAAAACTTTGGCTATTTATAAAGAGGCAAGAAAAATATGTCCCGTATTTATAGAAGATACTCCTAAGTACGATGATATAAATAACATTGAGAACTATTTGAAAAATAAACAATTATAGGCCATGCTTGATGAATTTTGCCGTTAATGCAGCGGCAAAATAATGCTTGGCTGAGATGGAGGATTAGATATGAAATACGCATTGGTTACCGGCGGTTCCCGCGGAATAGGCAGCGCAGTTTGCAAGGCTCTTGCTAAAGATGGTTATCCTGTGATAATTAATTACGTGAGCAGAGAAGACGCGGCGCTGGAGACAAAAAAGGCAATTGAAGAGGCGGGTGGAAAAGCTGAGCTGCTGCAGTTTAACGTTGCTGATTTGAAGAGCGTAGATGCTGCCATAACTGCCTGGTCATCAGCTCATCCTGAAGATTATATTGCCGTGCTTGTGAACAATGCGGGGATTAGAAAAGATACCCTTATGATGTGGATGGAGGATGAAGATTGGAGCAGCGTTATCAATACTCATCTTAACGGATTTTTCTATGTTACCAGAAAAGTCCAGGGAGATATGCTTAAGAAAAAGTGGGGAAGAATCATAAGCGTTGCATCTCTGTCGGGAATAAAAGGGATGCCCGGACAGACAAATTATTCCGCTGCAAAGGGAGGCATCATAGCGGCCACAAAGGCTCTGGCCCTGGAGGTTGCAAAGAGGGGAGTTACGGTAAATGCTGTTGCTCCGGGTTTTGTGGAGACTGACATGACCAAGGAGCTGGATGAGGAGACCCTTAAGAAAACTATTCCTGCGGGACGTTTTGGAAAGGCGGAGGAAGTGGCTGATTTAGTGGCGTTTCTGGTATCGGATAAGGCTGCGTATATAACCGGACAAGTGATTGAAATTAACGGAGGTCTTAATACGTAATTTACTTTAACGGCAGAGAGAATTAATGGCGTAAAAATTAATGGAAGAGAAAATTAAATGGTCTGGGAAAACGGAGGGCGGAGACAAGCGTCAAAACCAGCTGGAGCGCATGCTAAAACATGTACCCCTGCGGGCCGTTTATTGCGTGCTGCCGTTTTTCATCCTCTACTATTTGATTTTCAAGCGCAAACGTGCTAATGCCATTTATGATTATTTGCGTCACCGACAGAAGCTAAGCTGGTGGAAATCTGAAATTGGTACATACCGCAATCATATAATTTTTGGAAAAAATTTGCTTGACAGATTTTATGTTTTCAGCGGCGGAGCGGAAAAGTTTAAGGTCAATATGCATGGCGGCGAGTATTTTTACGGCTATGCGGAAGGGCCTGATCCTGTGATAATTGTAAGCGCGCATATTGGCAACTATGAAATCTCCGCGTATGTGTGCGGAAGAATTAAGAAACCGCTGAAGGTTGTGGCTTATGCAAATGAGACTGCTCAAATGCAAAAGTTCCGTTCAGAAGCAATGGCAAAAAATAATATCTCCATGATTCCCGTAATGGAGGATATGTCTCATATCTTTCACATTACGGATGAACTGGAGGCACACAACATGATAACGCTCCCCGCGGATAGAGTTTTTACGGGCCGGAGGATTCATGAGTATAATATTCTTGGAGCTCCCGCTCAATTCCCAATAGGTGCATACTATCTTGCCGACCGCTATAAAGCAAAGGTTGTGAGTATGTTTGTAATGCGCGGCAAAGGATTGTCTTATGATATTTATGTAGAACCGCTTACAATTGATGATTCAATAAAAGGAAAAGACGCAAGAGCCATTGCCTACGGAGACGCGTATGTTAAAAAGCTGGAGGCCATGATAAAACAGTATCCTTTGCAATGGTTTAATTTTTATGATTTTTGGGATATTGAGGAGAGCAGCAAAGAAAAATAAATTGCAGGCAAATAAAAGATTAAAAAGATATGGAAAAAATTAAGAAAACATTAGAGGAACTGGCGGAGGTAAAAGTAACTGAACTCCTTCCGCAACGTCCTCCTTTTATCATGATTGACAAGCTAATAGAGTATGATGAGAATGAAGATACGACGACTACTCTATATCATATAGTGTCTGATAATCCTTTTGTCAAGGAGGGAGTTTTTCAGCCTGCCGGCATAGTTGAGAATATGGCTCAGACTTGCGCCGCCAGAATAGGATATTATGATGTGTTGCGCAATCTGCCTGTTAGTGTGGGACTTATTGGCGGCGTTAAAAATCTTAATGTTTATCAGCTGCCAAAGGCGGGGGACGATATTACAACTCAGATTGTGGTTAAAGAGGATATGCTGGGAGTTATTCTTGCGTATGCAAAAGTACTTGACCACATGATGAATTTGCTTGCAGACTGCGAACTTAAAATAGCCCTTAAATAGCTATCCGTTATACAGTTAAAGAGACGACAAATATGCCGATAAAGAAGACGATAAAGAGGGGAACGGTAAGGTGCGGAATCCCGATGGCAAAGAGGCTTTCTGCTACCGCCGGAATTGTAGTGCGGTTCAGCGAGGTTGATTCTATGAGCATTGTGTGGCATGGAAATTATGCCATGTATTTTGAGCAGGCGCGTGAGGCTTTTGGAAAAAAATATGGGCTGGATTATATGAAGATTTACGGCAACGGTTATTATGCTCCGATAGTAAAGCTGAACTTTGAATACAAGAACATAATTAAGTACGGAGATGACGTGGAGGTTAAAATAACCTATATTCCAACTGCCTCTGCTAAAATATGTTATGAGTATCAGGTGTTTGAAAAAATAAAAGGCGGAAAGAAAATTCTGGCGGCGACCGGGGAGAGCATGCAGGTCTTTACGGATTTGAATCATAATCTTGTTTTGGAGAATCCTCCTTTTTATGAATTGTGGAAAAAGAGAGTTTTAAAGTAGTTAAAAATTTATATTGAAATTTTTGAAATGAGTGTTGTAGTAGCAGGAGATAATATCATATCGGCGCTGGGCGGAACAACGCAGGAAAATTTGGCCGCGGTTATGGCCGGCAAGAGCGGTCTGAAAAAATACGAGGGTTTCTATCCGGCTCAGAGCGAGGATATTATAGTCTCTCAAATAGCTGAGGCGCAGGATAATGATTCTATAGTCAGCAAACTGTCCCGCTTGGAAAAATATATGGCGGCTTCCGTCTTCAGGGCTGTTTCCGACCCTACGGTTGTATCCCATCCAAATACAATTTTTATCCTCTCAACAACAAAAGGAAACATTGGCCTTTTGAATGAGGATGACCCTTCTCATGACGGAAATCCGCAGCTGGATTTGTGGCACTCCGCAAAAATGGTAGCAAAATTTTTTAATAATCCCAATGTCCCGATAGTTATTTCTAATGCCTGCATTTCCGGAGTAATTGCTTCCGTTGTGGCAAAAAGAGTTATTGAGCAGGGTTTATATGACCGCGCGGTAGTGATTGGAGCAGATGAAGTTACAAGATTTGTTATTTCCGGTTTTTCCTCTTTTAAGGCACTCTCTTCTTCTCTCTGCAAACCATTTGATGCAAAGAGAAACGGACTTAATTTGGGAGAAGCTGTTGGGACAATTATTTATGAGAGAGCAGATGCGGCGGGAGGCAAACAAGTTGTGCTTGAGAGCGGCGCAATTACTGATGATGCAAATCATATTTCAGGTCCTTCCAGAACGGGAGAGGGATTGTACCGTGCGTTAACTGAGTGTATTGCGGCATCAAAAGATGCGGCTGAAAATAGAAATAAGGATTTGGCAGGGCAGTTTGCTTTTGTTAATCCTCATGGAACTGCAACTATTTATAATGACCAGATGGAGAGCGTTGCTCTTTCACGCGCCGGACTCAGCGCTATTCCGGCATTTTCATTAAAAGGTTATTATGGCCATACGCTGGGAGCTTGCGGGGTTGTTGAAACAGTTCTTTGCGCTCATTTTCTGAAGGATGGGGAGATTCCGGCTTCTTATGGTTACACAGGGCCGGGTACTGAACCGGTTCCAAATATTATTTCTGAGAGAATGAAAATTAAAGGCTCGTCATGCCTAAAATTTGCCTCAGGTTTTGGCGGATGCAACGCGGCAATAAAGCTATCATATAGAACGCTAAGTGTCAATGATATGTCTGCATCAGAGGATACTAAGTCTGTTGAAAAAGTGAGGGAGATTATAGATGGCGCAAAGTATGCAAAGGTTATTGGCGGAGTGGATAAATCTGCCGATTATGGTTTGTATATTAATAAATATGAGCATATTAGACTTAAGGGAGCTGAAGGTGGAGATGATGCCGCAAGTAATGTTGTGAAGGATGGACTGGATGTTTTTTACAGGAACAGCGGTATGGATTATCCTAAGTTCTTTAAGATGGATTTAATGTGTAAGGCTGGCATATTGCTGGTTGACAGACTTATAGGAAGTCCGGATGATGATGAAAAAACTGTCGGGAAAAATATTCAGGAGCATACCGCATTGATTTTTATGAATCGCTCTTCCTCATTGGACACGGATGTGAATTTTCAAGAGACTATAAAAAGAGATAATTTCTTCCCTTCGCCGTCATTGTTTGTCTATACCTTGCCAAATATTGCGGCTGGTGAAATTTGCATCAGATATAAGTTTTACGGGGAAAATACCACGTTTGTTAAGGAGAAATTTTCTGCAGGGAGACTGGTTACTTATATAGCGAGATTGTTCAAAGAAAATGTTACTCAGAGGGTTATTCTTGTATGGGATGAATGTACCAGAAACTATGCCGATGTTTTTGGGGCAGTTATTACGCCAAAAGAGGTGCCGGGCGGGGTTAAATTTAATCTCCAAAACCTTACTGATTTCTACATTAAATGAGTAAATTGCGCCCCTAAAACTATCAAGAAAGAGATGGAAGATTTGATTAATCAGTTGAAGGGGCAAATCATTGAGTCCCTAAATCTTGACGGAGTAAAGCCTGAGAGCATTAAGAGTGATGCTCCATTGTTTGGCGACCAGGGCTTGGGTCTTGATTCTATTGATGCTCTGGAGCTTATTGTTCTAATGGAGAAAAATTATGGGATTAAGCTAAAGGACCCTAAGATGGGCAAGCAGATTTTTTCCTCCGTTCAAACCATGGCTGAGTACGTAGAAAAAAATAGAAAATACTAATGTCCCTAAGGGTTGTCATAACGGGAGCCGGAGTTATTTCTGCTGCCGGAGCCGGGGTGGGGCGGACTAAAGACTCCCTGCTGCGAGGCTACTCTAATATGCAACCTCTCAAGTATTTAAATACTATCCATACGGATGTGCCGTGTGCTGAGGTCCCGTACAGCAATGATGAATTAAAAGATTTTTTGGGCTTGCGCGGGGATGTTTTGATTACAAGGTCTGCATTGCTGGGCATTAGCGCTGCGCGTGAGGCTTTGGAGATGGCGGGCTTAAGCAATTCTGCTATTGCCGCCTCATTCCCGGATAAAAATATAAAGGTTGCATTTCTTAACGGCACTACCGTTGGCGGCATGGATTTTAGCGAGTTATACTATCGGGATTTTCTTAATAATGACTCTAAAAATCAATTTATTCAGTTACACGGAAGCGGGACTACAACTCTATCTATTGCCGAACGTACAGATGTAGATTACTGTTACGTTGATACTTTGTCTACTGCATGCAGCGCTGCTGCAAATGCCATAACCATGGGGGCCGATTTGATTAAGTGCGGGAGAGCTGATATTGTGGTAGCAGGTGGTTGTGAGTGCATTACAAAGTATCATCTTAACGGGTTTTACTCATTGATGATACTGGATACTAAGCCGTGCCGGCCATTTAATGCTGACCGTTCCGGACTTAATCTTGGTGAGGGCGCAGGTTTTATAGTGCTTGAGAGTGAGGAGATTGCCAAGGCAAGAGGGGTAAAGCCCATTGCAGAACTAACTGGTTATTCTAATGTTTGCGATGCTTTTCATCAGACGGCAATTTCTCCGGGAGGTGACGGTGCTGTGATTGCAATGAGAAATGCTTTAAAAATGAGCGGATTGCAATCTGATCAAATAGATTATATAAATGCTCACGGTACCGGAACCGCTAATAATGATTTATCAGAGGGTACTGCAATTGATACTGTGTTTTGCGGTCATGTTCCTCCCGTTAGTTCCACAAAGGGAATGACGGGACATCCCACAAGTGCGGCTGGCGCCGTGGAGGCGGTCATTTGCCTGATTGCAATGCGGGAACACTTTATTCCTGCTAATCTGAGATTTACAGAGCAAATACCTGGTCTGAGTTTTGCTCCGGTTGCAAAAAGAATTGACAATGTTCAACTGAATAACGTGTTGTCAAATTCTTTTGGATTTGGCGGCAATGATACGTCCTTGATATTCTCAAAATATGAGGATGATTGTAAAGTTGGAGGAGCAATGTAATGGAGAGAAAAATGTACATAAACGGAGCCTCCGCAATCTCTATTCAGAAGCCTTTGACTGATGAGGGCATTTTTAATCCGATAAAATCAGACGGTAAATTTGTTAAATGTCTGGAACCTGATTATAAGGAGTTTATTGCACCTCTTGCGGCACGCAGAATGAGTCCGATAGTTAAGCGCGCAATAGCTACATCTATGCGTGCATTAAAAGAGGCAAAAGTAGATGTTCCGGATGCAATAATTAATGGAACCGGCATTGGCTGTTTTGAGGATACTGACGGATTTATTACTGGTATGCTTGATAACCATGAGACTTTGCTTAAGCCAACGATGTTTATAAATTCGACTCCAAATACTGTAAGCTCGCAGGTTGCAATTAAGCTGCGGTGTCACGGATATAACAATACCCATGTGCACAACGGAGCTGCTTTTGAGGGGGCCTTGCTGGATGGATGGATGCAGCTGCAAAATGGTGATATTAAAACTGTTTTGCTTGGAGCGGGAGATGAAAGCAATGATGATTTGTTTAAGATTTTAGGACGCCTGGGCTGTTGGAATTTTGCTTTTTGTTCAGAGGGTTCTACAAGTTTTGTGATGTCTGTTAATAAAAGCGACAGTTCTTACTGCAGCGTAGATTCTGTTGAGAGTTATTACGTTTCTGATAAATACTCAAAAGAAACAAAAGAAAAAATTCGCAGAGAGAGGATGGCAGATTTTTTGAGCAGACACGGCTTGACGTTTGAAGATATTGATGTTGTTTTTACCGGAGAGGATGGGGACCCGTCAATTGAATCTATGTATGATTTTATTCCGGCAGGAATACCCAGGGGCATATATAAGAAGTTGTGCGGGGAATATTTTACCGCTTCTGCATATGGTTTTTATGTTGTAGCAGAAATATTGAAACACAATGTGTTACCTGCACATCTGTCTTCCGATGGAAAGGAGCGGAAAGGATTAAAAAGAATTTTATTTGTGGATTCATGGATGGGGAGAAGTTATACTTTTGCCTTAATGAGCAAGGTATGACAGTGAAAAATTTGAAGGTGTTTTAATTTTTAGATAGCGGAAAATATGAGCATGCTTAAACTGATTGTGACCTCTACTGTACAAAGTACATTTCTTGTTGCCGGGCAGGTGTTCCTTAAGTTTGCCTTGCAAAAGGTTGATAAAATGGGGTTTACATGGCATTGCATTAAACAGCTTTTTTGGAATTTTCCATTTTTGCTTTGCGGTCTGTGCATGGGAGCTGCAACTGTTTTGTGGTTTTATATTCTTAGACATTTCCCTTTCAGCGCGGCATATCCGCTTATAAGCATAAGTTATGTGCTTGGAACTTTTGTCTCTTTATTTATTTTCCATGAAAATATTCCGCCAATAAGATATGTTGGTATTGCGTTAATTATTATTGGAGTTGTATTTATTGCGCAGCAGTAATTTGAATGATATATAGATTTAGCAGTTAATAAGATATGAATTTTAGAAAGATTAATTTAAGACTGATTGCGGCCTTTTTGCCTTTGGCGGCGCTTGCATTTCTGCCGCTTTCATCTGAGAAGCTGTCGGGAGCAGAACAGCCTGCGGATCCTGACAAACCAATGTATGACAAGATTATTGCTACTGCAAAAGCGGTGAATACGCTTGAATGCAATTTCTCTGAAACTAAGACAATTGCAGTGCTGGCAAACCCAATATACAGGAGCGGGAAACTTTACTATCGCAAGCCAAATAATATGAGATGGGAATACTCAAAGAAAGAATACGGAGTTTGCGGGCCCAAGGGTAATTACATGGTCAGAGATGGGAAAAGAGACAGCGGAGGAAGCAGAGCTTTTGCTATGATAAGCAGAATTACTACCTCTTTTATGAACGGGTCTCCAATTGACAGAAAGAATTTTTCTCTTAATTATCATCCCGACAGAGAGGGATTTGTTGTTGTGTTAATGCCTAAGAATCCAAAGATTAAGGCGACACTAGATTATATCATGATGCACTTTGATACGCAAAGCGGGTACATAAAATCTTTTGAGATGCATCATCAAAATGATGCAACAAAAATTACTTTCTCAAACAGACAAACTAATCAGCAGATAGATGACGATATTTTTGAATAGAATATGAAACAGGAAGAATTGTATACAATTAAAGAGTTTAAGACGGATGGCGCAACAATTTGTGCATCAGTTGTTTTTAATAAAGAACATTGGATTTATCAGGCACATTTTCCTCAGCGTCCGGTTACTCCGGGAGCAATGGTTTTACAGGTTGCGGAAGATTTGATTAGTAAGGCAATGGGGAAGCAATTTAAAATGGTTACCTCAAAAAATACAAGGTTTTTTAATGTTATTACGCCTAATGGGGAGGAGGTTTGCTTTAATATCTCTTACAAGAGATTGGCGGAGAACTGGGTTGAGATAGGGAAGAACGTTGGAATTAATGAGACAGGTCCTTCCGGAGTTTGCAGGCTTATTGATACAACTTGCGACGTATCTGACGTTTCCGGCAAAATATCCTATGCTAAAATTTCAGCAGTTTATAACTGTTACTAACAGTATTTTATTGACATAATTCAATGAATAGAGCCGATGAATTAAAAGCTTGCGTACTGCTGCCATCTTACAATAACTGTGGGACGGCTGGGCAAGTTGTTGATTCATTGGTTGAAGCGGGATATAAAGTGATTGCCGTAAATGACGGTTCAACAGATGGTACCGGAGACATTTTTATCGGACGCAAAGAAAAACTGGCCGCGCTGATTTCTTACTCTAAAAACAGAGGGAAAGGTTATGCTTTGGCATTAGGGTTAAAAAAAGCAAATGAACTTGGCTTTGCGCTTGCAATCTCTATAGATGCCGACGGACAACATACTTTGCAATGCATTGACAATATGATTAATGCAGAAGAAAATATATCTTCTGAAAATACTATTGTAATTGGCAGCCGCGGCATGAGGGGCAAAGACGGAAAGAGCAAGTTTGCAAACAACTTCTCAAATTTCTGGTTTACCGTTCAGACTGGTTTTAAACTTCCCGATACTCAAAGCGGGTGCAGAATTTACCCGGTCAAAAAACTGTCGGGAATACACTATTTTACTACAAGGTATGAATTTGAACTGGAGATACTTGTGCGTGCTGCATGGAGAGGCATGGATATTTTACCTGTGCCTATAGAGGCTGTTTATGAGCAAGTTAACAGGGTGTCTCATTTCCGTCCGGGTACAGATTTTACCCGCATTTCTGTTTTAAATATTTTTTTGACAATTTTAGCGCCAATATATGGTTACCCTAAAAAGCTGATTTACAGATGGAGAAATTCTTCTTAAAAATATATGATTTTTTTGCCCATGGCAGAAGAAAATGGGCATTTATAATCCCCGGAATCCTTGCGCTTCTTTTTGCCGGTGCGGCATGTCTCATTAACATGAATGAGGATATAGCAGGCTTCCTTCCTTACGGGAGCGGCAAAGCTCATAGGCAGAGTCAGTTCATTTACAAGAATTTAAGAATGGCTGACAAGGTGATGGTTATAATCTCCGCAGATGACTTGAGGCATTATCAGAAAACAGCAGACGATTCTTTGGCTGAGGCATTTGGTGACACTCTGACAGAAACGGATAAAAGGATAAATGTCCTTACCAGGGCTGCAGATGATTTTTCTGACCGCTATGATATGTCCGGCATTAAGGGTGTTAAAGACGCTCAGACAAGAATTGATGCCGTTGCTTATATGAATGTGACTGATTTTCTTGTTTCCAATATGCCGTATTTCCTTGAGAAAGAGGATTATGACAGAGCCGATTCCATAATTGCCGCGGGAGGAATTGCCGATATTTTGAAGGAGGACAGGAGCCAGATATTGTCACCGCAGGGGACGGTTTTGCAGCAGGGAATTGTGAGCGATCCTCTCCACTTTTCTAAACCTATTCTTGATAGGCTTGGGAAAATGGGCATGGACAGTGATTATAAAATTATTGGAGACTACCTGTTTACGGGAGATTCAACAAGGATAATAATGACTCTTACTTCTGCTTACGGGGGAAGCGAGACCAGAAGAAATAAGCAGCTTGTAAAGAGTCTGGAAAAAATAAGAGATTCTGTAACAGCTGATAATAAAGGAGTTAAAGTTGACTTTCTAGGCTCGCCAGTTATTGCAGTTACAAATTCCATTAGGATGCATAAAGATTCTGTGAGATGTTCTATGCTGGCGCTATTCCTGATAATTTTATTGCTGGGCTGGTATTTTAGAAAGTTAAAACCTATAATTTTAATTTGCATTCCTGTTGTGTTTGGTGTCTTGTTTGGCCTTGCCTGGATGGGACTCTTCCAAACCAGTGTTTCTGCAATTGCACTCTCCGCAAGTTCTGTAATTCTTGGAATTGGGGTGGATTATGCATTGGTATATTCTACACGGCTCGGATTTGTAGGAAATTCAAGGCAGGCACTGAAAGATATTGTGTCTCCGATGGTTACAGGAAATATCACAACCGTTGGCGCATTCTTCAGTTTGCTTGTTATGAGCGCAGCCGGCATGAGAGACTTTGGGTTATTTGCCGCCATTTCTTTGATAGGTGTAATACTATTTGTTGTAATATTCTTGCCGCATTGGGTTGGAGAAAAACAATACAAATCAATAGAGAGCGGCTGGATGGGAAGATGGACAAATCTGAAAATGGAGGAGAAAAATTGGATTGTCTGGGGCGTAGTTGTTGCGACAGTTATATTATTCTTCTTCTCTCAAAGAGTGAAATTTAACGGAGACTTTAACAAAATAAATTACATGACATCCCGCCAGCGCGCAGATATGGAGGAGTTTAATGCTCATACTGCAGCTGCCGGAAATGTTGCCGTTTATGCTGTAGCACAGGGCAATACAATGGATCAGGCGCTGACACAGTATGAATCACTAAAGTCTTTTGCCAATAAAGCTGTCGGGAGCAAAGTGTCATTGCAAAGCAAGGGGCTGGAAAATTTCTTGCCTTCTAGAAAGACTCAGGGTGAGAGGATTGCAATGTGGAATGAATGGGTGGATAAACACAGATCCGGCCTTAACAGTTCTTTGGAGAGTAATGCCTCTTCTGCCGGATTCAGCAAAGATGCCTTTGCGCCGTTCAGAAGAATTATGAACAAGGAGTTTCTGGTTCATGATGCCGACTTCTTTAAACCTTTGACTTCTACCTTGTTGAGCGGTTATATTCTAAAGGATACAACAGGCAAGGCGCTGATATTGACAATACTTTATACTCCGGAAAAAAATCTGCCAAAAATATATAAGATGTTTGATGCGGATAAAAATGTATCTAATCTTAAGAAGGTTGCACAGTCTGAGTCTGTCTCCGGCAAGCACCATCATGAGAGCGTAAATGAGCCATTCTTGTTTGACTCATTCTCAATGACGGATGAGATGATAGATGTTTTGCAGGGAGATTTTAACTGGGTTCTGTTCATCTGCAGTTTCTTGGTATTCGGCTTCTTATGGTGGGCGTTTGGAAGAGTTGAGACTGCATTGATTGCTTTTCTTCCAATGGTTGTGAGCTGGATATGGATTACAGGATTGATGGGTTTATTTGGCACAAGTTTTAATATAGTGAATATAATTCTGGCCACATTTATTTTTGGAATGGGGGATGATTATACAATCTTTATTGTTGACGGCTGCGCGTATGAATATGCATATAACAAGAAATTGCTGGCCTCTTACAAAACAAGTGTAACTCTCTCAGCAATAACAATGTTAATAGGCATTGGCTCCCTTGTTTTTGCGGTCCATCCTGCAATGCGTTCTCTTGGAGAAGTTGCAATAATAGGAATGATATGCGTTGTTGCAATGGCATTTGTTCTTCCTCCTCTTTTGTTCCGCTGGATTACAACTTGCAAATATGACGGTAGCCGCAGCTTAAGGTTTGCTCCTGCTAAACTTATTGACATACTGGTCTCTGCGTATTGCGCAATTGTATTTTTCTGTGTCAGTTTGTGGCTGAATATTAAGTGTATGTTTGTATCGGAGAGAGATACTTCCAAGTTGCACAAGAGTCTGCAAAACACTGCAAAATTTGTTGTAAAATACATGCCGCGTGTTGGGCATACGCTTATAAATGAGAGCAATGAAACATTTGAAAAACCTTCAGTTATTATTTGCAATCACCAGAGCCATTTGGATTTGATGTATCTGCTTCAGATTTCTCCAAAAATTATTGTGCTTACAAATCACTGGGTATGGCACTCTCCGTTCTATGGAAAAATAATTCGCAAAGCGCAGTTCATTTCTGTAGAAGACGGATTTGAAAATTGTGTTGAACCGTTGAAACAGCTTGTAGATGAAGGATATTCAATTGCAATTTTCCCGGAGGGAACGCGCAGCTCAGATTGCAGTATTCTGCCTTTCCATAACGGTGCTTTCTATCTTGCAGAAAAATTAAATCTGGATATTGTACCTATAATTTTCCATGGCATAGGACATGTTCTGCCAAAGAGAGAAATGATATTCAGAAAAGGTTCCGTTGTTACAAAGATTCTCCCAAGAATATCTTCTGAAGAGTTGAAGAACGGAATTAAATACGGAGATAAACCTTTAAGACAAGCTCAGATATTCAGACAATTGTACATAAAAGAATACAATTCAATTGTAAAAGAAAGAGAGAATTTTGCCTACTTGTATGACCGCATAAGAGGATTTTATATGTATAAAGGTGCCGATATTTTAAAGGCTGCTGATGAAGAGCTTGCAGTTCTAAAGAATTATCCGGGACATGCATGGAATTCTGCTAATGACGGTTCATTTGACGCAAAGGTTCTGGCTATTCCGCAGAACGGAACGGTATGTTATGAAGATTGCAAAATGGGTGTTGAGCCTTTGGCTGTTGCATTAATGAGGAATGACGTAAAAGTTATGATATCCGCCGATAATGATGAAGATGCAGATTTGCTGAGGGTAATATCTGAGAATTGCGGAGGCAATCTTGTTTTTGGAAAAGCATCAAAAGTGCCTGTGTCTGAAGAGGTTGTTAAGACAGATGACATGCCTGACGAGCCTGTATTATTTTAGAGATGAAAAAGATTTTTTTGATAGCGGTTCTTGCTTTATTTTTTTTACTCCCGACAGTTTCTTCTTTTGCAAGCAAAAGTTCCCTCTCTCTTGCGGATGATTCTTTGTTGGAGCACAGGGGAGTGAGGCTGTGGCCCGCTTCCAAACCGGGTGATAATACTCACAGAGTTAAGTTGTTTGCTTATATCCCAAAGAGTGCGGAATACACTGTATATAGCAATCCAAGTCCGACAACAATTTCTTCCAAGTGTCCTGCAATAATAATTTTTCCAGGAGGAAGTTATTGTTACCTGGGGATAAATGTTGAAGGGCATGATATTGCAAAATTCATGAAAAACAACGGGGTTGCCGCATTCGTATTGCGTTATCGGACAGGAATGTATGGCAATCATTATCCGGATGCTTATGAAGATTACAAGCATACCGTTGATTATATTAAGGCCGGTGTGCGCAGCGGCAAATGGAATATTGACACAACAAAGATTGGAGTTATTGGTTTTTCCGCGGGGGGACATCTTGCAGGGTGTGCGGCGCTTGACAGTAATCCTCATTACCGTCCGGCATTTGCAGGGATGATATATCCGGTGATTAGCATGAATAAGCCATGGTCAAATAAAAAATCTAGAAGGAACCTTTTGCATGGCGCAGGCTATTTGTGCAATTGGACTACAAAATGCGACGAAAAGGTCATGAATTTGTATTCACTTGAAGATCATGTATATCCAGGTATGGCTCCCGTTTTTATCATGCAATGCAAAGATGATAAGACCGTGAGCATACAAAATAGTACTATCTTTATTGAGAAGTTGCAAGAGGCAAACGTGCAGGATTGTGAGTGGCATGTTTTTGAGCGGGGGGGACACGGTTTTGGACTTAATCCCATATCTGGTTCCGATGCGGCCGGATGGAGCAATATGTTTATTAAATGGCTGAAAAAATTATGGCAGAAATAATTAAGAGTTGTCCTGTAGATTCATCCTCTAAGTTTGACGATTTGCGTCCCTATAGAGATGCTGAAATTAATGCTGCCATGAGGCGCATTGCCGCGGATAAAAAAATTCCCGGAATCATGCACTATGTTTTTGGAAAAGAGAGAGGTGCAAAGAAAATGGCTGATTTGCATAACTTTAAATCAGTGAGAGATTTCCAGGCTAATGTGATGGATGCGGCAATAAACAATATTGCAAAGAAGACCATAGACGGTTTTACGTGTGATGGTTTGGAGAAACTGGACAAAAATAAAGGATATCTATTTATTTCTAATCACAGGGATATTTTGCTGGATGCCGCGCTTTTGCAAATAGCCCTGTATTCCAACGGATTTGACACTTCTGAAATAACTTTTGGGAACAACCTTATGCAGCCCGGTCTGGTTACCGATATTGGAAAATCTAACAAGATGTTTAAGGTAATTCGCAGCGGCAATGCAAAAGATTTTTACAGGTGTTCTATGCATCTTTCTGATTATATCAGATATACGCTTACCCAAAGACATCAGTCTGTTTGGATTGCCCAGCGCAACGGCCGCACAAAAAACGGAGATGACAAAACAAGTCAGACCATCATTAAAATGTTTTCACTGTCGGGAGGAAAAATATTAAGCAAGAATCTGGAAGAGCTGAATATTGCTCCGATGTCTATTTCATATCAGTGGGAGACTTGTGACAAGATGAAGGTGAGGGAGCTTTTCTTATCTCAGAATCATCCTTACATAAAGGAGCCGGGTGAGGATATGAGAAGCATTGTGGCCGGCATTATGCAGCCAAAAGGAAAGGTCCATATTCAAATTTGCAAGCCGATTGCTCCGGAAGAGTTGGAGCCGCTTGACAATTATGACAGAAATGATGCGCTTGCCTTGCTTGCGCATATTATAGACAGAAGAATATATGATGGTTATAAGTTGTGGAATACCAACTATATAGCTTATGACATGCTTTATAATACTTTTAAGTTTACCGATAGATATACTCAGGAAGAGTACAGAAATTTTTCTGAAAGGATGCATAAAACACTTGAGCAGTGGCCGGATGAGTTGCTGCCTCTGATGGATTTGTATCTTCAGATTTACAGCAACCCGGTTGTTAACAAACTCTCCCTTGAGTAGATAGGATGAGAAATGTAGAGATGATGAGAAATGCGCCGATTTATTAAAAATATTATTGCAATATTTTTGGTTGCAGTTTGGCTTTTGCCGTCAGGTATTAAGCTGGCTGATAGCGTATTTCATGAGCATGATGATTTTATCTGCAATGCCGGAGCAAATGAGAGACATTTTCACATTTTACATGATAATTGTCTGATTCCTTTTATTGCTCAATCTGTTTGTGTTTATAATCGCTATGAACCGCAGATAATTACAAGACTTTTTTCTGAGCGTATAGTTTCACCTGTCTGTCAGGGATACGATATTGGTACATTCTTATTTTTTTCTTTAAGGGCCCCGCCGGTTTTGAGTCTATAATATTTTGCGGAATCTCCGCTTAGTTCATTGTACGTTCCCAAAAGGGACGTACCGTTTATTATAAACTTAATTAAAAAATAATGAAATTAAATATTTTAAGAAGCTCGTTGCTTCTTGTGGCATTATTGTCTTCTGCCTTGGTATGCCGTGCGGAAGAACCGGATTGTCATTCTATCGGTTCAAAAGAAGTTTTAATCAAAGACGGTGATGTGCATTTAATGGGTCATGTCAAAAATAAGATCACAAATGAATATCTGCCGGGTATTAGCATCTCTGTTAAAGGAACTGAAATTGGAACTTATACAGATGCAACAGGGCATTTTATGCTTAAGGGGCTTAAACATGAAAAATATACTGTAATCGCCTATGGAATAGGCTTTAAGAAACAAGAAAGGGAAATAGATGTGACGAACGTAGAGAGTGCGGATGTGGATTTTTCTCTGGACGAGGATGAGGTGCTGCTGGAAAGCATAGTCGTATCTGCAAATAAAAATGTAACAAATCGCAGAGAGGCACCTTCAATCGTAAATGTAATTTCCCCAAAACTTTTTGAGAGGACAGGTGCCGTATGTTTATCCCAGGCACTTAATTTTCAGCCGGGTCTGCGCGTAGAAACAGACTGCCAGAATTGCGGATATCAGCAGGTAAGAATTAATGGGCTGGAAGGTCCATATACGCAGGTTCTTATAGACGGCAGGGCAATATTCAATTCTCTGCAGAGTGTGTACGGTATAGAACAGATACCGGCAAATATGATTGAAAGAGTTGAAGTTATACGCGGCGGTGGCTCTGCCCTTTATGGCTCAAGTGCAATCGGAGGAATTGTAAATATTATAACCAGAACTCCCGATGTAAATTCTGCCGCTGTTGACAATAGCACATCTTTTATCGGGTGTAAGACGCAGGATATCTCAACGTCATTTAATGCGTCGGTTGTTTCCGATGACGATGCGGCCGGTGTTGTTCTATTTGGTTCTGTAAGAAACAGAAATCCTTATGATGCAAACGGAGATGACTTTTCAGAAATCACAAAATTGGATTCCAGAAATGTCGGTTTTAAAACATTCTATAAAACAGGGGCTTATGGCAAGCTCACGACAGAGTACCATAATCTTTATGAATTCAGAAGGGGCGGAAATAAATTTAATTTACCGCCGCATGATGCCGACATTGCGGAACAGGCTCAGCACAGAATTAATACCGGCGAGATCAAGTATGACATATTTTCCAAGAATGGAAAATATCACGCGGAAATATATCTGTCGGGACAAATAGTCGGCAGGAATAATTATGCCGGGGCGCAAAGGGATACAAATGCATACGGAAAAACTACAGATAAAACGTTAGTTACGGGAGCTCAGTGCTCCCATGACATGCAACATTTTTTGTTCATGCCGGCCCAGTTGACCGCGGGTGTGGAGTATACGGATGATAAACTGCACGACGAAATTTTGGGATATGACCGCATTATAAATCAGAGTGTCAATACAGAGAGTGCTTTCCTTCAGAACGAGTGGAAAAATGATAAGTGGAGTATTCTGGCCGGAGCAAGGGTGGACAAAAACAGTCAGATAGACAATCCCGTACTTAGCCCGAGGTTTAGCTTGCGCTATAATCCGAATGAGGTTTTAAGTTTTCGCGCCGGCTATTCGTCTGGATTCCGTGCTCCTCAGATCTATGACGAGGATCTGCACGGTTCTGCCATAGGGGGAGAGACCTCATTTGTGCAGAATGCGAATAATCTCAAGACAGAGAGATCACACAGTATCAGTTGTTCCGCAGATTTTAGCAAGAAGCTGGGCAATATGTCCGTGGAAATATTGGCAGAGGTTTTTTACACAAAACTCAATAATGTTTTTTATCTGCAGGATATTGGAAAAGACGCCGACGGAAATTTAATTTTGGAGCGGCGCAACGGATCCGGTGCGAGTGTAGCGGGTGTAAATTTTGAGGGAAAGTTTGTTCCCCTGTCTTCCCTGCAATTCCAAATGGGTTTTACAACCCAGAGGAGCCGGTATAAAAAAGCCGAGACGTGAAGTGATGACCCGTCGCTGAAACCTCAAAAAAAGATGTTCCGGTCTCCGGACAACTACGGTTATTTGACGGCTTATTATCAGCTTTTTAAAAGTATGGAAATTTCTATGTCGGGAACGTATACGGGAAGTATGCTGGTACAACACTATGCCGGTTATGTTGCTAAAGATTGTGAAAAAAGAACACAGGATTTTTTTGACTGCGGATTTAAAATTTCTTATGAATTCAGACTTAAAAATCTTGCAAGGATAAAGTTCAGCGCAGGGCTAAAAAACATATTTGATAGTTATCAGAGTGATTTTGACAAGGGCGAATTCAGGGATGCCGGCTACATTTATGGTCCGCAACTTCCTAGAACCGTGATGTTTGGAGTGAAATTTCAAATATAGTTTAATTGATTTATTAAGCATTGCAACAAAATGATTAAATTTACGTCATACATAAAAGGAAAATAATCAATTACTTTATGAAAAAATGTTTTTTTGTTCTTGTTATATGTGTTTTGTCCTCTGCAGCAATGTTTGGACAGACGAAGGCAAGATGGCTGCGCTATCCTGCCATATCTCCTGACGGACAGAGTATTCTGTTTGGGTACATGGGAAATATTTATAAGGTGAATGTCAGCGGAGGCGTTGCAGCGCCGGTTACAACGGGAAGTGATTATAACTCTCATCCTGTTTGGTCTCACGACGGAAAAACGATAGCTTTTGCTAGTGACAAGTCCGGAAATTTTGATGTTTATACAATGTCTGCAAATGGTGGAGTTCCAATGCGTTTGACTTACAATAGCGCGGCGGATTATCCGCAGGATTTCACTGCTGATAACAAATTTGTTTTGTTTAACAGTCCCAGAAATGCTCCTGCAAAAAGCGTAAGATTTCCCAGTTCCAGATTGTTCTATAATATTTACACTGTTCCGGTTGGAGGAGGAAGGCCGATATTGGTTTCTGCTGCCGGAATGGATGTTGCGCACTATAATTATGCCGGAACAAAAATAGTTTTCCAGGACAGAAAAGGTTATGAAGATGATTATAGAAAGCACCATGTTTCTCCTGTAACAAGAGATATCTGGATATATAATATTCCCGACAATCAATATACTAAGGTGACAAATTTTAAGGGAGAGGATTTGGCTCCTGTTTTTGCATCGGATGATAATTCCATTTATTATACTAGCGAACAAGATGGAACTCTTAACGTTTATAAGAGAAATGTGTCTTCCGGAACTGAGATGCAAATGACTCATTTTAAGGGATTCCCTGTAAGGGACTTGAGCATCTCCGCAAACGGCACTCTTGCTTTTGTGTGGAAGGGAGATATTTATACAATGCGTGACGGCTCTCAGCCTCAGAAGGTTGCGGTTGCGGTTGCGGATGATGCCGGTTATCAGGCATCTGTCGTGTTACCTCTTAACGGGGTTACTGAATTTGAGGTAAGCCCTAACGGAAAGGAAGTTGCATTTATCAACAGAGGTGAGCTTTTTGTCTCCGGAGTAAAAGATGCCCGCACAAAAAGAATTACCAATACTCCTTGGCAGGAGAGAATGATTTGCTGGTCTCACAATGGAAAGTATCTTTTCTTCTCCGCTGAAAGAGAGGGTAAATGGGGCATTTATAAAGTTTCATTAAAGGATACTACTGAAAAATATTTCTATGCCTCGACATTGCTTAATGAAGAGCCTGTTGTTGTAAACGATAATGATAATTTTCAGCCGCTATGTTCTCCCGATAATAAGAAACTGGCTTATGTATGTGAGCGTAACGTGCTTAAAGTCATGGATTTGGCAAGCGGAAAAACTGTAACTGTTTTGCCAGAGGGACATAACCATTCTTATGCGGACGGAGACTGGGGTTTCAAATGGAGCCCGGACAGCAAGTGGCTGCTGGTAGATGATTCCAAAGACAGAATGGCTTCTCGCAATACTGCTCTTGTTAAAGCTGACGGGACAGGTGAAATTAAATATCCGGTCAACAGCGGTTTTGGAGAATTTAATGCAGATTGGGCTCTAAAAGGTGAAATGATGGTTTATCTTTCAACCCGTGCAGGCAATAAATCTTTGGCGGGTTCCGGTGCGGATGAACCTGATGTTTACGGAATATTCTTTGACCAGAAGGCTTATGACAGATATATGTTGAGCAAGGAGGATTATGAATTGCTGCAGGAGAAAGAGAAAGCAGAAAAAGCTGATAAGGCGGGAAAGAAAGATGGAGACAAGGCTGTCGGGAGTAAAAAAGATAAGAAAGCTAAAAAAGACGTGAAAGCCGCAAGCTCTGATTCTACTAAGGTTGAGGATATTAAATTTGACTGGAATAATATAGAAGAGAGGAAGGTAAGGCTTACAAGCAGTGCAAGTTCATTGGAAGGTTATGCGTTTAACAAGGATGCAAGCAAAATTTATTACTTGGCTAATGCGCAGAAGGGAAGTGAATTGTGGGTGACTGACCCAAGAGAAAAAGAGACAAAGGTTCTTGCAAAACTTTCAGGCGGCGCAGGCGGACTTGGGATTAGCGATGATGATGCCACTTTGTTTACCATAAGCGGAGGAAGTTTGATGTCCGTTGATGCAAAGAGCGGAGAGATTAAGCCTATTGCATTAGATGCAAAGATGGAGTTGAACAAAGCGGGTGAGAGAGCATATATTTATGACCATGCATGGGCTCAGGTTGTGAAGAAATTCTATGATCCTAAAATTCACGGAATTGATTGGAAAATGTATCACGACGAGTACGCAAAGTTCTTGCCTTATATTAATAACAACTATGATTTTCAGGCACTTTTGAGCGAATTGCTGGGAGAACTTAATGCCTCTCATACAGGAGGAAGATATTATGCTTCTGCCCCTTCAAATGCAGATCGCACGGCTTCTCTGGGATTCTTATGTTGATGAGACTTATACAGGTCCGGGCATTAAGGTGAGCGCAATTATTCCTGGCGGAATTTCTGACAGGGCGGAGAATAAGGTTAAGGCGGGTGATGTTATAACTGCAATTAACGGAGTTGAAATTAAGGCGGACGAAAACTGGAATAAGTATCTTCTGAATGTTGCTGATGTAAACAGCTTGCTTAAAGTTAAATCCGGCAGCGGAGAATTTGAGCAGAGAATACGTCCCGTAAGTGTGGGCAAAGAGAATTATCTTCTGTACAAGAGGTGGATAAAAACTATGGAGCACATGGTGGATTCTTTGAGCAACGGCAAGGTCGGTTATGTTCACGTTGAGGGAATGGATGATGCAAGCTTCAGAGAAGTTTATGAAAACG
Organism: Bacteroidales bacterium; assembly: GCA_022647615.1. Classification (NCBI taxonomy): domain Bacteria; kingdom Pseudomonadati; phylum Bacteroidota; class Bacteroidia; order Bacteroidales; species Bacteroidales bacterium. The sequence continues at coordinate 1,446,996 of JALCKZ010000001.1, forward strand.
CTCTTGGTAAGAATATTGATAAACAGGCTCTTATAGTTGATACTAGATTCAACGGCGGCGGCTGGCTTCATGATGATTTGAATACATTCCTGAGCGGTCACCTTTACATGAAATATGCTCCGCAGGGTAATGTTCTTAAGGACGGCGAACCTATCGGACGCTGGATTAAGCCGAGCATTGTTTTGATGAGCGAGAGCAACTATAGCGATGCATTTATGTTTCCATTTATATATCAGCAGAATAAGACGGGCAAGCTGGTTGGAATGCCGGTAGCCGGAACAGGTACTGCAGTTTGGTGGGAGACACAAATTGACCCTACGATAGTATTTGGAATTCCTATGATTGGTTCTATGGGTACAGACGGTAAAATCACGGAGAATAAACAGGTTAATCCGGATATCCAAGTGGAGCTTCCTTACAAAGACTTCCTTAACGGCAAAGATCCGCAACTGGAAGCTGCCGTAAAAGAAATGCTTAAATAGATTTAAAATTTTAAATATCTGACGCCGTCTTTAATTAAAGACGGCGTCATTGTTTTAAAGACAACGTCTTTCTTTTAAGTGTAACTTTACGCCTTTATGAAAGGTAATAAAAAGATAGCGGCGGGTTCTGCATTAGCGTTTATTGTGCTGATGGGTATTGTGAGTTGTTTTTCTGATATGACTCATGAGGGAGCATCCAGCATTACCGGAGCATTTCTTGCTTTGGCGGGGGCCAATGCGGTTGCAATTGGTTTCATATCAGGACTTGGGGAGTTTGTCGGATATTCACTAAGGTTGCTGACCGGTTATATAACGGATAAGACAAAGCATTATTGGACAATAACAATCATCGGATATATTATTGATATGCTGGCAATTCCCATGCTTGCGCTTGTGCCGCACGGCGGATGGATTCTTGCGTGCGGAATCATGATTGCGGAACGTGCGGGGAAGGCAATTAAAAAACCGGCAAAGGATACGCTTGTCTCTTTTGCGGCAGTAAAGGAGGGAACCGGAAAGAGTTTTGCAATTCAGGAATTTCTTGACCAGATAGGGGCATTTGTAGGGCCGGTTATTTTGTTCATAGTCATGTTGTTGAGGGGACATGCAGGGGCTGCGGACTGCACGTCTGTGCAGGCCGCCGGTAATGCGGCTTCTGCAACTCATTCGGTTATAAACAGTTCCGCATATTTGTTCTCATCGTATAAAGTTTGTTTTGCAGTTTTAGGAATCCCCGCAATTATCACAATTGTGTTGTTGCTGTTTGCAAAACGCAAATTTCCGAACCCGGAAAAATTTGAACCTGATACAAAAAAATCTGTCGGGAAAATAAAACTGAGCCGCGGCTTTATATTTTATATTGTTGCAATGTCCTTATCTGCAATGGGTTTTGTGGATTTCAATCTTATTACAATGCATACGGCAAAGAACGGATTGGTCAGCGGAGAAATATTGCCGCTACTCTATGCCCTTGCCATGATGATAGATGCGTTTGCCGCTCTTTTCTTTGGATGGCTTTATGACAAGAGAGGTTTTAAAACTTTAATAGTCTCGACAGTTATTGCCGCCCCGTTTGCAATTCTGGCTTTTACAGCAACATCTCAGGCCGCCTTGATTTGCGGAGTGATTTTGTGGGGAATAGGAATGGGAGCACAAGAGTCTGTTGTTAAGAGTGCCGTGGCGGATATGGTGCCTAAAGAGAGACGTTCCACGGGGTTTGGAATTTTCCAGGCATCATACGGATTGTTCTGGTTTTTAGGCAGTTGGCTTATGGGTTGGCTATACGATTGGAATATGACTGCAATGATAATATTTTCCGTAGTCTCCCAACTTGCGGCTATTCCGTTCTTGTGGATGAGCTCGCGTCCACGGTATTACAACTCCTGATTTCCATCCGTTTTTTTAGCAACTCAACGGTTTCCCGGTCCGTGAGCACGCGCGCAAGCCTGATTCCAAAATCTATGGAAAGTCCTGCCCCTATGCCGGTTATTAGATTTCCGTCCTGTTCTATAGGCCGGCCCGTATAGATATAATCTCCCATTTTATCTATTACGGAGGAGTGACATGTAATATGTGATCCCGCAGCTATTTTATTTTTTGCCAATACCGCCGGAGCCCCGCAAATTGCCGCAACCCATTTACCCTCTTTATAGTATTTTTTTATTATTCTCCCGACAGTGTCAGAATTCATAAGATTGGCGTATCCGGGATATCCGCCCGGAAGAACTATCATGTCACCGTCCGATAAAAGATCACTGCAGCAGTTGTTGCCTTCCGTGTCCGTGGAACGGATTGAATTGCCGGCTTTCTCTGCAGCTATATCATCCAGTGTCGTATCGGCCTTCATTTGTATATTGTGGGAGCATGTTACCTTAATGCTGCCCGATATCGAGACGGTTGTAACGTCAACCTTACAGCGACGCAGTATATCTATCGGCGCCGTAGCTTCTATGGTTTCAAAACCGTCGGCCAAAAGAACGTATACTTTTTTCATACTTTGATTTTAAGATTTTTATTTGCGCTGCTATTTCACAAGATAATATCCGGTTGAAATAGGCACGGACAAATTTATTAACAAAAAGGTTGAAAACAATAAATCCCGATATCGATAAAGGAAATTATTTATGAACAATAGTTCAAAATAATATTATAAATTTGCAACTCAAATACAACAATAAAACAAGTTTATGTCCCGTCCAAAACAGTGCAGAAAAATAGTTTCTCCCCCGTTGATGCTTGGTTTTAAGCCTTTTGGCATAGTAAGACTGACGAGCGACAGGGTCATTTTGCGTTATGATGAATATGAGTCGGTCAGATTGCTGGATTACGAGGGGCTGAGGCAGGAAGATGCCGCCGAAAAAATGAACGTTTCCCGTCCCACTCTTACCCGCATATACGGAAACGCACGTAAGACAATTGCGAAGGCGTTCGTTGAAGGGAAAATGATAATGATAGATGGCGGAAATGTGGATTTCGGGCGTATATGGTATCGTTGCAGAAAATGCAGCAAATTGATCAACGGCATGGGGAATCATACGCCTTGCAGAAATTGCAAGAGTTACGGCAATGAAGAATTGATCCCCATTAATTCACATGACGGGGAATGATCGGGTTTACAGTATTGTCGGATAACAGAAAGCTATGCAATGACTTCCAAACGGAGCACGGGCTTAGCATATATGTTGAAACGGATGGGCATAAAATATTGCTGGACACGGGAGCCTCCTGTAATTTTATAAAAAATGCCGCTCTGCTAAACATAGATCTCGGAGAGGTGGATTACGTGTTTATTTCCCACGGGCACTCGGACCATATAGGCGGATTGCCATATTTTCTGGAATTGAATAAAAAAGCCAAAATCATAATGTCATCCGCCGTACCACGTCAATCCTATTACTCCGGGCGGGACGGACTGCACAACATAAGCGCGCAGATAGATTTCAATGCCTGTCGCGACAGAATTATTTTTGTAGAAAAAGATATTTCAATCTCTGATCAAATACGGATATGTTCCAATCGGTCGTCAAGATATGCGGCTCCTGCGGGCAACAATAATCTTTTCCTGAAACAGAAGAACGGGAATCTTATACCGGATAATTTTAATCATGAATTGATCTGCGTCCTTGGCAGGAAGGCTCTTTTTGTTTACACGGGATGCGCACATAAAGGTTTGCAAAATATATTGGAAACGGTAAAAATCAATACGTTAATCCCCGTAGGATGGGTGGCAGGAGGCTTCCATTTACTGCAGTCTGCAAAAGGGACTTTTTACGAATCGGATGAGCGGATAACAGCCATGGGTGAAAATTTGCGTTCTGATTATCCCGATACAAAATTTTTTACGGGACACTGTACCGGAGATAAAGCATTTACAATATTATCTAAGATTCTTGGGGACCACATCGTTCAATTTTATTGCGGATATTCGGAAAAAATAAATGATTAATAAATTAAAAACTGATTAAAAATGAATAAGAAAATTGCTATTCCCATGGAGAATGGGGTATTGTGTGCCCACTTCGGGCATTGTGAATATTTTGCCATCGTAACGGTTGAGAATGACATGGTTGTAAAGTCCATGGAAGAAGTACCTCCGGCACATGAGCCGGGCCTATACCCAAAATGGATTGCCTCTTTTGGTGTAACGGATGTCATAGCGGGAGGCATGGGACAGAAGGCCATAGATTTATTTAACGGGCAAAATATCAATGTTTTTGTAGGCTGTCCAATTGAGGCGGCGAATAAGATTGTAGAGGCCTTTTTAGCAGGTACGCTCTCTCTTAACGCAAATTATTGCGATCATGATACCAGGCCTAAACACGATTGTAAATCGGAGCATAATTGCTGAGAGTAATAACATAATTGCTGAGAGTAATAATACAAATGCTGAGAGAATAATATATGGCAAATAAGTATATGGACAGCACATTGCTGGATAGGGCTATAATTTACGCAGTTAAGGCACACGCAAACACAGAACGCAGGGATAAGGGATTTCCCTACATTGTTCATCCTATGGAAGCGATGGCGATAGCGGCTACTATAACCCCTGATCAAGAGGTTCTTTCAGCCGCGGCGCTGCATGATGTTGTTGAAGATACTGATTGTACAATAGAGGAATTGCGCTCTGAGTTTGGAGACAGAATTGCAGATTTGGTGGAATCTGAAAGTGACAAATACGCCGGAAGCGCAAGCGGAAAGGACATCTGGAGAGAGAGCAAACAAGCTGCTATTGACCGCCTTGCAAAGGCCGATATAGATTCAAAAATAGTTGCGCTTGGAGACAAACTCTCTAACATGAGAGCTATTGCTCGTGATTTTGATCAGATCGGAAACAAAATTTGGGAGCGCTTTCATGCCCCTGAACCGCAAGACCACGAGTGGCGTTACAGAGGTCTTGCCGCCTCATTGAGTGAACTATCGGATACTGCAGCTTATAGGGAGTTTGTAGAATTAATTGACAGAGTCTTTACAAAGGCCTTTCATTCATAAGTTCATTACATTCATAAGTTCATTGCATTCATAAGTTCATTGCAATCTTAAATAATTGCGCTGCCATTATAAACATAAGAAGGTGGCGCATATTATTATGCCCACAACTACCAGGTCTATAAGACAATATCCCATTATATCTTTTGCATTAAGCTTTGCAATTGCAAGTGCGGGGATAGCCCAAAACGGCTGAATCAAATTTGTCCATGCATCTCCCCATGCAATTGACATTCCGGTAATTGCAGGATTAACTCCAAGAGAGACTCCGGCAGGAATCATAATTGGTCCCTGTATGGCCCACTGTCCTCCGCCGCTTGGAATAAATATGTTAATCAGTCCTGCGCTAAGAAAACTCAGCAGAGGAAAAGTATGAGTGTTTGCTATTGATATGCAGCCTTTGCTGATTTCTCCGGCAAGTGAAATTCCATCTGCGGATGTAGCCGTCATGATTCCCATAATTCCCGCATAGAAAGGAAATTGCAAAAGTATTCCGGAGCAGGATGTAGACGCATTTGTTATTGCCTCAACGTATTTGATTGGTGTACCATGAAAGATTATTCCCAAAAACAGGAAGACCATTATCGCACTGTTTAAATCAAATGGTTTTCCGTTTATTACCAGTTTCATGAACAAATATGTAAAGCCCAGAAGGGATGTTACTATCACCAATATTTTGCTGGTATTCAGTCTGTCGGCCGGAGTCTTTTCAATTTTGCAGTCATCAATTATGCTCTCCAGATGTTCTTCTTTTTTCTCTTCCAGCAGGGACGGGTCTATTGCAAATACCTGGTCTCCTTTAGGATGCATCAATGTATTAACAACTGTCAGTGCAACTATCACAATAAAAACGGCAATCAAATTATATGTGGCAAAAATTGTATTCCCGATAGGTATTGCATGCTTGATGTAACCCAATGAGACAGATGTTAACGCATCTCCCTCAGTTGCCATGGCAAGAGGAATGGAACCCGAGATGCCGGCGTGCCAAACAACAAAACCGCTGTAAGCACTGGCAATCAATAATCTATAATCAACATTCTTAACCTGCTTTGCAATCTCTTTTGCAAAAATGACTCCTACTATAAGTCCGAATCCCCAGTTAAGCCAGCATGCAACAGATGCTACAACAGTTACGGTTGCAATTGCTGCGGCCGGCGTTTTTAATCCGGAAGCTATTTTTTTTAAACCCTTTTTTATAGCGGGTGCATCAGCAAGCGCTGAACCGCAGACAATTACAAGGGCCATCTGCATTGCAAATTCCAAAAGCGTCCAAACTCCTCCGCCCCAATTTCCAACAACCTCAAGCACTGTTTGATGGGTAACAAACATTGAACATATAAAGGCAACTATCGTGAGGATAATTGCAAAAACAAATGGGTCAGGCAGATAGCGCCTTACAAGTTTTACGGATAAATTAATAACGCCTTTGAACATAATAGAAACGGAGCTTAAAAATTCTTATATAAGATTAAATGTATTTTAAATGAGGGGGGCAAAGTTATTAAAAAAAGAGGTTCTAAATTTGCCGGATTAAAACATTGATGAAAATATTAAGACATTTTTAGGAGTGTCCGGATAATCAATGTATTACAACTGTGGTTGTTAATAATATGTCAAAATGTCACAATTTCAGCATGGCACAATAATCGTTATTCAGGTAGGCGTGAACGTGACAAAACGCGGAATCAAACAGAATAAGAAAAAATATAAAAAATTAGGAGATAAATATTATGGGTAAAATTATTGGAATTGACTTAGGTACTACTAACAGCTGCGTCTCCGTAATGGAGGGCAATGAGCCTACGGTAATCATTAACAGTGAGGGTAAGAGAACTACCCCGTCCGTAGTTGCGTTTACGGCAAACGGAGAGATGAAGATTGGTGATCCTGCTAAGAGACAGGCAATTACCAACCCGGTTAACACCGTCTACTCTATTAAGAGATTTATGGGTGAAACTTGGGATAGAGTGCAAACAGAAATTAAGAGAGTTCCTTACAAGGTTGTAAAGGGAGATAATAATATTCCGCGTATTGATATTAACGGAAGACTTTATTCTGCACAAGAGATCTCTGCAATGATTCTTCAGAAAATGAAGAAGACGGCAGAAGATCATATCGGTCAGCCTGTTACAGAGGCGGTTATTACGGTACCCGCTTATTTTACTGATTCTCAGAGACAGGCAACCAAAGAGGCGGGAGAGATTGCAGGTCTTAATGTAAGAAGAATTATCAATGAGCCTACGGCGGCTGCACTTGCTTATGGTCTGGATAAGAAGGAGAAAGAGGCAAAAGTTGCAGTATTTGACTTAGGCGGAGGTACTTTTGATATCTCAATTCTAGAGCTCGGCGACGGTGTATTTGAAGTTAAGTCTACAAATGGTGATACTCACCTTGGAGGTGATGATTTTGACCGTGTTATAATTGAATGGCTGATTGAAGAATTCAAGCAGGAGAACGGCGGAGTTGATTTAGGCAAGGACCCTATGGCTCTTCAGAGATTGAAAGAGGCTGCGGAAAAAGCTAAGATTGAGTTATCCAGCCAGACTTCTACTGAAATTAATCTGCCATATATTATGCCGGTTGACGGAGTTCCAAAACACCTTGTAAGAACACTGTCGAGAGCTAAATTTGAAGCACTGGAAGATCCTTATTTCCAGAGATGTATAGAGCCATGCCGCAAAGCGTTGGCAGACGCTCACTTGAACACGTCTGATATTAACGAGGTACTTTTGGTTGGCGGCAGCAGCCGTATTCCTAAAGTTCAGCAGATGGTTAAAGAGTTCTTTGGCAAGGAGCCTAACAAGAGCTTGAATCCTGATGAGGTTGTTGCAATTGGAGCTTCAATACAGGGAGGCGTTCTTGCAGGTGATGTGAAAGATGTTGTACTGTTGGATGTTACACCTCTTTCATTGGGTATTGAAACATTTGGCGGAGTATTCACAAAACTTATTGATGCCAATACAACCATACCTACAAAGAAATCAGAGGTGTTCTCCACAGCATCTGATAATCAGCCAAGTGTAGAGATTCACGTTCTGCAGGGCGAGCGTCCTATGGCGAGCGGAAACAAGTCTATTGGACGTTTCCATCTGGATGGAATTACACCGGCTCCTAGAGGTGTGCCTCAGATTGAAGTTACATTTGATATTGATGCAAACGGTATCCTTAATGTATCTGCAAAAGATAAGGGCACAGGCAAAGAGCAGCAAATTAGAATTGAGGCTTCCAGCGGTTTGAGCGAGGCTGAGATTAAGAGGATGCGTGATGAGGCTAAAGCCAACGAGCAGAAAGATAAAGAGGAGAGAGAAAAAATAGACAAGCTTAACGCTGCTGATGCTCAGGTATTTACAAGTGAGAAGAATTTGAAGGATTATGGAGATAAGATTCCTGCAGATAAGAAGAGCGCTATTGAGCAGGCAACTGCAAAATTGAAAGAAGCTCACAAAGCGGGTAATATTGCAGAGTTGCAAAAACTTGAGGATGACTTGAATAACGCATGGCATGCTGCAAGTGAGGATATGGCTAAGGCGGCAGGTGCGGCAAACGGCGGAGCACAGGGCGGTCCTAATCCTGGAGCAGGATTTGGCGGCGGAGCAAATGCAGGCGGCGGATTCAGCGGCGGTGCAACAGGCACAGGCTCAACAGGTTCCACTGGCAGCAACAACGGCGGCTCCAAAGACGGAGAGGTAAAGGATGTTGACTTTGAGGAAGTAAAATAAGCTGAAGCAGATTTGCAAAGTGGAAGAAGAAAAGAGTGAAGGTAGGAAAGGTGAAGTAATCAAGTTGATATGTATTAAAAGAAGAGATGTTCGCAAGGGCATCTCTTTTTTGTTTACAAGGCTAGTTCAATGTTTGTATCTTTGCACATGATGTACAGACATATAAACACAGAGGAATATTCTGATATTCAGAGCAGAATCCTTTTTGAGGATAACCACTTTATTATTTTTAACAAGCGGGCAGGGGAGATTGTGCAGGGAGATAAGACGGGGGACGAGTGTCTGTCGGAGACACTAAAAGCTTTTGTGGCTCAGAGAGATAGCAAGCCCGGTGCTGTGTATATGGGTGTGCCGCACAGGTTGGACAGGCCGGTGAGCGGCGCGGTAATTTTTGCAAAAACTTCAAAGGGGCTGGAGCGTATTAATGATATGCTCCGCAAAGGCTTGGTACACAAGACTTATTGGGCGCTTGTTTGTGCGCGTCCGCAGAAGGATGAGGCGGAACTTGTTAATTATCTGACTCGTAACGAGAAGCAAAACAAGAGTTACGTGTTGCCTGAGAGTCAGGTTGCAAAATTGCACCTTTTATCAAAGCCTTCAGAGACTGCAACTGCGGGTAAAAACGCCGGCAGCATAGATTTCCATGGTGCAACATACAAAGAAGCGCGGCTGAAATATAAATTAATTAAGGTCACCGATAGATATTTTCTTCTTGAGGTTCAGCTGCTTACGGGGCGTCATCATCAGATACGCGCCCAGCTCAGTGCAATTGGTTGTCCAATAAAAGGAGACCTTAAATACGGCTCTCCGCGTTCCAATAAAGATGGCAGTATCTCACTGCATGCAAGACAAATAACATTTACACATCCGGTCACTCACGCTGAGGTTTCTGTCATCGCTCCCGTCGATTGGATTCAGCTGAAATAAAAAATTCACTCGGGTAATCGATGAGAAAACATCATTGATCAACACATCATTGGTCAGTTAAGATTTGAGTATTTATACTCATTGATAAAGAACATATTAAGGAGTAATTTTGTAATCAGTTCAGATAACGTTTCATTGAGGGGGAAGAAAAAGAGAGAGACTGTCCTGAGGAAAATTATTACTTAACGTATAGGATATGAAAACTAGAAATTTTTTTGTTGCCGTTTTGGCAATAGTGGCGGCGTTAGTTGTGATGCCGCAGAATTCTGATGCACAGATTCTTAAGGGATTGGGAAAGAAGATTAAAGAGAAGGTTGAAGAGACTGCAAAGACTGCAAAGACTGCAAAGACAGATGCACCTGCCGCTACTACAGCCACAACATCTAGTTCAAATTCTTCAGAGGCAACTTCTACTCCTGCTAAAACCGGTGGGTATAAGTCCAATGACGGAGTGGTTGTGTCATATGGAAAAACTGGCAGAGAGGATATTACACCAAGATTTGTTTTGGAGGGAGAGGAAAATGGAGTATCTGTCCCAAAGCCGCAGCCGTGGTATATTGAGACTGAGCACAGTGATGATTATGGTGATGGTGTAGGGGGCAATCTTGTGAAGGGCAAGGTTACGGCAACTTTTGCAAACGGAGTTTTGACAATAAAGGGTACGGGAAAAATGAATGGGTATGATTCAGAGCCTCGCCCTTGGTTTGCCGTTAAGGATCAGATAGTTGAAGTTGTTGTAGAAGCCCCGATAAAAAATATCGGAGAGGGTGCTTTTCTTGGTTGCAAAAATCTTAAATCTGTGAAACTTCCGGCGGGTTTGTGCGAGATTGGCGCCAGCGCATTTGAATCATGTACTTCTCTCCAATCAATTACAATACCTAAAACTGTTCAAGAAATTGATTCCAAGGCGTTTGCAAATTGCCCTGCAAATATAACAGTAGTTCCCGGAAATGAGGAATATAAATCTGCAGGCGGAGTTCTCTTTTCCAGCAATCAGTTGTTATCTTGCCCAACAAGCAAAGCTGGAGATTACGTTGTTCCTGAAGGAACTACATATTTGGCATCCGGAGCTTTCAAATATTGCAAGGGACTTATATCTGTCACTTTGCCTTCAACTATGAAGAATTGGAACTATCTATCATTTGGTGCGTGCGAAAACCTTAAGACAGTGATATCCAAGCAGAAGGACCCAAGTCTTATCTATGCCTACGAGAATACATTTCTTGGTGTCGACTTAAAGAAAGTTACATTAATAATCCCAGCCGGGACAAAGGCCGACTATCTTAAATTAGGACACCCGTTTGATTGGTTTGGAACAATAATTGAAAAATAATTGAATTACAGGGAATTATCAAATTCCCTGTTTCTCTTTTCCTTCACGGATTTCCGTAGAGGAGATGTCTTCTAGAGGCGCGCCTTCCAAATAAGTTGCGCCGTACTTTTCACATAACTCTTTGACATCTGAGCCTTTGCGTGGATATACAGCAATCTTGTATTTCTCCAGAATTTGTTCACCCTTATACCATTTTGGCATTGCTGCATAACTGTCCGCTCCAACAATAAGCACAAAATTTGTGGCTGGTTCAAGCTTATGCAAATACTTGAGAGTCTTGTATGTATAAAGCGGTTCTTTCATTCTGAATTCAACATCTGAAACTTCAAGTCTCAGAATATGTCCGTTTATTTTATTTAGAATCCTCTCTGTGCTGTTGAATTTTCTTACAGCCTTTTTTAATGCCTCAAGTCTCGCGACAGGTTCTTCTAAATCTTTGGTTTTCTTAAAAGGATTGTGAGGGCTGAGTACCATTACAAAACGGTCAATATCACAGTTTTCCATTATGTACTTTGCAACGGCAATGTGTCCGTAGTGTAGAGGATTAAAAGATCCAAAATATAGAGCAGTGCGCATGACTTTAACAGTGTTTTATAAAAGGTTACTAATATGAGTTATATAAATCAAAAATGCCCCTATTGTGAGGCATTATAAAAATCAGTTACAATTTTTTCAGCTTGAGAAAATGAATCCTCAAGCTTGTCATTCACTATCACCTTGTCAAAGTGGGGGGCATAGGTCAATTCTTCTCTAGCTTTGGCAATCCTGGTTTCAATTGCAGTTTCACTGTCTGTTCCGCGATTGCGCAATCTCTCCTCTAGCACTTTAAGACTTGGCGGCTGAACAAATACCGCCATCGCCTGAGCTCCGTACAACTTCTTTAAATTGACTCCTCCCTTAACATCTATGTCAAAGAGGATTATGTGCCCTTTTGCCCAGATTCTTTCTACCTCGCTTTTTAGTGTGCCGTAAAAAGAGCCCGGATAAACTTCTTGATATTCAACAAGTTCTCCTGCCGCTATTCTGCGGCGGAATTCATCTGCACTTATAAAGTAATACTCTTTTCCGTTTTGTTCTGCACCGCGCGGAGCGCGTGAAGTTGCTGAAATTGAGAATTCCAGATATGGGAATTTCTCAAGCAAGTGTCCTACAATTGTACTTTTGCCGGCACCGCTTGGGGCAGAAAAAATTATTACTTTTTTATTTTCCATATTTTCACTAACTTCACTTTGTAACTGCAAAGTTACTAATTTTTATTATTTTTGCCGCGGTTTCCATGATGCCGGTTATGCATTTCTCTTGTTGTGGGCAATTTGGCAGATTATTTATTAGCGGCTTGGTTATTGCAGGCAAAGTCTGTCGGGAGGAAAATTAATGTTCCGTAAATTTATAAATAACTTTAAATACAAAGTAATATGGTATCTTACAAAGAGTTAGGCCTTGTGAATTCTAGAGAGATTTTTGCAAAGGCGGTAAAAGGCGGGTATGCAATTCCTGCGTTTAATTTTAACAACATGGAGCAGATGCAGGCCATCATCATGGCTTGTGTGGAGACCAAATCACCTGTAATTCTGCAGGTTTCAAAAGGAGCAAGACAGTATGCGAATCAGACGCTTCTTAGATATATGGCACAGGGTGCCGTTGAGTATGCAAAGGAGTTAGGATGCAATATTCCTATCGTTCTTCACCTGGATCACGGTGATTCATTTGAACTTTGCAAATCTTGCTGCGATCTTGGTTTTTCTTCCGTTATGATTGACGGTTCAAAACTTCCTTATGAACAGAATGTTGCAATCACAAAGCAAGTTGTTGAGTATGCACATAAATATGATGTTACCGTAGAGGGCGAGCTTGGAGTTCTTGCAGGTATTGAGGATGAGGTTCATTCTGAGACTCATACATACACAAGACCAGAGGACGTTGAGGACTTTGTAAAGAAGACCGGCGTTGATTCTCTTGCAATTTCTATTGGTACTTCACACGGTGCTTATAAATTTAAACCGGGCGTTAAACCTCATATCCGTTTGGACATTCTTCATGAGATTGAGAAGAGAATTCCTGGTTTCCCAATTGTACTTCACGGTTCATCCAGCGTCCCTCAAGACATTGTTGCTGAGATTAATCAGTACGGCGGCAAAATTAAGGATTCAGCGGGAGTACCTGAGGATCAGCTGAGAGAGGCTGCAAAGAGCGCTGTTTGCAAAATCAATATTGATAGCGACAGCCGTCTTGCAATGACCGCAGCAATACGCAAGGTATTTGTTGAGCATCCGGAGGAGTTTGACCCAAGAAAATATCTTGGACCAGCAAGAGAGAAGATGAAAGAGCTTTATATTCACAAGGTTAAGGTTGTTCTTGGTTCTGATAATAAAGCATAAATTGATTGCGGCTTAGGTCGCGACAGATTCTAAAAAGGTCGGCATTTTGCCGGCCTTTTTTCTTTGTATTTCATGCCTTGTGTATTTTTTCTACCTTTGCGCGCTCATGATAAAGGCGATATTTTTTGACATAGATGGAACGCTGGTTTCCTTTAAGACGCACAAGGTGCCCAAAGATAATATTGAGGCGCTTAAAGAGCTGAGGCGCAGGGGTATAAAAGTTTTTATCTCTACGGGAAGAATGTTGAAAATGACCTCTGTTGTGGACGGTATTGAGTTTGACGGATATGTTGCAAACAACGGTGCAACATGTTATGATTCAAGCAAGAAAATGATTTTTCACAGGCCGCTGCCTCAGGATCAGCTGGATGCAGTAGCGGCGCGGCTGGCAGACAAGAGCAAGCAGCAATTTGCACTCTCTTTCATGGGGCAAGATGACTACTATATCAATTGTCACTCTAAAGTGGCGGAAGAGATTGCAAGACAAGTAAATGTAGCTCCCCCAATTTTGATGCCCGTGAATGAAATCATAAAGAAAGAGATTTATCAGCTTTGTATTTATGTGCAAGGCAGCGAGTTGCAGAAAATTTTGGATGAGACTCTTACAAAGTGTGACGGCTCTGCATGGAATCCTCTGTTTGCGGATGTAAATGAGAAAGGCATTACAAAGGAGTATGGCATTGATAGAATTTTGGAACATTTCAATTTGAAACTCTCTGATACAATGTCATTTGGAGATGGAGCTAATGATATTCCCATGCTGCGTCATACGGCGCTGAGCGTTTGTATGGGCAATGCAACTGCGGAGGTTGAAAAAGCATCAGATTATAAAACTGATACTGTTGACAACGGCGGAATTGTTTCTGCCCTCAGACATTACAGCGTTTTGTAGCAAGCTCGCAAAAATGGTTTGCGATATGTGTTTTAAAGCGCACTTTTGTCGCATTTGTGTCAAATTGTCCTTTTATCAGCGGTGGCAAAGAAATTGCCGTATTAGTGCCGGCCGCATGGCCGTATTTTTAATGTTTAAAATTTTTTAGAGATGTTTAATATTAATCACGATAGTAAAAATAAAGAGGAGAAGAAGGATATTAAGGTTGAACAACAAGCTGAGAACAAAGCTGTTGCAGAGGATAACGGAAAGAAGGAGGAGCAGGCGGAAAAGAGCGCCGCAACAGTAACTGACAAGAATGAGGGAAAAGCAGGAGAGTGCAAATCAGAGAGTGGTGAGCAGAAAGAGGGCAACGTGGAGAATAAGAAGGAGGAAAAGAGAGAGGAGAAGCGGGAAGAACAGCCGGAAACTCCTGAGCAGAAGCTAAATAAAGAGATTGAAAAACTTAAGAAAGATCAGGCGGAGGATAAGGACAGGTATTTGAGATTGGCGGCTGAGTTTGACAATTTCAGGCGCCGTACTGCAAAAGAGAGATTGGAGCTGATAGAGACTGCAAGCGAGGGTGTTATAAAGAGCATACTCCCGATAGTAGATGACTTTGAGAGAGCTATTGCAGTACTTAAGGACTCTAAAGATTCCGATGCGGCAAAGCAGGGTACTGAGCTGATATACAAGAAGATGATGGAGATGCTCAAGAACCGCGGAGTGACTGTGATTGAAGCTATAGGGAAGGATTTGAATACAGATGAGCATGAGGCGATAGCGCAGATTCCTGCTAAAGATCCTAAGCAAAAAGGTAAAATTGTTGAGATTGCTCAGCAGGGTTACAAGCTGAACGGCAAGGTTATACGCTTTGCAAAAGTTGTAATGGGAAATTAATCTTTAACTATCCTTGCGGAGTAATAAACTGTCGGGATAAAAAATTGAATATTAGAGGATTATTAAATGGCTGATAAAAGAGATTATTATGAAGTGCTGGGGGTGAGCAAGACCGCAAGCGCTGATGAGATAAAGAAGGCTTATAGACAGATGGCCCTTAAGTATCATCCCGATAGGAATCCGGGTGATAAAGCTGCCGAGGAGAAATTCAAGGAGGCTGCGGAGGCTTATGATATTCTCTCAAATCCGGAGAAAAGGCAGAGGTATGATCAGTTTGGATTTGCCGGAACAAGCAGTGCCGCGGGCGGAGGATTTTCAGGCGGCGGTTTCTCTATGGACGACATTTTCAGCCAGTTTGGAGATATATTCGGAGGACATTTCGGAGGCGGTTCTGCGCGCGGAGGCTTTGGCGGATTTGGTGATTTCTTTGGCGGATTTGGCGGCGGAGATGATGAAGGAGGACGCGGAGGCAGAGTGGAGAGAGGCAGCGATATACGCATAAGAATCAAATTGACCCTTGCTGAAGTTTTGCACGGGGTAGAGAAGAAAATTAAAATCAATAAACTTGTAACGTGCCCGGATTGTGGTGGTAAAGGCGCTGCAAGTGAGGCAGATATAAAGACATGTCCCGATTGTAAAGGACGCGGAATTGTGACAAAAGTAGTCCGTACAATTCTTGGACAGATGCAGACAACTACAACATGTCCGCGTTGTAACGGCACGGGTAAAATTGTTTCCAAGCCATGTAAGAAGTGCGGCGGTTCCGGCCTGGTAAAAGCTCCGGAGGAGATTAGCTTTAAGGTTCCTGCGGGTGTTGCGCAAGGCATGCAGCTTACGGTGCGCGGCAAAGGAAATGCAGCTCCTCACGGTGGAGTTAACGGAGATTTGCTGGTTGTTATAGAGGAGGGGCAAGATCCTAATTTCCAGAGAGATGGAAATGATTTGCTTTACTCTTTGTTTGTAAGCGTTCCGGATGCTATTACCGGATGTGATGCGGAAATTCCTGCAATTGACGGCAAGCTTAGAATCAAAGTTGCTCCGGGAACACAGAGCGGCAGTATATTGAGACTCAGAGGGAAAGGTGTACCGGATGTTAACGGCTACGGAGCTGGAGATATGTTGATTGCCGTAAATGTCTGGATTCCAAAGAATCTGACTTCAGAAGAAAAAAAGACGATAGAAAAATTAAAATCTTCCCCTTCATTTGAACCAAAGCCGGGCAGCGATGACAAAGGTTTCTTTGACAGACTAAAAGGCAAGTTTAAATAGAAGATAATGAAGCTATTAAAAATATTCGTGTCCCTGATTTGCGTCTGTTGTTCTTCTTTTTTACAGGCGCAGAATTTTATTTTTCCTCTAGATAATTACTACGGCATTGCCGGCAATTACGGCGAATTAAGAGGAGGACATTTTCACTGCGGATTAGATTTAAAAACCGGAGGTTCTGTCGGGAAGAAAGTATATGCTGCCCAAAATGGCTATATATCAAGGCTTTCTGTTACTTCCACCGGATTCGGAAATATGATTACTATTAATCATCCGGGTGGCTATCAGACAATTTACGGACATTTGCTAAAGTTTGCACCTGCTCTTCAGGCGCGGCTTAGAAAGAATCAGTATAGAACTCAAACTTGGGAACAGAGCATTTATTTTGGACCTAGAGAGTTTCCGGTGAAGAAAGGAGATTTTATTGCATATAGCGGGAACTCAGGCTCTTCCGGCGGTCCGCACCTGCATTTTGAAGTTCGCAGCCCGCAGGGGATTCCAATGAATCTTTTGATTGGAGGGAAGGGCGGAGTAAAATCCAAGCCGGTTGTTAAAGTAAGCGGAACTCCTGCAGGAAGTGCTTTTATCAGTCTTGTTAAAGATACCGTAAAGCCTGTGATTAACAGCGTCTTATTCTTTGGACACGCTAATATTATCGGGACTCCGTACTCATATCTGATTGAGCGTCCGAGAAAGTCAAATGCAATGCTGCTTCCAAAATATTCTTACGTTGCTATTGACGCCATAGATTATATTAATGGAAATTACGCAAGATTAGGCATTTACAGATATCAAGTATTTTTGGACAGGACTCCGGTATTTACTTTTACTGAGGGAAATATTCCTTATTCAACTGGGAAGTACATAACATCTTTGCTTGAGTATTCTCAAAGATATTACCGCGGACGTACTTATGTGAAGAGCTATCTTGAACCTGGTAATAGACTTAAGGATAGAATAGTAGCCGTTAATGACGGATTGATAGTTCTTAATGATGATGAGTTTCATAATGTCCGCGTTGTTGTTTATGATGTGTATGGTAATTCATCTGAAAAATCTTTTTTGGTTAAAAGAGATGAAGTCATTTATAAAAACAGAGTGCCTTATCCTCCAAAGGGAGTTTTTATGGGTTGGGTGAGCGCAAATTCTTATAAAACCAAAGGGACTTGAAATCAATATCCCGATGGGTGCTTTATACTCCTCCATGTTCTTTACTGCTGATACCGTAAGGTTCAGAGCTACAAGATATTCCCCGCTTTGGGAAATAGGCAATCCTACAGTTCCTATGCACAATTTTGCAGAGGTTAAAATGTCGGCGAAAGTTCCGCAGCGGCTGGTGAACAAGGCGGTGCTTGCAATGCGTGACGGAAGAGGATATCTTTATTATTCCGGCGGCACATACAGTTATGCAAAACAACAGATGACGGCATATATCAGCTCTTTTGGAAAGTATTGTGTAACAGTTGATACTACAGCTCCGCGCGCATCTTTTAAATTCGCCGACGGGGCAAGAATAAGGTCTGATGCCGCTGGCATAAGAATTGGAGATAATCTGTCGGGAGTAAGAGATTATAAAGTGGAGATAGACGGGCATTGGGTGGTTGCAGAGTTTGATGCCAAAAACGCGCAGCTGAACGTGCCGCTTGCTGATGCGCGCATTGCGCATGGTACCAAGCACTTAATGAAGGTTTCATTAGTAGACATGGTAGGAAACAGGAGGGAAGCTACAAGGAAATTTGTGTGGTAGGGGAGGCGCTACTTGAGGACTTTTTCATAACTTGCACAATATAAAGGATATAATAATTTAAAAGATTTTCAATTATGACAATGGGTGGAGGTTTTGTTCTGATAGCAATAATTGGTGTTATTGGAATGATTGTACAATCAAGATTGAAGAGCGTCTTCAACAAGTACTCTAAGGTTATGGCTCCGGGCGGATTGACCGGCGCTCAGTTTGCACAAAAAATGCTGGACGGCAACGGAATCAGAGATGTAAAGGTTACTGCCATAGGTGGCAGTCTTACAGACCATTACAATCCGGCAAACAAGACCCTTAATTTGAGCGAGAGCGTTTATGGTTCAAATAGTGTTGCGGCTGCGGCTGTTGCATGCCATGAGTGCGGTCACGCTCTGCAGCATGCACAGGGATATGCTCCGCTTAGATTGCGTTCGGCCTTGGTTCCTGTAGTTAATTTCTCATCCATGCTATCTCAAATAGTCATTATCATAGGAATCTTGTTAATCAACGTTTTCCCGGCTTTGTTCTGGATTGGAATTTTGATGTTTGCAATGGTGCTGGTATTTAGCGTTGTTACTTTGCCGGTGGAGTATAATGCTTCCCACCGTGCGCTTGCATGGCTGCAATCTTCTCATTCTCTGACTCCTGTAGAAGTTGATCAGGCACGCGAAACTTTAATGTGGGCTGCCCGTACTTATGTCGTTGCCGCACTTTCCGCTCTTGCAACATTGCTTTATTACATCAGCTTTGCCGGAAGAAGATAAATCTTTTGCATGATGAAGTCTTTGAAAAAAACTTACGACTTTAAAAATGGCGTAAGAGTAATTGGCTTGATGTCAGGTACTTCTCTTGACGGAATTGATTTTTGTTATGTGGAGTTTAAGTATCTTTCAGGCAAGTGGAACTATAAAATCATAAAGGCTGAAGACGAGTCATATCCGCAACAGCTTAAAGATAAGTTAAATACAGCTCAAAATTTTTCAGCGCTGGAATATGCGCGGCTGAATTCAGATTACGGCTTGTATCTTGGCGAGCGTATAAAGGCTTTTATGGAGCGCAATGGTATTGATCCAGACAAAGTTGACATTATTGCAAGTCACGGTCAGACAATCTTTCATCAGCCTGAAATTCAATTTACAGGACAGATTGGGAGCGGCGCCGGGATTGCTGCAAAAACCGGAGTTGACACTGTTTGCGATTTTAGAACAACCGACGTTGCCCTTGGAGGTCAAGGTGCTCCGCTGGTTCCGATAGGCGACCGGAATCTTTTTGGAGAGTATGATTATTGTCTGAATCTTGGAGGGTTCTCAAATATTTCTTTTGAGAATTCTAAGAAAACGGCTGATGGCAAGAGCGTTGCAGTGAGGACAGCGTTTGACATATCTCCTGTAAATTACGTTCTTAACTACTACATGAGGACAATAGGGAAGGAATATGACAAGGACGGAGCATTGGCCCGCAGCGGAAAAATCTGTCGGGAACTCCTTGACAAACTTAATAATTTACCTTTTTATACACAGAAGGGTCCCAAGTCTCTTGGGCGCGAATGGGTTGAGAATGAGGTCATTCCTTTGATTGAATCTTTTAAGCTCCCGATAGAGGATAAACTTTGTACTTTCTGCGAGCATGCCGCAATGCAGACTTCTAAAAATGTAGCGGCCGGGGAAAATGGCGCTGTTAGCAGAGTTTTGGTTACTGGCGGCGGAGCGTTCAATAAATATCTGATGGAGCGCATGCAGGCGCAAGCACCTCAGTGCGAGTATGTTATACCGGACAAGCTGACGGTAAACTTTAAGGAGGCTCTGATTTTTGCCTTTCTTGGAGCTTTGTATATTGCTGATATTCCAAATTGTATGAGTTCCGTTACGGGGGCTGCGTATGACTGCATCGGAGGCGCAATGTATAAGGCGGGAGGGGAGAGGTAACATCCTATAAATCTGTCGTGAGTAATAGAAATTTAATTTTGGATAAAAGAAAAAAAATCATACATTTGCAGTCCCAAAACGGAGGCAACCTCTTCCAAGCACCTTGGGAAAAGGTTATAAGGCCGTAAAAACTTGATTTAAAGTGTTTTATTTGTGAGCCCGATTAATTGAAATGTTGCCTGATTAATATTTAAAGAGATGGATTTAATTAAAGTTGCTCAGCAGGCGTTTGCCGGAGAGAAAAAAGAATTCCCTGCATTTAAGGCAGGAGACACAGTAACAGTCACTTACAAAATTAAAGAGGGTGACAAAGAGAGACTGCAGAGTTTCAGGGGCGTAGTTATTCAACGCCGCGGAGCAGGTGTTACTCAAACATTTACAGTAAGAAAAATTTCCAGCGGTGTTGGAGTTGAAAGGATATTTCCTTTATACTCTCCATTCATTGAGACCATTACAATGGAGAAAGCCGGAAAGGTTAGAAGAGCTAGAATCTTCTATTTGAGAGAGTTAACAGGTAAGAAAGCAAGAATTAAGGAGAAGGGTTTGAGCCGCGTAGAGGAGGAATTTGATGAGGAGCAGAAGGCTAAAATCAAAGAGGCAAAGATGAAGATTGCCGCAGAGAATAAGGCAGCTGAAGCTAAGGCTGCTGCTGAGGCTAAGAAGAAAGAGGCTGCTGCTCAGGCAGCTGCAGCAAAGAAAAGAGCTGAAGAGGCTGCTGCAAAGAAAGCCGGAGCTGCAAAGAAATAAAGGTTGACCCTGCAAAGGGTCAGTTTTTTAACCGGCCCCGTAGCGCAACTGAATAGAGCATCACACTACGGATGTGAGGGTTGTAGGTTTGAATCCTATCGGGGTCACGAGGAGAAAAACAGCATCATACGATGCTGTTTTTTTTTGCCTTGCCACGAAGCGGCAAGGCAATTAGGGGTTTACGCGGCTACCGCCGCGAGGGATACACCGGCACTGTGTGCCGGGCCTTCGGCTTGTTATTATCACTCTGCGCAGCAGTGTGTGCTAGTACTTATCAATAGAAGAAATCTCCTGTAAGGATTTCAGAGATTTTTCACGTTGAGCATCATCCGGATATCCAACGGCAAGCATAAGCCAAATCTTGCGACTGCTGGGGACTTGCAGCAACTTCTTGATTTTGCCCTCATTAAACCATCCCATGATACATGTGCCAAGTCCAAGATCGGCAGCCCTCAAGCAGAAATTCTCAATGGCCAGACCAATATCCATCTGCTTGTAATCTTTTCTGTGCAGCACAATATCCACATTATTAATGGCTTTAGTCTTTTCCGTGACTACGGCTACAAATGCAGGAACTCCCTTTGCAAACCCATTCATCCCCATAAATGCCGCTGCATTTTGTACCTCCTTTAATAGCTCAGGTTTTTGAACAACTACAAATTTCCACTCCTGCGCATTATTGGCTGATGGTGCAAGTCTTGCAGCATCAATGCATTGCATTATTTTTTCTATCTCAACAGGTGTACTTTTGTATTTTCTGTTGCTTTGCCTTTTATTGATCGCATCTATTAATTCCATAGCATATATATTTAAACGTTTGTGAATTTATTTCTGTGCTTGACAATTGTTTTCATATGGTTCTGAGCCCATTCTGTGAGCTGGGCAATTAGCGGCAGCAAAGACTTGCCAACATCAGTAAGGCGGTACTCAACTTTTGGAGGAACAACCGGGTAAATTTTGCGTGCAATAATATCGTCAGCCTCAAGTGTTTTTAGGGTTCCTGACATTACGCGCGGAGAAACATCCGGTATCATTTTGCAGAGTTCATTAAACCTCGCAACCCCTTTTTCATTTATCTCCAAAATGATCAATATGGCCCATTTATTTCCGAATCTGGCTATTACATTGCGTACCGGACACATTTCAATAAATGTATTTTTCTCCTCCTTTTTCTTCATCTCTTAAAATATTTTAAGTTATTTTATTCGTCCAATTATCTGTAAATCAGCAATACTTACTTATAAGTAACTATGTGAATTTATTATTAGTTCTTGACAAGCCTCTTTTTCCGTTTTATCTTTGCACTATTAAATAAATAGTAAGTAATTATTACAAAGTTACTATTAATTTTTTAAAAGCAAATTATTTAAGATATAAATTTATTGTATAACATTAAAAATTAAAGAATTATGGCAAAGAAAACTGCTGTCTTGGCTCTTAACCCTGTTAACGGTTATGGCCTGTTTAACTACTTGGAGAATTTTTATGAGCATCAAATACCTTATAAGGTTTTTGCCGTTGCAACATCAACTCACATTAAAACTAATTCAAGAATCCAGATTGAGGCTGATGATGTTATTGCCAACCTAAAAGGGCATGCCGCAGATTATGACGCGCTTATTTTTGCTTGCGGAGATGCAACTCCGGTATTTGCACAGCATGTCGGGGAGAAGCATAATCAAGACATGCTTGCTGTTATAAAAGAGTTTGCCGATGCGAGTAAATTAATGATTGGACACTGTGCTGCTGCAATGTATTTTGAAATGTCCGGAGCAGCCAGTGGTAAAAAGTTTGCAATTCATCCTCTTGCAAAAGCAGCTTTGAGCAAGAATACAGCTTTGGATGATAAGACTTCTATTGATGGTAATTTCTACACAGCTCAGTGTGAGCATGATGTTGCCGCTCTAATGCCTGCAATTTTGAAGGCACTTAAATAGAGCATCACACTACGGATGAAATCCGCGAAGCCGCGCCGGAGGCGCGTGCCTCTTGCGCACGAAGTGCGCTTAACCACAAGGCGTTGCGGTACTTTATGCCGCAACGCTTAGCACATTCTGCATCGCAGAATGTGTTTTTTGTATTACCTTTATGGCACCAAAACCAATCTGTGTCTTTATTGTACTGAATAATTATTAAAACGTTTTATATGAATAAATCATTATTATCAACTTTATGCACGGCTGCTGCAGTTTTGTGCGTATCTGCATCTTTTGCACAATCTCCTGTTAAATATGCAATTAACGGGAAAATAGATGCTTCTCAGAATGGGAAAAAAGTTTACTTGTTGTTTATGACTCAAGGGAGAGCACCTAAAGACTCTGCAACTGTTGTAAATGGAACTTTTAAAATGGCTGGAACATCTATCTATAAGGATGTTGCGTATATACGCTCATCTGATAACACTAAGATGTCAGCCGTAATTTTAGAAGGTACTCCAATTTCCGTGGATTTAAATAGCAATCAATCTTACGCTAAAGGTGGAAAATTGACCACAAAGTTTAATGAATATTTGCAGGCTAAAGATCTCATTTTAAAGAAAGCTGATGAATTACACTATAATGACTTGATGAAGGAATATGGCAGCGCAGGTGTGACTGCAGAACGTAAAGATGCTATCTTAAAGATTATTACTGACTCTCTGCAAAAACCTTCTGAAGAACTTGCAAAGAAAACTTTGTATGATAATTTGGATAATATTCTTGGCGCCTGCATGTTACTTCATGAATACCAGGCAGACGATGAGGAGACCGCACAAATACTTTCCAAGGCGGGAAAAGAGTTTCTTTCTTTCAAACCTATAGTAAAGATGAAAGCGAGAATGGATTTGGTTGCGGCTACCGGAGTAGGTAAGCATTTCACTGATTTTGAACAGGCTGATCCTGAGGGTAAAATGCACAAATTGTCAGATTATGCAGGCAAAGGAAATTATGTTCTTGTAGATTTCTGGGCTTCATGGTGCGGTCCTTGTCGTGAGGAAATGCCTAATAATGTGGCTCTTTATGAGAAATATCACTCAAAAGGATTTGAAATTCTTGGTGTCTCTTTGGATAGTAAAAAAGAGAATTGGGTTAGCGGCATAGCAAAGCTTGGAATGAAGTGGCCGCAAATCTCTGATTTACAGTATTGGAAGAATGCCGCCTCTGCAGCTTACGGAGTTAATTCAATTCCGGCAACTGTTCTTATAGGTCCCGACGGAATTATTGTTGCAAGAGGATTGAGAGGAGAGGAGCTTGCTGCCAAGCTGGCTGAGATTTACAAGTAATATTCTGATTACAAAAAGTTTATAAAAGACTCTCTTTCTTTAAGGGAGTCTTTTATTTTTCTGCAGGCGGCAGAGCCTGGAAGTGGCGAGTGGTGTAAACTTGTATTAGATAAATGCCCCCGACAATAACCGCGATATAGTAAGGAGCTGTTAATGCATTGCTAAACAGCTTGTTGCCTAGTGCGGAAATATAGATGGGAGAAAGAAATTGACCAAGGTATAGGCTTGCAGAAATAAGCGGCATAACTGTGGTGACTGCATCCTTTCCCCCTTTGATTGAGGCAATTGTGTTCAAGTAAGGTATGCCGGCGCCGTTTGCAATTCCTATTATTGCAGAACCGGCCAGCAGTGCCCATAATTCTCCCGACAGAATAAAAATCAGGTAGCCAATAATGAATCCGCAGGGTGCAAAATATTTCATCTGCATACGGAAAATTTGCATCATTCGTCCAAAGCAAAGTCCTACAAAGAAGGCGATTACATCTAGTGCAACCATTATGATTGTGACGGCATTGAGAGATAAAGCGGTTTGTTTTCCCGCAATCATTGCAAAATTGCTTGGATAAACAAAGAACAAGCTCATGCACAAAAACATTCCTATTACAGAGGGATGGAACTTCTTTATGCGGGCGCAAAAGCTTGGAATTTGAATGTCACTTTTCCCTCCCAATCTTTCATTTGGAAGGAATATGGCGACCATTGCAACGGCAATAAAACCAAGCAGATATACAAGAAAAGAGAAGTTCCATGAAATGTTTGCGAGCATACCTGCAAGCAGGGTTGCAACCACTCCGCCCATCTGATTCATAGCTGCGGAGAGTCCCATTAGCTCCGCCTGTTTCTCCGGAGGAAAATAAAATGACAGCAAACCCGTGGAGAGAGGCATTATCATGCCAACGCTCACACCTAGTATTGCTCTGAAAATTAGAATAATATAAATATCGTTGGAGAAGAACGGGATTGTCCCGCAAATAGCATAAATGAGCAGTCCAATTAGCGCAAGGGTCCTTGTTTTAAAAAGTTTGCAAAAATAAGGGAACGCCAGATTAGTAAAGACTATAAATAGTGCAGGAATGCTGATAATGAATTGGATAAGCAGATTAGGAGTTCCGGCAAAATGCTCTTTGATAACTCCAAGCGCAGGAGCAATTGCTGCTCCGGCCATTACGGTCAGCAGCGACATTGACAAGATAGATGCTGTAAGATACTTTGAAATATTTTTCATGTAAACAACTTTTAAATAATAAATCTTCAGTTGCTTACAATCACACAAGACCTTCAGTCGCTTACGATTTTGGTGCGGCAAAGGTGCGAAAATTCTGAACACTTTTCAAAAAAAAGTTGCTGAAATTTGTGCTAGTATGCAATATTGAATACAGCTATATCACTTTGAGTACCAATGCGGAACGGCGGTCCAAACAGGGAGAGGCCGCTTGATACGTAAATGTTACTATTGCCCCATTTTTTATACCCGTGGCTTTGTTCAAATATTTTATCTGTTATCCAGCTTATTGGCCACACTTGTCCGTGATGTGTATGTCCGCTGAACTGCAAGTTTATTCCTTCTTCCTGAGTTTCAGATAAGCGGCGCGGCTGATGGTCCAGTAAAATTGTAGGCTTTCCCCTGTCGGCAGAGCTCATGAGTTCTTTTAGACTTTTCCGGCTGCTGTTTGTATAATCATCTCTTCCAATGATTTGCAGGCTATCCTTTAATGTTAGTACTGTATCTCTCAGCAGACGGATTTGGGTGCTGCCGATGAACTTTGCGCTCTCATTTATCCCGCTGTAATACTCATGATTGCCGGGGACCATGTAAATGCCGAGGGGCGCTTTCAGCTTATCTATTTCCTCCTTCATATTTTGCTCATATAGAGGAGCTACGCTGTTGTCAATCAAATCTCCTCCTATAAGGATTATATCGGGATGTTGTGCATTTATCATTTTAACATAACGCTGCAAAGCTTTTTTTCTTGTCCCGTTTCCTAGATGCAAATCGCTGAATGCCAGTATTTTTAAATGATGCTGTCCATTATCCTTGAGGGTAATTTTAATGTTGTTGATTTTTGGATGTCTGTAATTGATGTAGCCGTATGTCAATGCAAGGCAGGTTATTATAACTGATGTTATAAAACCGTAATTGTAGTGGACGCCGCAAAGCTTCAGAATATCAAATATTAGCAAGAGCAGGAATAAGTATAGCGTAACAATCAGCCAGCTGTTTCCTACTTCATATACAATTCCTGATAGAGCTGACGGTAATTTTGCATTGCGCGCAAAGAAGCTGATAAACAATAATATAACACAAACCCAAAACAGAATTGCAAGAGTTATTTTTAAACCTGTCGGGAACAAGGTTACTGCTTGCGCTCCGCGTATAAAGATGTATACGTTTGCTCCAATATAGCTTAGCAGAATGATTATGAATATGATTGGCATTGCGGCAAAGGTAAGGCAAAAAAAAGCAATGCGATTTTTCGCATTGCTTTTTTTGTGCCCGAGACAAGAGTCGAACTTGCACACCGTTACCGGCACTACTCCCTGAAAGTAGCGTGTCTGCCATTTCACCACTCGGGCGCTGCTTTGGACCGGATTTCTCCGGTTGGGGTTGCAAAGATAGTATTTTTAGGGCTTAAAGAGCAAATTTTTGTAACTTCGTGGCAGTGAGTTTTTATTGATATTTCCACGTCTCTTATGGATACTTCCGGAATTTTTAACCGCATAAGCGGCAGTTATGATGCACTCAATCATTTGTTTTCTCTTAACATAGATAAACGCTGGAGAAAACAGGCGGTCAACTATTTATGCGGGGGCATGAAAGAAGGCGCAAGAATTCTGGATGAAGCATGCGGAACGGGAGACCTGACTATCGCTTTGGCTGATAAAGGGTTCCATGTTACCGGAATTGATATTTCACAGGGGATGCTTGCAGTTGCTAAAAAGAAAGTAGTAAAGTGCAACCCTCTGCCACACTTAATGTTAGCGGACGCGGCCAAGTTGCCGTTTGCAGGCGGTTATTTTGATGCTGTTACAATTGCTTACGGCATAAGGAATTATGATGACAGGGCAACAGCTCTTAAAGAGATTTGGAGAGTGCTTCTGTCGGGAGGAAAATTGGTAATACTGGAATTTGCAAAACCTACAAATCCTTTTATAAGAGGGTGTTACAACTTATACTTTAATAATGTGCTCCCTTTCATGGCTAAGATTTTCACAGGCGGAAAGGAGAAAGGAGCGTATAAATACTTCATACAATCGGTAGAGAAATTCCCTAAATTTGAAATGTTTTGCAAGGAGATTGAGGCGGCCGGATTTAAAGAGGTGAAGTTCACAAAGCAAACTTTTGGAATTTCTGTTTTATATACAGCTGTTAAGTGATGTGGTCTAACGAGATTTGGCCTATAATATCTGCGGTGCTATACGCAATGAACATGGGGATAGCAATTTATGCTTCCGTTACCATGATTTTGCGCAGGCAAGACCCTATTAAGACTTTGTCATGGACGGCGGTGATGGTGCTGCTCCCGTATATTGGAATTTTGCTCTATTTTGTCTTCGGCCAGAACTTTAGGAAGAAAAAGATTTTTTCCCGCAAAGGGTTGGGGGATGTTAAATTAAGGCAGGAGTTGTGCGTGGATGAAGAAGAGAAGCTAAAGAAAGACCCGCAACTTTTTTCAGCTGAAAATGAACCATATAAAAAGCTTGTTTACCAGAATCTTAAGAATAGCTATGCGCTCATAGATTATAACAGCGATATTGATTTTTATTTTGACGGCCGGGATGCTTTGGATGCTATGTATAAGGCCATTGAAGAGGCAAAGCATCATATTCACATTCAGACATATATACTTGAGGATGATGTAACAGGAAATAAGTTTGTGGATTTGCTTGCAAAAAAAGCGCAGAGCGGCGTTGAAGTCCGCCTTCTTATTGACGGCATGGGCTGTGTTTCCCTTAAGAAAAAATTTTTGGAGCGTCTGAAACAGAGCGGGATAGAGGTGCTGATTTTCTCTCCGGTACGTTTCTTCATGCCAATGAGCAGACTTAACTATCGCAATCACAGGAAGATACTTGTTGTTGACGGGAAGGTCGGTTTTCTCGGCGGAGTAAATATTGCTGACCGCTACTATTATGGAACTGAGGCTGGAGATTGGCATGATACTCATATTAAGATAGTTGGAGAGTCTGTGTTCTCTTTGCAGGAGGGCTTTTTGCTGGACAGGTATTTTGTTCTCAACCGTAAGTTAAGATATAGCAAGAAGTACTATCCGCAGATTGAAAATCAGAAATATGATATAACTATCGGGAGGAAAAATTTTTACAGTCAAATTATCTCTTCTGGTCCCGACAGCGACTGGGCCGGTATCATGCAATGTTATTTTACTGCTATTACTTGCGCGCGTGACCATATATATGTTGTAACACCGTATTTTACTCCAAATGAGACAATTCTGAATGCTATTAAAGTTGCGGCACTCGGCAATATAGACGTGAGGATAATGCTGCCGGAGAAGGCAGATTCTGCTACTGCTACATATAGCACCAAATCTTATATTGGCGAATTGCTTGAGGCAGGTGTAAGAATATACCTTTTTAAGGAGGGCTTTAATCACTCAAAGGTTATGAGCATTGATGGGAATATAAGTATTGTAGGGTCGGCAAATATGGATACAAGAAGTTTTGAGCACAACTTTGAAATCATGAGCGTACTTTATAATTCAGATTGTGCTAAAGTTGTGGAAGATAAGTTCCTGCAAGATTTAGAGGAGTGTGATGAGGTAAACCTGGTAAAGTGGAGGAAGAGGCCGGTGGAGGAGAAAGTCAGAGAGAGTTTTTTCCGACTGCTAAGTCCGCTAATGTAATAATCTGTGATTATGGCTTGTAGGGAGATGCGTAATTAAGATGATGAAAATTTAAATAATAAGAGATATGGAAAAAGAATATGTTGTCGGTGTTGATGTAGGCGGACAGACTGCAAAGATTGGCGTTGTAAACCGCAGAGGTGAAATACTTTGCCAGAAAGCAATTGATTCTAAATATGGAAAAGGGGAGGCTGATAAGTTTGTGAAAGCTCTCTGTGCTACAATACGCGAGCTTACCAAAAAGGTTGGTCTTGAGAATGTTAACGGAATAGGAGTTGGAGCTCCCGATGGAAATTTTTACAAGGGTACAATTGAAGATGCTTCTAACCTTCAATGGGCAAAAGGAATTATTGTCCCGTTTGCTAATATGATTTCCAAGGAGTTAGGAGGTATCAAGGCGGTTGTAACTAATGATGCGAATGCTGCTGCGATGGGGGAGATGACATACGGTGCCGCAAAGGGAATGAAGGATTTCATCATGATTACACTTGGTACCGGAGTTGGCAGCGGTATTGTTATTGGCGGAAATGTGGTTTATGGTCACGATGGTTTTGCAGGCGAACTTGGTCATACTTGCGCCGTGCGAACAAACGGAAGAGAGTGCGGGTGCGGGAAGAAAGGCTGCCTGGAGGCTTACACTTCTGCTACCGGTGTTGCAAGAACCGCAAAAGAATGGATGGCTAACTCATTAAAACCTAGTTTGCTGCGTGAAATAAAAGGAGATATAACATCAAAAGATATTTATGATGCTGCTGAAAAGGGGGATAAGATGGCTATAGAAATATTTGAGTATACCGGAAGATTATTAGGTGAAAAATTCGCGGACTTTGTAGCTTTCTCCGCACCTGAAGCAATAGTGCTTTTCGGCGGTCTTGCACATGCAAGCAAGTATATTATGAAATCTTTGATGGACGCTATGAATGAGAACCTTATATCATTGTGGAGAGGAAAAGTAAAGGTTATTACCTCTGCGTTAAAGGAGAGCGATGCAGCCATATTAGGCGCCTCTGCTCTTGCGTGGTAAATCTCAAATCACGGAGATGTTTTTAGTTAAAAGTAAATTCTTAATATTTAAAAAGTTATATGAATAAAATTGTTTTTTTGGATGCTGCTTCAATAGGGGAAGATGTTTCACTTGAGCCGGTTGCGAAACTGGGAGAGCTTGTTACATACCCATTTACAAAAGCTGAGGATGTTTTTGGAAGAGTTAAGGATTGTGATATCCTTATAATTAATAAGGTCGTAATTGGGAAAGAGCAAATTGATGCCGCAAAGAATTTGAAACTTATTTGTGTTGCTGCTACCGGGACGAATAATGTAGATATTGCCTATGCAAATAGCAAAAATATTCCAGTAAAAAATGTTGCGGGGTATTCAACCGAGAGTGTTGCACAAGTCACATTATCAATGGTTTTAAGCCTCTCCTGCTGGCTTGGATATTATGATGCAAGAGTTAAAAGCGGAGAGTATTCGCGCGGGAATCTTGTGTCTGATGTGAGCCGTGTTTTCACTGAGCTGAGCGGAAAACGTTATGGTATTGTCGGCTTGGGCAATATAGGTTCCAGAGTTGCCTCTCTTGCAAAGGCATTTGGAATGGAGGTGGTTTATTATTCAACTTCCGGTAAGCCGCATTCTTCTGAATATAAGAATGTTTCATTGGATGAACTGATGAAAACCTGTGATTACATATCTGTTCATGCTCCAATGAATGAGAAGACAAAAGACTTGATTAAGTATGCACAGCTTAAGATGATGAAGCCTTCTGCATTCATAATTAATCTTGGACGCGGTGGAATCATTAATGAAGAGGATCTTGTACGTGCTCTAAATGAGAATGTTATAGCAGGTGCAGGAATAGATGTCTATTCAAAGGAGCCAATTCCTCTGACATCGCCATATTTGAAAATCAAGGATAACAGCAAGGTGATTCTTACGCCGCATATCGGGTGGACCAGTCAGGAGGCTCGTAAGTGCTTGATTAATAAACTTTCAGAGAATATAATTAATTTCAAAAACTATTAGCCGAAGGCCTGGCACGTAGTGCCAGTGCATCTCCGCGGCGTTAGCCGCGTAAACCACTAGTTGCGACGCCGCTTTGTGGCGGCGCAGTAGGCGTTGGCTTGTGCGGTTGGTATAATAGCGACGGCTGCGGCGGACTATTTAAAATTTTTTTGCGGTAGACTATTTGAAAATTTTCTATTTTAGAGGTGAATTAGGTTCCTTCTTCATGTAGTTATACTCAAGCTTGTCAACAAGCCTCGGGCAAATCTTATTCAGAAAGACCGTAAGTTTTCCGATAGGCGTCAGCACAACCTGAGACTTGCGCTTATACACGGCATGCACCATCTTAATCGCGACAGTTTCCGCACTCATCATGCCTGCCTCGTCCCTTGGAGTTTCACCCTGAGGTGTACCGTCCGCGGTAAGCGCTGCAAATCTGACATTTGAAGCGGTAAAGCCCGGTGCAAAAACCAGAACATTTAACCCGTCGTGAAGATGCTCAACTCTCAAAGTATCCAGGAATCCATAGATTGCAAACTTTGAAGCAGAATATCCGGTACGTGCCGGAAGTCCTTTGAAACCT
The DNA here is from genome assembly GCA_022647615.1 of Bacteroidales bacterium. NCBI lineage: Bacteria > Pseudomonadati > Bacteroidota > Bacteroidia > Bacteroidales > Bacteroidales bacterium. The sequence continues at coordinate 1,478,478 of JALCKZ010000001.1, forward strand.
GCAATAGAAATTACGCCAACTACAGTTCCCTTGCTCTTAAGCAGATAGGGCAGCGCGTATTTTGTGCAGTAAACGGTCCCCCAGAAATTAACATCCATAAGACGCTTAAGGACAATCAAATCTAAGTCTCTGAACATTGCCCTCATGGAGATGCCCGCATTATTTACAAGCACATCTATTTTCCCAAATTTCTCTACCGCAGCCTCTATCAGCCTCTTGCAATTATCCTCTTTTTGAACATCTGTCGGGACAGCAAGAAATCTTCCAGCCTCCTGTCCCTTATGAGACAGTTCGCAAAAAGTCTGTTTTAGCTTGTCCGCGGAACGCGCCGCAAGTACAACGCTTGCTCCTTCCTGTGCAAAAGCACGAGCGGAGGCAAGACCTATCCCGGAACTTGCCCCCGTTATTACTACAACTTTACCGTCAAATTTGCCCATTGCAAAATGCTATTTGCCAATTAGTTATACAAGACGGCTAATCAATAGCCATATCTTTGATATCATTGTCTCCGCTGTAGGCACCTGCAGCAAGTTTCTTCTTAATCTCCTCAAAAGCTTTAAGAGTATACTCAACATGCTCCATCTGGTGCATTGCGGTGCAGATAATTCTGAACATTATAACACCCTTAGGTACAACAGGATATACAACAACAGAGCAGAATATCTTATAGTTTTCTCTCAAATCTACAAGTATGTTTGTTGCTTCTGGAACTGTTCCCTTTACAAATACAGGAGTGATACAAGCCTCTGCGGGTCCTACATCAAAACCTCTCTCTCTCAGACCATTCTGCATTGCGCGTGCGATTTCAAACAAATGTTTTCTTCTCTCGTCGCCATTGCGAATCATATCAAGTCTCTTTAAGCATCCCTCAACAAGAGCCATTGGAAGAGACTTTGCATATATCTGACTTCTAAGATTATATCTTAAGAAATTGATGATGTCTTTTGGACCTGCGATAAATCCTCCAATTGCAGCCATTGCTTTTGCAAAAGCTCCAAAGTACAAATCAACGCCATCCATAACTCCTTGCTCCTCAGATGTTCCGCGTCCGTGTGCGCCCATTACTCCAAAGCCGTGCGCATCATCAATTAGAATTCTGAATTTGTATTTTTTCTTAAGCGGAACAATTTTTCCAAGAGCTCCCATAGCCCCGGTCATGCCGTAAACTCCTTCTGTTACAAGTAGTACGCCTCCTCCCTGTTCATTTGCAACCTTCTCCGCACGTGCAAGAACTTTTTCGCAGTCCGCAATATCATTATGTTTATATCTGATTCTCAATCCCATGTGAAGGCGCAAACCATCCATGATACATGCGTGGCACTCTTCATCGTACACAACAACATCATGTCTTGTAAGCAGCGCATCCAGAATAGATACCATGCCCTGATAGCCGAAGTTTAGAAGATAAGCATCTTCTTTCTGCTCAAAATCAGCAAGTTCACGCTCCAGCTTTTCATGCAAAGAAGTGTGGCCGCTCATCATTCTTGCACCCATAGGATATGCAAGACCCCATTTTGCAGCCGCTTCCGCATCAACTTTTCTAACCTCAGGGTCATTTGCCAGGGCCAAATAATTATTAAAAGTCCATGCGAGTACCTTTTTACCATTGAAAGTCATATAGGGCCCAATCTCTCCCTCTAGTTTTGGGAACATAAAATAGCCGTGTGCTCTTTTCCTGTATTGTCCAAGAGGTCCTCCCTCATTTTCCTTAATTCTGTCAAAAATGTCCATAATATTTATTTTTTAATTATTTTCTGTCGCGACAGATATTATCTGACTCTCAGCTTCTTGCCGCTGCGAATGTTATTTCCTTTTATGCCATTAAGCCTCTTTAGCTTTGCCACTGTTGTGTGGTGGCGGCGGGCAAGTGCTCCAAGAGTATCTCCTTTCCTTATTGTGACACTGCTGCCTCTTCTGCTTCTGCTCCTTCCATAATTCCTGTGCCTGCCGCTTCTGCTAAAGTGCAGTCTTTGATAACGGAAGTTATCTTTTGTAAGAACAAGAGTATTGTCTTTAATTGCGTATGGTCCTGTATCAAAGTCTATTGCATCTCTAGGGTTGATAGCGTTTCCCAGATACCTAAGCTCAAAATGAAGATGCGTGCCGGTTGAATGTCCGGTGCTACCTCCAAGTCCGATAGGCTCTCCTGCCTTTACTCTTTGTCCCTCATCAGCAATAAATCCGCTCATGTGGCCATACAAAGTCTCCAGTCCATTATCATTGCGCAGAACAATGAAGTTGCCGTAACCACTTCCATCATAGCGTCTTATGCGTACAACTCCATCAAATGCCGCACGTATGGTATCACCCTTGAAGACTTTTAAATCTATGCCGGCATGTATTCTTCCCCAGCGCGGTCCAAACTCAGAAGTCTCATACTTCCTCTCTATAGGAGGGCAGAACCCGCTAACATCTATGCGGACAGTGTCCTTCATGTCAGCAAGCTTAACATTATATGGATTGATTGTGGTATTGCTCCAGATATCATACTCCTCCGGAAGCTCTGTAATTGGCTGATCTGTATCTTCCTCATCATCACTCTCTTCCTCCTCTTCATTAATCAGAGCATTTCTCTCCTCTTCAATCTCCTTGAGAGTATTCTTTGTAAAATCTGTAACGGAGAAAATAATTTGCGGACGCTTTGCGGAGTTTTTATCCTTCTCCTTTGATGGATTCTCGCTGTCCAGAGAGTAATTTTTAAATGGGTCCGGGAGGTAAAAGATAGGAATGTAACCGGTTGACAACCAGAAATCTGACCAGATATCGTCTAGTGTTACACCAGTTGCGGTTGAGTATCTCAAATCAATAGTATCCCTAACCTGAGGAAATCTTGGGTCAAGTTTAATGCTTATAGGAATATCTTCCTTATTGCGCCTTTTCCCAAAAAACTGAGCTTGTCCCTTTAGCGGGACAAGCAGGAGTAATGTAAGAATAATGTAGGCGTACTTTTTAAGCATCAATGTTAGCGTATTTTGCGTGTTGCTCTATAAATTCCCTCCTCGGTGGAACATCATCCCCCATAAGCATAGAGAAAATACGGTCAGCTTCAGCTGCATTTTCTATATAAACTTTTCTTAAAATTCTATTTGCCGGATCCATAGTGGTTTCCGCCAGCTGGTCTTGGCTCATCTCTCCCAATCCTTTGTATCTCTGGATTTTAATACCTTTCTCAGATTGGGTGCCGCCCTTTGTAAGCTCAGCAACAACCTTATCTTTTTCCTCGTCGCTCCAGCAATATCTGTTGGCATCCTTTCCCTTCTTAATCATGTACAAAGGAGGAGTAGCGCAATAGACATAACCATTCTTAATCAGGTCTATCATATAACGGAAGAAGAATGTCAAGATTAGAGTCGTAATATGCGCTCCGTCCACATCGGCATCGGCCATAATTATAATCTTATGATATCTTAACTTGCTAAGGTTTAATGCCTTGCTGTCTTCTTCAGTTCCAACCGTAACTCCAAGCGCAGTGTAAATGTTTCTAATAGTCTCGCTATCAAATACTCTGTGCTCCATAGCCTTCTCCACGTTCAGAATTTTTCCTCTCAGCGGAAGGATGGCCTGGTACATTCTGTTTCTTCCCTCTTTGGCAGTACCGCCTGCGGAATCTCCCTCAACCAGGAAGAGCTCGCATTTGGAAGGATCTCTTTCTGAGCAATCTGCAAGCTTTGCAGGAAGTCCCACTCCGCTCATTCCGCTCTTTCTCTGAACCAGCTCCCTTGCTTTACGTGCTGCGTGCCTTGCCTGTGCGGCAAGAATAACTTTATCTATAATCAGTTTTGCATCTTTAGGATGCTCTTCCAGATAATTTTCCAAAGCGATGCTTGTAGCCTGGCTTACAGCCGCCATAACTTCCGCATTTCCAAGTTTTGTTTTTGTCTGTCCCTCAAACTGAGGCTCAGCAACTTTCACAGAAATTACAGCTGTCAAACCCTCTCTAAAATCGGAAGGGTCAATCTCAAATTTGAGGTTCTTAAGCATTCCCTCTTTATCTGCGTAGTTCTTAAGGGTTGTGGTTAAGCCTCTTCTGAATCCCGACAGGTGAGTACCTCCCTCTATTGTGTTGATATTGTTGACGTAAGAGTGGACGTTTTCATTAAACTCGGTATTGTATTGCATTGCAATTTCAATAGGGTAGCCTGTCTTGTCGCTCTCCAGATAAATAGGGTTCTCTGTAAGTTTCTCCCTGTTACCGTCCAAATATTTGACAAATTCCAACAGGCCAAGTTCAGAGTAGAATATTTCAGTCTTTGGTTTTGAAACCTCAACTCCCTCATCATTAGTCTCTTTGGCGCGCATATCGGTAAGAGTCAGCTTTACCTTCTTGTTAAGGTAGGCAAGTTCTCTCAGGCGCGCTGCCAGAATATCATAGTTGTAAACTGTCGAGAGCGTGAAAATTTCAGGATCCGGCTTAAACGTAATAATAGTGCCGGTATCTGAGGCCTCTCCAACTGTTTTTACAGGATACAGGGGTTTGCCCTTTGAGTACTCCTGCATGAAGACTTTGCCCTCTCTGTGGACCTCTGCGGTCATGTGTATAGAAAGCGCATTAACGCAGGATACTCCAACGCCGTGCAAACCTCCTGATACTTTATAACTTCCTTTATTGAATTTACCGCCGGCATGCAGAATGGTAAGAACAACCTCCAATGCGCTGCGGTGCTCTTTCTCATGCATTCCCGTGGGGATACCTCTTCCGTTATCCTTTACGGTAATTGAATTATCCTCATTGATTGTAACCTCAATGTTGTTGCAAAAACCTGCAAGTGCCTCATCTATTGAGTTATCTACAACTTCATAAACCAGGTGGTGAAGTCCTCTTTCACCAATATCTCCAATGTACATGGAGGGACGTTTTCTAACAGCCTCCAGGCCTTCCAGAACTTGAATGCTTTCCGCATTATAGCTCTCTCCGGCGCCCTTCTTTTTCAACTCTTGTTCGCTCATTTTTTTTACTTTTTTTCCTAAAACTATTAACGTACAAATTTAGGAAAAAATTAGAACTTTACCAAGAGTCCGGCACCCCCCGAAATGGTCTTTTCTATATACATTCCGTAATACTGTACATTGCTGTTTAACAGATTGTTAAGCTGTGCAAAAGCGGTAAAGTGCTTGTTGATAACATACTGCCCGTAAATGCCCATGTCCACAAAGTCTGAAATCTTGGCCCCGGTAAAGGTCAGAGTGTAATTTCCTCCGGCATTGTCGCTTACTCTTCTTCCAAGAATATAAGGGGTTGCGGCGCGGTAGTAAATAGTTGCTCCAATATAAATTCTCTCCCTGAAGTTGTATTCTCCATACATGTTAAGTTCAAAAGGTGCGTAGCCGGAAGGCTTCTCCTTGCTAATCCAGTTAACTGTTCCGTTTGCCAAGTTCTGCATATCGGAATATTTCTTGCCTTTGGTGTATTCAGAGAAATTGAACTGCAGTCCCGCCTTAACTCTTTCAGATTTGTAATCTGCCTGGCCGCCAAACATGAACTCTCTGTGATTTGAATAGAGCGCGTTAAAAACGGAATTTGAGTAGTCTGTGGCAACAGTGCTGCCTGCCGGATAATATGCGTTATTCATCAGCTGTTCATATTCAACATATTGCAACATTCCTTTCCTTATTGCATAACCTGCATAAATATCATAGCTGATTTTATCGTTGGCCATTCCTCTAAGCCCCGCTTTTGTAATCAAAGGTACTGAGCTTGCTCTCATGTCAATCACAGGGGCAATCCATCTGTTTTTCCTCAACAAAGATGAATAACTGTTTACGTCATTGCCTCCGTCGGCAATTCCATAAGCCCACAATTTGTTATCAATTAATTCGTACGATACAGTTGCCTTTGGACTTATGTAAGTGAAATATTTATTTACCCCATCTTTATTTTTGAAGGAGACGGAAGCTCTTGCACCAAGATTAAACTTCCATTTCCCGTTGTTGAACTTATACTGTAAAGTTCCCTCCAGCAGGGAGTAATGATAATCTTGAATTCCTGTATAAAATACTGATTCTGAGTTAACTCCAACAGTTACCATTGAGTATTTGCCAAAGGTTGGGCCCGCTTCTGCATTAAACTTCAACCAATTTTCATAAATGTTCGGCTTCTCAACCAATGGAGTATTGCCCCTTGCCAAAGAGGATAGAAGAGCAATTTTTGCCTTGTCTGAAGTGTTGCAGTATGCAAGGTTAGCGTCATATCTGAATTTCCCCGTATAGTTTGCGTTATCTACGGAACTAATATTCAAGTTGATACCTCCCTGATTATATTGGTGGGACATGTCATCTTTCATGAAGTTTTTGTTGCCAAAATGGCTGATATCAGGCGTGCCGGTGAATCCGGCAAAACGCTGGCTGTTATATCCGTAATAGCTGTCGTGAACATTACGGTAATAAGCCTCCGCGGAAAAATTGCCTTTGAGCCATTGATGGTCGTAGTTAACGGAGCCGCCTGTGTTCCAGCTCCTTGCTTGTGCTTTTGTATTCAGGTCCGTTGTCTTGCCGTTATCTTTAAATCCGGCAAGCGGCATCTTTCCCCAATAAGATTTATGTTCAAATTTAAATCTTAAATTGTCCGATACATCTGCGTTATTGTTTTTGAAAATTTTCGGCTGCAGATAAACCGTTGCAACCGGCGCAAGCGGAAAAGAGAGTCCAACTCTTGCTATTATCCACGGATAATCTGCCTGCATTGGGCTGTGTATCTGTGCGGAAGGAAGAGGGGAGAATTCATACAAATCTCTGAACGGCTTGTCAAAAATGTGATAGTCAAAATTTAAATTAAAGTTTTTCAAAGTGTCAGCAAAATCCATAGCCATCTTAGGCTTTCCCGCTGCGGTAAGGTCTCCTTCATAATTCTTGTCCACTCTAACCGTAGCATTTTGTGCGCTCATAGTTGCCGGAAGTGCCAGCATAGCCAGCGCGGCTAAAATTGCCAAATTGTTGTGTTTCATATAAGTAGTTTGTTATTTTTCCTCTGTTTTGTTGATTCTTGCAGTTACGGTTGAGATGATGTCATCATCTTTTCCTTTATAGTTATCTTTAATGCTCTTGTAGGTAGCAAGGGCCTGCTCCTTATTTCCTCGTTCGGCGTAAGAGTCTCCAAGCACAATGAAACTCCTTGCCATCCAGTACGTTTGCGGAGTCTTGGATTTTGATAAAGTAAATGTTTGCTTCTCCACTTTATCAAATTTTCCGTTGTCAAAAGAGTCTTGGATAACAAGATATGCAGCCTCCGCTCCAAGCGCTGTCTTAGGATTTTCTGAGAGTTTCTTCAAAGACTCTATTGCTTTAACTCTCTCTCCCAGAGCAAGCAAGCTCCTTCCCTCATAATACATAGCCTCATCTCTTTGTTCGGCTCCATATTGTTTATCAGAAATTATTTGCTCTGCTCTTAATGACGCAGTTTTGTACTCTTTGTTGCAGAAATATGAGCGCATCTCTCCCATCACTGCCTCAAGCTTGTTCTCCTTAAAATTTGCCGTTTTTTCCAGTGTCTCATAACCCCGGGCCGCGTCTGAGTATTTCTCCAGCTTGTAACACAAGTCTGCATAATTTTTAGTTGCAGATTCAGATAGCGCTCCCTCTCCGCTTTCCATAACTTTATGGTAGCACTCAATTGCTTTTTCCGCATTGTCTGTTTTTCTGTAACATTCTGCCAAATAGAACATTGCCTGCTCATATCTTTGTCCGCTGGGGTATCTCTCAGTAAATGATTCCAAAGCTTTTATTGCAGGCTCATACTTTCCGCTCATGTAAATTTGCTCCGCAGAATTAAAGATGAGGGTCTCCTTTTCGGCAGGAGTTTTAGCAGTTGCCGCACCATTGCTCTGTACGTATTCCAAAAATTCTTCTGACCTGTTTTGATTCTGATAAATATTCTCCAACGCACTTAGGGCGGTCTGAGCCTCCTGGCTATTTGGCTGTTTGTCAATAATTTCCTTGTAATTTTTTATTGCCGCATCCGCATAGTGCCTGTTTGAGTTTATCATTCCAATCTCCAGAAGAGCCTTGTAGTAGTATATACTGTCGGGAGGATTATTTATTAACTTATTAAAACTCTCAATAGCATCTTTGTCATTGGAATTCTGCACCTGGGTGCAGCCAAGTTCAAACAAGGCTTCTGTGTAAAGAGGTGACTCTCTGTGAGATGCTCCTGTTATATTTTTAAGTTCAGAGATTTTCTTTGCATTATCTGACATAAAGCCGCGGGCAATTGCGCCTTGCAGAGGAGCATATAGGTTTGAGTAGTTTGTCTCCGCTCCAATCTTTTCATATAGTTCGGCTGCTTTGCTGAAATTTCTCTCCATGAAGTAGCAGTCTGCCAGCCTTGTCTTTGCATCATTCGTATAGGAACGCTGTGATTGCGGAAAATTCAGATAGGTTTCAAACGCTGTTTTTGCATTTGCCAAATCCTTAAGTTTGAAGTAGTTATATCCGCTGTTGAAGTATGACTCAGAATACTCCTTGCTTTGTTTAAAGCGCAAATTCTTTTGCAATTCGCTCAGAATCTTTTGAGATTCCGCATACTTGCCTTGCCTGAAGTTGCACTCTGCCTGCCAGAATTTTGCAAGATTTGTCAGGGAAGGATTATATGACTCATTCTCCGTTGCCTTTGCAAGATATTCTGCTGAAGCTGAATACGAGCCTTCATCTAAAAGTTTTGCCCCTTTAAAGAAGTTAGCTTTTTTAAGATTGACCAGGTCCGTTTCAGTAGGCTTTTTAATTTTAGAGAGAGCGCTTATAGCCTGATCATAATCCTTTTTGGTTAGAGCGCCTGTTGCTATATAGCCATATATTTCATCTTGTTTTCTCTCTGTAACTTTGTAATTATTAAGGTAATCTGTAAATCTTGATGTTTCTCCGGTTAAATCAAAATCCAGTTTTGCATAGTTGAAGTATGCATCTTCCTCTATTGCTTTGTCATAACGCATGCATGCGGCGCTGCGGAAAGCCTCCTCTGCGGCCGGCTTGTTTTTCAGCTGAATATAGCACTGTCCTATGTGATAGTTTGCGCTTTGGCCTAGAGAATCATCAACCTCTTTAACACGGCTGAAACGAGTGATGGAAGTGTCATAATCCTTTAGCGTATAGGCAATCATTCCTGCATAGAAATTGTCTGAGCGTGAGGATATTCCGCCGCCGGAAGAGTACATGTTGAAAAATTTTCTTGCGTTTTGCGCATCGCCTGTTGCATAATAAGATTCAGAAATAATCCTTGCAACTCTTGGCTTGTATGTTTGCTCTATTGTTTTGTAAACTTCCGGCCCGTTGTTAATTACATAATTGTAATCCTTTAGCATGAACTTGCTGTCCAGGATATGGAATTTGCTCATAACGGTAAATCTAGGGTCTGATTTTGCTTTCTCCAAAGATGGTATTGCCCTGGTAAATTCTTTGTTCATGTAATCCATATACCCAAGATAGTAATATGCAGCGCTTGCATAAGGTCCTTTGTCATTGGAACTTGTGAGATAATTAAATGTTTGGCGGGCCTCCTGGTATGACCCTGTCCTCATCTGGCAGTAGCCCTTGCGAAAAAAGAATTCATCTCTATCCTCTTTGGCCAACATATCTGCATCCATCTTGTCCAGGATTTTCATTGCGTCTGAATATTTGTCATTTTCAAATTCGGAGATTGCTAGCCTGAATTTTATTTGAGGTAGAAGAGAAGATGCAGGGTAGTCAGATTCATAGTTCTTTACAATACCCTCTAGATTAGGCTGTTTCAGCAATATCTGACACAGCACTTTATACCCCGCAGCCTCTTCCGCTTTGGTGCCGGCGGAATTTTTTTCTCCGCTTTGCTCCAGCTCTTTGTTAAATTCATTAAGGGCGCTGCTGTACATCTTATTTTTGTACAGCTCAATACCGGAAGACATGTGCGCGGAACTGCCGGATTGTATAGTGTTTTGAGCTCCCGACGGGTTTACGCAAAATAGGGAAAGTATTGCTATAGCTAAAAGTATCTTCTTCATAATCTGACTATTATAACCACATTTTGTAAAACAGAACATATCTTATCAAAAGTATGAATAAATGGTAAAATTCTTAAATTTGCCACTAATATTTTATTCACTATTTATTAACCGGAAAATTGCTGAGAAAATTATGCCACAGATGGGTGAACTTGGTTTCAAAACAGGGATAGCGCTTCCTTTGATAGAATTGGAAAATGCTGATATATACAACGACGGGAATCTTATTCTGTCGGGAGTTAACTTAAAAGTTAAAAGAGGGGAATTTGTATATCTGGTGGGAAAGGTTGGAAGCGGCAAAAGCTCAATTATCAGGACTTTAACAGCTGAACTCCCTCTGATTAGCGGCGAGGGAAGAGTAGGGGATTTTGATTTGAAAACAATCAGGAAAAATCAGATTCCGTATTTGAGAAGGAACCTTGGAGTAGTTTTTCAGGATTTTCAGCTCCTTATGGACCAGACGGTTATGGAGAATTTGATGTTTGTCCTGCGTTCTACTGAATGGGATGATTTGCAAAAAATGCAGGAGAGGTGCATGGAGGTTCTTAAGGTTGTGGGGATGGAGAACAAGGCGCATAAAATGCCTCATCAGCTTTCAGGCGGTGAGCAACAGAGAGTTGCAATTGCAAGAGCCATTTTGAATTCTCCGTCAGTTATTCTTGCTGATGAGCCTACGGGTAATTTGGATGCAGAGACGGCGGCAGGAATTATGGATGCTCTCTTAAGAATTCATAAGCAATATTCTCCTGCAGTTCTGATGATTACGCATAACAGGTCTATTATTGACAGATATCCTGCAAGGATAATGATGTGCGCTAATGGAGTTTGTACGGAATTGACCAACAATGGGGTAGAACAGGACAAGTTAAAAGAGGTGGCAGACGATATGCCAGATGATTATGAAACAGAAAATGACGGAGAGCCGCAAGAAAATTCTTGAGTGGTTTGACAAATACGGACCTGAGCCAAAGAGCGAGCTGAAATTCAAAAGTCCTTTTGAACTTATTGTAGCAGTTATACTCTCCGCGCAGTGCACAGATAAGAGAGTTAACATGACAACTCCTGCATTGCTTGCAAAATACCCTGATGCAGAGTCTCTTGCAAAGGCCACGGAAAAAGATATTTTCAAGTATATAAAGTCCATATCTTTTCCAAACAGCAAGGCCGCTCATCTTCTGGGTATGGCAAAGATGCTTGTAAAGGATTTTGGAGGCAAAGTTCCGGAGGAGATAGAGCAGATGGAAAAATTGCCGGGCGTGGGGAGAAAGACTGCAAATGTTGTTGCCTCAATTTGTTTTAACAAACCTGTAATAGCCGTTGATACTCATGTGTTTAGAGTAGCTCATAGAATCGGATTTTCCAAAGGGGCAACCCCTCTGGAAGTGGAGGAAGATTTGGAGAAAATGATTCCCGTAGATAAAAGAGCTAAGGCGCATCACTGGCTTATACTTCATGGCAGATATGTATGCAAATCTGCTAAACCAATGTGTGATGAGTGCCCAATTTCCAAATGGTGTCCAAAGTTGCTTGAAAACAGCAAACTATGACGGATGATTTTAAAATAAGTCTTAAAGAATACTCTGCCTACCTGAGACTGGAAAGATCTCTTTCCAAAAATACTATCTTGTCTTATTGTTCTGATATTAAGAAGTTTATAAACTATTTGCATGAAAAGGGAATTGGATCCCCGGAGCGCGTGTCTTCTGACTTAATTGATGAATATCTTGCAAGCGAATTTGAATCGGGCATATCAAAGAGGAGCCAGGCACGTTGTATTAGCGCTTTAAAATCTTTCTATAAATTTTACTCTTTGGAACACTCCTCTTCAAATTCAGGAGGAGGGCAAAACTCTTCTTCCGAAATAAATCCTTGTGAAAAAATTGATACTCCAAAACTTACAAGGCAGCTCCCGACAGTTTTATCTGTAGAGGAGGTTGATAAAATTTTAAATTCGGTGGATTTGTCAGCACCGGAAGGGACACGTAATCGTGCAATTTTAGAGATGCTTTATTCTTGCGGTTTGCGCGTGAGCGAATTGGTGAATCTACGTCTGTCCGATTTGTTTTTTAAGGACTCATTCATCAGAGTAATTGGCAAGGGAAACAAGCAACGACTTATCCCGGTGGGAGATTATGCCAAGGATGCTGTAAATAATTATATACCTGTTAGATGGGAAGTTCTGCAGAATGCAAAACAGCTGGGAGGATCGCTTGGAAAAAGAGCTTCAAAAACGGCTGAAAAATCTACTTTAAAAAGCAAATCTGCATCAAATTTGGCCGAGGCTGAGGATACTCTTTTTTTGAACAGGCGCGGTGGAAAAATGACTCGCGTAATGGTATTTGATATAGTTAAAAATCAGGCTCGCATTGCGGGGATAAAAAAAGATGTTCATCCGCATACTTTCAGACATTCATTTGCTACTCATTTAGTTGAAAATGGTGCTGATTTAAGAGTTGTCCAGGATATGCTTGGGCATGAAAGTATTTTAACTACAGAGATTTACACGCATGTCAGCACAAAACAGTGGATGAAAAATATTCTGGAGCACCACCCGGAAAGGAATCATTCATAATTCTTTTTAGAATTAGTCTCAGCGTCAGTAACATCCAGTACCGTTTCTATCATATTGATAAGGCTTTTGGCCGCAAGATCTATTTTTACCGCATAATTCTTTTTGTCGTCGGCAGAAATTAAATTGCTGGAGTCAGAAATCATGTTTGCGTAGTTGGTGATATCTCTTAAAGGCGTCTTAATCTCTTTGTTCATTTTTTGAAGGAAAAGCGCCTTCATCTTATTATCGCTTTCCGCAACTTCTATTTCATGTTCCAGTATTGCATTTGCCTTTGCGATAGATTCTTTCTCTTTTATTAAAATGTCTTCTGACCGCTTGACTCTGTAAGATGCTCTTTTGGAGCGCATTAACATAACTATCGTGACTATAAGGAGAGCTATTACGCAAATTGTGCTTATGGCTATTACTCCTGCTTGCTTTTGAATCTCTTTATGCCTAAGTCCGTTAACATCGTGCAGTACTTGGATTTCTTTAACCTTCTCGTCAAGGTTATCGGAATTTTCCTGTTCTCTTTGCTGAATATATCTTAATAAGTATGGCTTTAGCTCTTTCTCTTTGCCAAGAGCTTTTCCGGCGATAAATATGTTCTCCAAACATTCTTTCTGAATCCAGATTTCATCCTGTAAATTTTTGTTATTCAATATGCTGTCAAGATACGGAGTTGCAGATGCATAATCTTTTACGGACATGTAATATCTCACTTTTGCAAGTGAATACGGGGAGTTGAACTCTGCTGCAACTTCTTTATTTTTTGACGCTATAACTTCTATTTTCTTAAGGCATTCAGAAAGTTCATCTTTTGAGAGGACCTGATTGCATCTTAGCATCGCCATATATATAATATAGCGGTTCTTATCCATGCTTAAATATTTCCTGCCGTTTTGCCGCATTTCTATCTCAGCAAGGTCCAAATAGTTAAGAGCTTGTCTGCATGCGCTTACTCCGGCTTTTTGTTCATGGCTGCCTGATTGTTTTACATAATAATTAGCAGTGAGCATGTAATAGGCAAGAGGAAGAAATCTTTTTCCGTCTGCCGGAAGTTTTTCCACTAATTTGCCAAGCTCTTCTATATATTTGATATCTAGGCTTCCCGATAGAGTTTTTGTGTAAAATGCGCTAATATTAAACAAAGCACCTGCCTGTTCATAGATGCTATTATTTTTTCCATTTTTGTACTCCGTTATAAGTTCATTCCAAAAAGCTGACTCATTTTTTTTGCAGTAAGTTTCATCAGTTTGTTTAGATGCCTGCAGGAATTTTATAAATGTAAGTAATTCAGCCTTGGCATTACTTTTTGGCAAGAGATCGGACATCTCAATGTATCTTTCTTCATGGTCCTGGTCATAACTAGCCATCTCTCCAATTGCCTCAATCTGAGTATTATCGTCTTTGTTGGTTTTGGCTATTGCATATATTTGCCTCCCATACTTTACTCTCTCTTCATTTGAAGATGCTCTGTCAAATTTGCTGAAAAGTTCAGTCACGTATTTTTTGTAAAATTCTTTGCTGCTGTCTTTTGCACTAAAATCTTTTTGATCATAGTTGTCTGCTAAAGCAGGTTTAGTTGCAAGCATAATGAATAGCGCTACGTATGCCGCTATATGGCAAGCGGTTCTAAATTTGGTTATATAGCTATGGCTGCGCTGCATCATTCTTGAGTTAGAGGGTGAATAAATATAAATCTTGCGCCGCCGGAGCAAGTTGCATCCGCCATAACCTTGCCGTGTAATCCTTTGGCTATCAATCTGCAAATAAATAAACCAAGCCCCTGTCCCTGAGAAAATCTGTTAAGCTTTTCAAATCTGTTGAATATCACTTCTTCTTTTCCTTCCGGTATTCCTATGCCTGTATCTGTGACTGACAATATTACTGAGCCGTTTTTCCCTTGAACTTCTGCTGTTCTGTTATTGATTTGATAATCAAGTACTATCTTGCCTGATTGAGTAAACTTGCATGAGTTTGAAAGAAAGTTAAGCAGGACTTGAATTAATCTCTCCCTATCTGTATCAATAATCAAATCTCTATCGTGAGCTTTAAAAATCATTTCAACTCCTTGTGCCGCCCTTCCCTTGAATATGTTGACAACAAAGGTGCAAATCTCATTAAGGCTCTCTGGAGCAATATGATACTCGCCTCTTTCCAAATCTGAGATATCCAAAATGTCGCTTACTGTTGTACTCAAGAGCGCTGAGTTTTGCCTCATGATTTCATTGAATTTTGCCGCCTCCTCTTTGCTTGGCTTGTTAGAAGGGTCGGCTAGAATTTTTGAAAAACCTACGATAGAATTAAGCGGGGTCCTAATCTCATGCTGCATGTTTTGAATGAAGGAAGTCTTTAATCTAGAGGCATTTTCAGCCTCCGCTTTTGCCTTGTCCAGCCTCTTTCTTGTTTCATGCAAATCCTTTTTCTCCTTTATTAATTTGTTTTTTGATTCTGCCAGCTTGCCCGCCAAATTCTGCGAACGTACCAGCAAATAAAAAGCAAATGCAAACAGTATAAGTACAATAGCCAAAAAAATAATTCCGGAATTCAATATTTTTTTGTTTGATTCTTTCTCCATGTTATCCATGTTGTAGAGAATCTGCATTTCATTGTTTTTCTCATCCAACGTGCTCTTTTTCTCCTCCTCCAGCAAATCTAAATATTTCTCTGCATATTCTTGGATATCAGCATTTTTATCTATGGCAACTTTTGCAGTTATCATATCTTTAAGGCATTCCTTTTGAATTTTGCGTGCGTTCTCTCTCTTCTTGTTTGTTATGACTCTTTCCAAAAATGGAATTGCTTCCTTGTAGCGTTCCATTGCCATTAGGTATCTAATGGAGCATATTGACTGGTTTGAGTGAAATTCTGAGTAAAGTTCAGGATGCCTGTTTGTTGTCTCTACAAGTTTATTGTAAACGTCTTGAACTTGGGCCTTTGATAAAATTGATGAGTAAGAGAGCATCCTTCTGTATGTCACGTAACGCTGTAGTTCCATTGATTTATAGACTCTTCCCTTGCTCTTATAAATGGAATCGGCATCATTCTCTATGCGGAGCATTTCCATGTCAATTTTATAACCAGACTTCATCAAGTCCTTTTTTACATAGAAATTTGCCGCCGCGGCGTGGTATGCGAAAGGGAGAAAATTCCTGCCATCTGCCGGAAGTTCATCCATAATGTCCCCAAGTTTTTGTAAATACTCCTGGTACAGGCTATTAGTTGAGAGCCTTGACATGACCATGCAAATTCCAAATAGATTGGCAGCTCTATCATAAATTTTTGATTTTGGGATATCATTATATCCGTTTATCATTTTTTGCAGTGCGGCCGTTCCCTCTTTTTCAGTTGCGTTGCTGAATTTTTTGATAATGTTTTTGTAGTCAATTAGTGCAATTACCTCTTTTTGTTCATTGCCGGAGGGGAGCTTTGTAAGGAGTTTCCTGTATTTGTCAAGCGCATTGTAATCACTGTTTATAAGTTCTTCAATGGTCTCAATTTCAAGACTATAATCCTTATTTTTCTGAGCAATTTTTAGAAGCTCCTTTTCATATTTTACCCTGGTTGACATTTTTACAATCTCAATGTCAATAATATTATGAAGGACGGCTACTTTTTCTTTGTATGATGATGTCTTGCTATTGGATAGCACATCATACTCTCTTTGAAGGCTGTCCAAAGTGTTCTTTCTATTTCTCTTTCTTGCCGCAATAAGCTTGACAATTTCATCACGGCTCTTAAGAGATTCTCCGTTAATTGACTGCAGGTCCGGCAGCATATCCGGCTTTAAGGATTGTGCAGTGCTAAAATTAAAAGAGAGCAAAATGAGGGTCAGTGCAAAATAATACTTAAAGCATCTTAGTATTACAGAGTGAAATTTCATGTCTAATGTTTAGGTATTCTTTGCAAAGTTATCAAAAGATTTTGCAAATTTTTGCCAAATGGTTTTTTTCTGTCTAATCTCTTCTCTCCAGCGTGAATATTTCATTGACGCTTTTATGAAAAACAGCCGCAATTTTTAGCGCAAGTACCGTGGATGGAATATATCTGCCAGTCTCTATTGCATTGATGGTTTGGCGGCTTACTCCTATTTTATCTGCCAGGTCCTGCTGTGAGATATTTAAAACTGCGCGTTCTACTTTAATACTATTCTTCATGGCATGTTTTGTTAAAATTAGCCATCGCGATGCGGAATACAATTATGTATATTAGCAGATATGCAAACAGGAAAAAGAACATCACATATAAGTATGGAATTCCGTAAATGAATATTGCAGCAAGCACGCTGACGGAAGTCGTAATCCATAAAGAACGTACGAGAGAAATTTCTCTTATATGTGCAATGCCTTCATCTTCAGCTTTTTCCTTTGAGAGAGCTATAAATGTTAAGGCGGCAAGTCCAAATACTATCTCAAGTGTAAGGGTTATGTTTTCTTTCTCGCAGGTAAATCCGCTGCTTGGCTCGCACAGAATCATACCCGAATAATGCCAGTATTTTGCGTTGATTGTAAATTCTCTCTCACTCCTTGAGTTTTTGATACTTGAGAAGAGGCCAAATGCTATTACGCATGCCAGCAATATAAATCCTATTTTTTGGAAGATATGCGGCAGCAAGTAGTTTTCGTTTTTCATATTCTTGATTTTATTTACTGTTATTTCTTGCACAAATGTAAAGTACACTTTACAAACAGACAAGAAAACTTGTCAAAAAATCAAATAAACTTTACAATAATGTAACAACAGACTTGTGGCGAGATATTAAAGAATGTTGACTGAAACGCTTTATCTATTCTGTTTCTTAATTGTTACCTTTGTAAAAATGCGGGTTGTAGCAAGACCTGCTTAATTTATGAATGGTTATGGAAAATAAAATTAACACAACAGTTGTTGCCGCAATAATTATAGCGGTTGGATTGATAGGTATGGGACTTGCCGTCAGATGCGGAATCGTAAAATTTAAAAAGCTGGACGGGACGGTTTCAGTTAAAGGACTTTCAGAGATGGAAATGCCTGCAGATAAGGTGATTTGGCCAATTTCTTATGTTGCTGCGGGTAATGATTTAACATCTCTTTATGCAGACATTGAATCCAAAAACGCAATCATTACAAAGTTCCTTTTAGATAACGGAATTAGCAAAGATGAAATCACGGAATCCGCACCGGTCGTTACAGATTTAAAGGCGCAGAGCTATTATGGAGATAATAAATCTGAGTATAGATATAATATTACTTCTGTCACGACAGTTTCTACTACTAAGGTAAATCTTGTGCGTGACCTGCTTGTAAAGCAGAGCGAGCTTATCAAACAAGGTGTTCCGTTGTCTTCCGGCGGAAATGCGGAATTCTCTTTTACTAAGCTTAATGACGTGAAGCCTAAGATGATAGAGGAAGCAACAAAGAATGCGCGGGCGTCTGCACAAAAGTTTGCGGAGGATTCTCACAGCCATCTTGGCAAAATTAAAAATGCTACGCAAGGACAGTTTTCAATTGAGGATAGGGATAGCAACACTCCGTATATCAAGAGTTTGAGGGTTGTCACAACTGTAGAGTATTACATGAACTAACAGCTGCCGGAATCTGCTCAGATAAACTTTGAAGGAGACATCTTACATAGTTAATGCTTTTGTCGGCAAAAGTTCCGGCTTCCTTGGAAGCCCCGCGTGTGTCGTCTTGCTGCATGAGAAAATCCCTGATGTTCAGATGCTTGCGCTTGCGGCTAAAAATGGTTTGCCTGAGACAGCTTTTCTCTTAAAGGAAGAATTCTCTGATAGTGATGCTCCCGACAGGTCATATTCCTCAAGGAAACACTCAGGCAGATACTCATTGCGCTGGTTCACTCCCGATATTGAAATGGATTTATGCGGACATGCTACGCTAGCCTCCGCGTATGTTGTGTATGAGATACTTGGAGAAAAAGAGGCAATCTTTGATACATGCGAGGGTGAGATAAAAGTAGCAAGGTGTCCAGCCGAGCGTGGTAGCGACAGCAGCGGCAGTGGCAGCGGCGGCAGCGGTGATTTTATGTATGTTTTGGATTTTCCGTCTCGTCCGGCAAAGCCTGCAAAACTACCGGAGAATATTTATAATGCATTAAATATCAAGCCAAAAGAAGTATATTTATCTAGGGATTATATACTGCTGTATGATGATGAAGCGCAAATCCGGAATATTAAAATTGACCGTGCGGAATTTGATAAAATTAATCTTGACCCGGGCGGGATTGCTGTAACTTCAAGTGAAATTTATAGCGGTAAAAAATCAATTTGCGGCGGAGCAAAAGATTGCTGTGATGCAACATTTGATTTTGTATCAAGATTCTTTACCCCGCAGGCGACAATTTTGGAAGATCCGGTGACGGGTTCTGCTCATTGCACGCTTGTCCCTTTTTGGGCTGACAGATTGGGAAAGAGTAAGTTACATGCGGCTCAGCTTTCAGAAAGAGGCGGTGAGCTTTTTTGCGAATTGAAGAATGGGCGGGTGCTTATTGGTGGCTATGCAAGTTTGGCCGGCGGGGAGATTTAGGCATTTTTTTGTAAATTTGGAGCATAAATCAGAATGTTATGTTAGATAAGAATATACGTGACCAAATTATTTCCCTTGTTCATAAAGAAGTTGTCCCTGCAATTGGATGTACGGAGCCAATGGCAGTTGCGCTTTGTGTTGCGAAAGCAACTGAAACTTTGGGAGTTAGGCCGGAGAAGATAGAAGTCCTCCTGAGCGCCAATATTTTAAAAAATGCAATGGGGGTAGGAATTCCTGGAACCGGAATGATAGGACTCCCGATAGCTGTCGCTCTTGGCGCGCTTGTTGGAAAGTCTGAGTATAAGCTTGAGGTTCTGAAGGATGCAACGCCTCATTCTGTTGAGGATGGGAAAAAATATATTGCGGAGAACAGAATTCACATTGGACTTAAAGAGGGCATCACTGAAAAACTTTATGTGGAGATTACTTGCAGCGGCAGAAAAACTGTCGGGAATCATACTGATAATCAGAGCGCAACTGCAATAATTGCAAGCAGCCATACTAACTTTGTATATCTTAAAGCTCCCGACGGAGTCGTTTTTGACAAGCGCTGTCCTGCCGGAAAAGAGTGTGAGGATGGAGATATCAGACTGAATATGAAGATGGTCTATGAGTTTGCATCACAGACTCCTTTGGAAGAGATTTCTTTTATTCTGGAGACAAAGAAACTTAATGAGAAAGCTGCAAATGATTCCCTGAAGGGAGATTACGGACATGATCTTGGAAAGACAATGACAACTCCGCTGAGCCGGAAAGTGCTGGGTGACAGTATTTTTACTCACATGATTTCTATAACGGCCGCAGCGTGCGATGGCAGGATGGGCGGTGCGATGTTTCCCGTAATGAGCAATTCCGGAAGCGGAAATCAGGGAATTTGCGCAACAAATCCGGTTGTGGTTTTTGCGGAAGACAATCATAATACTGACGAGCAACTTATAAGGGCTCTGATGCTCAGCCATTTAACTGCTATATATATTAAACAGAGCCTTGGCAAGCTTTCTGCCCTTTGCGGATGTGTTGTGGCATCAATTGGGAGCAGCTGCGGCATAACTTACTTAATGGGTGGCGATTACAATAATATTTGTAATTGCGTGAAGAACATGGTCGCAAACCTTACAGGAATGATATGTGACGGAGCTAAACCAAGTTGCGCTCTTAAAATTTCATCGGGGGTATCAACAGCTGTCTTGTCTGCAATATTATCAATGGAGAATAAGTACGTTACTTCTGCGGAAGGAATTGTAGATGATGATGTTGACAAGTGCATACATAATCTTACCTCAATCGGAGCTAATGCTATGGTAGAGACAGACAAAGCTGTGCTAGATATTATGACCCATAAATGAAAGGTTTAGGCGGAGCAAATAGCATTCGTGCATTTAGAAGAACTTTAGTTGCGGATGACTTTGTTCATTTGCTGGTTCCCGCCATGCTTTCAGTCATGGTGGACTTTATTCTTGAGTTGGCCGATAGTATTATTGCCGGCAATATGCTTGGAGATAAAGCGCTTGCAGGTGTTACGCTGTGTCAGCCCTTTTTCTCTTTTTTCTTGTTTGTGCAGGTGCTCATTCTTACGGGAACAGCTGTGCTTTATTCTGAATCTATCGGGAGTGATAACAGAAATGCTGCCAATAAATTTTTTGGACAAGGAGTAATTCTCTCTTTGGCTGCAGGAGCATTTATCACTCTGGCGTCCCTAATCTTCAAATATCAGATACTCAATTTCCTAGATGTACCAAAAGACATTGACATATACGCCGATACTTACTTCTCTTACTTGCTCTATCTGCCGCTTTTCATAGTGTACTTTGTAATGTACGCGGTAGTCATGAATGACGGCGGAAAAAAGTGGTGCAATATTTCTTCTATAGCACTGATTGTCTTAAAAATAGTGCTGTCTATAGTGCTTTGCAAATTAATAGGTATCGGAGGATTATGTTTAGGCACATACATTGGGCTTTCCGTTGGAATTCTATTTTTGATGTTCAACTTTTTTGAGAAGAACAACAAGCTGAAGTTTGTTTTCTTTTTTAATCTGAAAGAGTCATTGAACGTGATGAAATTTGGCTTTAGCGAGTCCTTCTTTTCTCTTTGTGTCTCAGGTATCTATATGTTTTTTAACTGGTTTTTGCTGGAAAATTACGATGGGAATGCAATAATAATTTTCACTATGGTTATGAGTCTTTTGCAGCTGTGTGTTTCTGTTTCGGACGGTATTAATGAGGCTGTCCAGCCGATAATTGAAATATTCAGAGGTGAAGGAAATTTTGGAGAAATCGCTAAAACCATGTCTATAGCTTCTTACATTTCTTCTCTCTTTCTTGTGCCTGCTGTTGTGATTATTTTTATTGGAGCAAGGTGTGTCCCGTCCATTTTTGGGGTTAATGATCCGTCATTGCAAACAGCTGCTGTGGAGGCTATTAGAATCTTTATGTTGTCGGCTCTATTTTTAATAGGAGGCCTTTGTTTTTGTACGTACATGCTTTTTATGGAACACTTTGTTTATTCCATTCTCAATACTCTTTTTGTAATCCTTATGTTGCCTTTTGTTTTTATATTTGGAACTTCAGGTAACGTTAACGGCGTGTGGGCTGCTATGAGTATCTCCGTTGTAGTTGGTTTGTTTATCATTTTATTATTGGTCAGAGTTAGGGCTAAAAAGTATAATTGCGTATTTCCGTGGCTGATTGACAAGAAATAGCTTGCCAATCAAGCATCATTTGATGTGATAGCAACGGAGAGTAATTTAAAGCCTCTGATGAACAGCGTTGAGCAAGAACTTGTTAAAAGGAGGGTTGAACAACAGAAGGTACTTAGAATCCTGCTTATGCTGGAGGAGACATATATGCTTAACTTGGATAAAGAGAAAAGAAAAAGCGGAAAGAAAGCAGAAGGAACGTTTTATGTTGAATGTTCCCTAATGTTCAGAGATAAAATAATATATATGTTTGTCCGTTCAAACGGTGCGTATAGTGATGTGACCAATTCTGATATCATGCCGCAATCTTTGAGGGAGTATCTTTCTACAATGATTGTATCTTCTCAAAAAGGATCTCGTTTTTCATTGTCTGTTGGTAACAATAGAACTATATATGAATTTTAACTATGAAAAGGAGAGGAATTTTTTCATATAAAAGTACGCTTGCCGGAGATGATTTTTTGCACCTCCTTATTCCCTCTTTTCTATATGCCGGAGTTCAGTTTGTATGGGGATTGGTTGACAATATCATTGCCGGTAACATGCTTGGCAATAGCGCGTTGACTTCTATAACACTATGCAAGCCATATCTCTCCTTCATTGCGTTTGTAAATATGTTGATTGTTCCGGGCACTGCGGTGCTTTCTTCTTTATCGGTTGGAAAAGAGGAGCGCGAGAGAGCAAACCAGTTTTTTGGCCAGGGAATTATTATGGCGGTTTTTTCCGGGCTTGTGTTTTTTGCCGGATCTCTGATTTTTAAGCACAGCCTTTTTAATGTTTTTAATGTTCCGGACAATATATTCTATAATACGGAACAGTATTTCAACTATTTGCTGATATATCCTCTTTTCATGTTTTACCCTGTCCTGTTTACTGCGGTAATAAATGACGGAGGTAAAAAATGGTGTACCTTTTCCGGAATTATAATGTTGGCATCAAAAATTATTTTGTCTCTGCTGCTTTGTCATTATCTTGGAATTAAGGGACTTAGCATAAGCACTATGATTAGCATTGCTCTTGCTTCAATAGTGCTCCTGTTCCAGTTTTGGGAGAAAAATAATCCTCTGAAATTTGTATTTTATTTCAATTTGAAAGATGTCGCCGGAGTGTTAAAAGAAGGTTTCAGGGATGCGTTCCTTTTCTATCTGTTTGTTTCCATTTTCTTGCTCTTTTTTAACTTTATTCTTCTAAAATATTTTGATGCAAATGCGATTGTAATTTTCACAATAATCGTGAACATAATGGAACTGCTGACGGCTGTATATGAAGGTCTGATTCAGGCAATTCAGCCTATGATAACTATTTACAGAGGAGAAGATAATCTTGTAGGAATAGAAAAAACTATGAACGTTTCCGCAATAGTTTCCACATTGATAACGCTCTTTCCTATAATTGTGATATTATTATTCTCAAATTATATTCCTTTGGCTTTTGGCGTGAAGGATTTAGAATTGCGAGGTGCAGCTGCACAAGCTATAAGGATATATGCTCCTTGCGCTCTGTTCTTTGTATGGGGTATGACGCTAAGCGGATATCTTGATAAGACAGAGCATTTTGCGGTTGCAGTTGTTATCATGTGCTCAATGTTCTTTTTATTTAATGTACCTTTTTCATTTATATTTGGAGCACATAAAATTCTTAGTGGTGTTTGGGCGGTAATGAGTGTTTCAACGACAATCGGAGTGCTGGCCGGTTTATATTTTATGTATTGGCATGCAAAAAAGAAGAGGGAGGTTTTCCCTTGGCTGCTGGATAAAGATGAGCTTTCCAACCAAACTTCTTTTGATGTGCAGGCTAATGTAAAAAATGTTAAAGTGCTGATGGATGAAGTTGAAAATGAACTTGTTAGAAGAGGAGTAAAACGCAGTAAAATTCTCAAGGTACTGCTTATGCTGGAGGAGACTTACATGCTTAACCTGGATAAATCTAAGAAGGATAGAAAATATTATGTAGAGTGCACTTTGATGTTCAAGGATAAGCTTATGATGTATGTGCGTTCAAATGGTGTGTATAGTGATGCGACGGATACTAATGCGATGCCTGACTCTTTGCGGCAATATTTGTCCTCCATGATTGTCTCATCTCAGAAGGGTTCTCGCTTTTCACTCTCTGTCGGGGACAACAGAACTATATATGAATTTTAAAAACCTAAACTTAATCTTTTGAGTTCAAGTATGGATAAGAATGATATTTCACGCTACATGCATAGAGCCGAGGCTCTTAGAGGTTCTCTAGTGTATGATGATTTTGTTCACCTTCTTTTGCCCGCTTTATTATTTGCGATGGTAGAGTATGTTTTGCAATTGTCAGATAATGTAATTGCGGGTAATTTGTTTGGAGACAGAGCATTAGCAGGAATTACACTTTGCCAGCCATATATCGCCTTCATCACTTTTGTAAGCATGCTTATCATCCCCGGAACAGCTTTCTTTGCCTCTTTGGCTATTGGCAAAGAGAACCGTTACCGCGCCAATATGATTTACGGACAAGGTCTTATAATCTCCGTTGCCGCCGGCGTGCTGATTACCGTGCTGTCTTTGATTTTTAAGTCTAATATATTATTGATGTTCAAAACAACCCCGGAAGTATACAATTATGTAAGCGGCTATTTTACAGGGTTGTTGTTTCAGCCGCTGCTTATATTTTATCCTGTAATTTTTGCTGCGGTAATAGGCGAGGGGGGAAAGAAATGGTGTACAATATCCGCCATAGTTTTGGCCGTCTCCAACATTGTGCTGTCTCTTGTACTTGGGAAATATATTGGAATGATGGGCCTTAGCCTTGGAACAGTCTTTAGTCTTGCCATTGCCTCCGCCGTATTATTGATGCAGTTTACTGAGAAAAACAATCCTCTGAAATTCATCTTACGCATAAATCTTAAAGATACGCTGAACGTCATAAAGGCCGGATTTACAGAGGCTTTGATTTTCAATTTCAGCATAGTGCTGCTGTATTCTTTTTTTAACTGGTTTTTGTTAAGGAACTTTAATTCCAATACTATTATTGTATTCACGATAGTTGTGAATATTCAGTCATTTTTTCTTGCCGCGTATGGGGGCTTTTCCCAGACCATACAGCCAATGGTCTCCATTTACAGGGGAGAGACAAATTTTGCGGGGATACTTAAGACAGCAAGAATAGCTACGGTTATATCGGGAGTTATTATGGTGCTCTTCATTGCTTTGATTTACATTTTCTCAAAAGAAATTCCATTGATGTTTGGAGTTACGGATCCCGCCTTGTGCGCCGCATCTGTCAGAGCGATAAGAATTTATGCATGGTCCGGTCTTTTCCTTGTATGGGGTCTGCTGCTTGCAAATTATTTGCTGAATGCCGGCTATGTTTTATTCTCCTCTCTTATATCAGTTATGATGCTTTTTGTTTTTACGCTTCCGCTTACTTTTATTTTTTGTTCCAGATTAAATTATGGAAGCATGGGCGCATGGATTGCCATAAGCATATCTGTGTTCATAGGTTTTATTGCAAGTATGTTCCCTTTGAATAAAATGGCAAAGAAGAGAAATTTTGTTTTTCCTTGGATGTTAAGCAAGAAGGTTCTCAATAATGAAGCATCATTTGATGTGGTCGGCACAAAAAAGAATGTGAAAATGCTGATGGATATGGTTGAAAAAGAGCTTATTAAGCGTGGCATTGAAGAGAAGAAAATTCTAAAGATTTTACTTATGCTGGAAGAGACTTATATGCTCAATATAGATAAGACCAAAAAGGACAAAAAATATTACGTTGAGTGTACTTTAATGTTTAAGCGCAAGTTGCTCATGTACATACGCTCCAATGGAATTTACAGCAATGCAACAGATGTAAATGCAATGCCCGATTCATTGCGGCAATATTTGTCATCTATGATTGTCTCTTCTCAAAAAGGTTCTCGTTTTTCTATGTCTGTCGGTGACAATAGGACCATCTACGAGTTCTAGCTAAGGTGCTTATTGAAGCACATGTTTTTAGATTCGTGAAAATATTTTTATTATATTTGTAGGAACCTAAAAAGTGCTTTTTCCACAAAGAGTTATGAAAAATTATCTGTTGAGAACTATTGGTTTGCTTGCCGTAGCATTATTAATTAATAATGTGGCGCTTTCTGCGCGAAAACTGATTTTATTGCCTCCATGGACTCCGCAAGCTCAATTTGCCGGTTATTATGTGGCCGATCAGCTGGGGTATTACAAGGCGAAAGGTATTGAGATTGAGTTTATTACGTCAAAAAGCATGATAGACAGAGCTGACCGTTCTGTCTTTCTGTTTAATCATAAAGCAGATATGGCAATAATGAATCTTTCACAAGCTCTTATTCTCAGGTCCAAAGGTGTTAAGATTGTGAATGTTTTGGAGACGTGCCACCGTAATAGTTATTGCATCGTATGTAGCAAACCTGCAAAGGATTTGACTGCGCTGAGGAATGCGGATCTTGGTACATGGAACGGACTGGCTCCAATTATGATGACGGCAATTAACTCAAAAACAGGCAATACTACCCGGCAGGTTATCGTAAGCGGTGGTATAAATGCCTTTTTATCAGGGGCTTTAGACTTTTGCCTGCTTTGCAGCTTTAATGAATTGCTGCAGCTGAAGGAGTGCGGATATAATGCTAAGCCGGAGCAAATTCTTTGGCTGGAAAAAGCCGGATGGGACGTGCCTCAAGATGGCATATATGTTACTGAAGATTTTTATAATAAAAATCAAAAGCTTGTGAATGACTTTGTGGAGGCATCCGTTAAAGGTTGGGAGTATGCATATAGTCACAGAAAATATGCTGTAAGTTGCGTTATGAAAGAGGTGCGCAAGCACAAAATTGCTACTAATGAATACCATCAGAATTTGGTATTGGATGAGGTGTTGAGACTTCAGGAAGCAAATGGCTCCAAACAGAGTTTTGTCCTTAGCAAACAGGAGTTTACACGCTCGTTAAATATTGTTGCATCATTTGGAGGAATCGGGAAAGATATTTATTATATTGACTTTGTAAAGACCCCCCTTAAAAACTAAGGAATATGAGATTCCCGCTCATCAGATTTCACTCTTTTGCGCAGCGGCTGAGCACTTTTGTATCAGTAACTGTAATTGTAGTTTTTACTGCAATTATGGTAGTCTATTTCAATTATACCAAAGAAGCTTTGCTGGACAGCACAATAAAAAGGGCGGAGCCTTTGCTTAATACTGCTGCATTGCAGGTGGCGGGAAAAATGAACCAGGTAGATGTTGCCCTTGCTAATAACATGTGGAAGATAAAACTCTCTAACTATAAGGATTCCAAATCATTGGAGGCTGGTTTGCTGGGCGTGGAGGAAAATATTTTGAGGTCAAATTCAATAATAATCGGAAGCGGAATTGGTTTCATTCCAAACTACATTAAGGAGAAAGGGAGATGGTACTTCCCTTACTCTTCCATGGATGGTGACAAAATAACTGTCAGCATCATGAATAATGCTGATTATGATTATTTTGGAATGGACTGGTTTCTTATCCCAATCAGGTTGAACAAGGACTACTGGTCTGAACCATATTATGATGAGGGCGCCGGAAATACAATGATGACAACGTGTGTCCATTTAATCAGAGATGATGCAGGCAAACCCGTTGGAATTTTTGGAGCAGATGTGTCACTGGATAGCCTTACTCAGTTTGTGGAGTCAATGAAGCCTTTGGGTCCCGACAGCTATTCATTCATGCTTAGCCGCCACGGCTATTACCTTAGCAATGTGGACCACAGCAAAATCATGAATGAGACAGTTTTCATCACCGCATTCCAGGAAAAAAGCAAGGAGCTGGAAGATGCTGGTCATGAGATGATTGAGGGTAAGACCGGAATGGTGAAATTCAAGCTTCAGAAAAAATCATTTTACGCTTTTTACACAACTGTTCCCGGCATTGGCTGGTCAATATGCACCGTAACTCCTGATAGTTACATACTTGGAGATTTAAGAAATATCACAAACAGGATTATCATCCTATTCATAATCGGCTTGTTGCTGGTCAACGTGCTGACATACAAGGTTATAGCATGGATGACAAAACCTATAGCCGGCTTTTCAAGGTCTGCCGGAGAAATTGCGGATGGAAACTTCAACACCATACTTCCCGTAGTTAAAACGGAAGACGAGCTAATGACCCTGCACAATTCCATAGACCACATGCGTCATTCTCTTCAGACGTATATAGATGAGCTTCAGGTTACTACAGCCAACAAGGAGAGGATGGAGAGAGAACTTACCATTGCACACGGGATACAGATGGGCATGCTTCCAAAGATTTTCCCTCCGTTCCCGGATAGAAAAGATGTGGATTTGTATGCAATACTAAAACCTGCAAAAGAGGTTGGCGGAGATTTGTATGATTTCTTCATTAGAGAGCATAAGCTTTATTTTGCAATAGGCGATGTAAGCGGCAAGGGAGTGCCCGCATCATTAATCATGGCAATTGCAAGCAGCTTGTTCAGAACTCTTACACAGATAGATACGGAGCCTGCAAACATTATCAAGGCAATGAATGCTCCTCTGTGTGAGAACAATCCTTCCAATATGTTCATCACAATGATTATTGGCGTTTTGAATCTGAATAATGGAGAGATGCGTTTATGCAATGCCGGACATAATCCGATGATACTATCAAATAAAGAGGGAGTTCATTATCTTAACTTGAAAAAGAATCTTCCTTTGGGATTGATGGGAGAGTTTGACTATAAGGCAGATTCGCTTACAATTGATCCGGGAGACAAGCTTGTTCTTTACACGGACGGAGTAACGGAGGCGGAGAGCGAAACCAAAGAATTATTTGGTGAGAAGCGCCTTCTTGAACTTGTTGAAAATACTAAACAGAAGGATGTTAGAGAGATTATTGGCCTTCTGATGGACAGCATAGCCGGACATGTTAAGCAAGCAGTACAAAGCGATGATATTACAATAATGGATATACAATATAAGTCATAATTATATTATGGATAAAAAAGAACTGGTACTAAGCAATGATGTAAGTGAAGTCTCTAAGATAGAGAGCTTTACCGAGCAAATAGGAGAAGAGCTCAGTCTGTCTCCTGCTGTGGTTACAAGTATCAACTTAGCCTTGGAGGAGGCTATTGCGAATGTTATAATGTACGCATATCCTGCTCCTGAGAAAAATAAGATACACTTGTTTGCTGAGTTAGAAAATAATGAACTTATGTTCCTTTTGACTGATACGGGCGTGCCTTTTGATCCCACCAAGGATGCAAAAAATCCAGATATCACCGCCTCAGTTGAAGACCGTCCTATTGGAGGGCTTGGAATTATGTTGGTAAAGAAAATCATGAATGAAGTTTCATATCAGCGTATTAACGGAGAGAATCAATTAACACTTAAGAAAAAAATATAAAAACATATAAGCATGAAAACAACAATTACAGAAGATGCGGGAAAATACCTAGTAGCATTAGATGGACGTCTTGATACTGCTTGTGCCCCGGATGTTGAAAATGAATTACGCCCGTTATTAGAAGTCCAGAATACAGATATTTGCGTGGATTGCAAAGACCTGGCATATATCAGCAGCTCCGGCCTGCGTCTTTTCATGAGTCTCCAGAAGGCATGTACAAAGAATAATACCAAGCTTACTCTAAAAGCTATGAGACCGGAAATTAAAGAGGTATTTGAGATGACCGGTTTTACTTTGATATTCACTATAATAGACTAAAGTTGGCATTATTTAGATTTCACTCTTTTGCGCAGCGGCTGAGCACTTTTGTATCAGTAACTGTAATTGTAGTTTTTACTGCAATTATGGTTGTCTATTATAATTATACGGAAGACGCTTTGCTGGACAGCACCATTAAGAGAGCAGAACCGCTGCTTCAATCGGCGGCGTTGCAGGTGGCGGGAAAAATGAGCCAGGTGGATGTTGCTCTTGCTAATAATATGTGGAAAATAAAAATGTCTGATTATAAGGACTTTAATACACTTCAAAGCGGACTTATTAGTATTGAGCAGAATGTTCTAAAATCC
Organism: Bacteroidales bacterium; assembly: GCA_022647615.1. Taxonomy (NCBI): domain Bacteria; kingdom Pseudomonadati; phylum Bacteroidota; class Bacteroidia; order Bacteroidales; species Bacteroidales bacterium. Next base: position 1,508,211 of record JALCKZ010000001.1, read on the forward strand.
AATCCAATCATAATAGGAGGCGGAATAGCCTTTATTCCTGACTATATCAAAGGACAGGGCAAATGGTATTTCCCATATTCGATTAAGGAAAACGGAAAAATTTCAACAACAATCCTCAAAGATGAGAGTTATGATTATTTTGGAATGGACTGGTTTCTTATCCCAATCAGGCTGAACAAGGATTACTGGTCTGAACCATATTATGATGAGGGAGGCGGCAATATCATGATGACCACTTGCGCACACATTGTAAGAGATAATGTCGGCAAGGCTATAGGCGTGATGACTGCAGATGTATCGCTGGATAGCCTTACTCAGTTTGTAGAGTCAATGAAGCCTCTGGGTCCCGACAGTTATTCATTCATGCTTAGCCGCCACGGCTATTACCTTAGCAATGTGGACCACAGCAAAATCATGAATGAAACGGTATTCATCACTGCATTTCAATCTGGCAGCAAAGATTTTGAGAAGGCCGGCCATGACATGATTGAAGGGAAATCCGGAATGGTAAAGTTTAAACAAAACAAGAAATCGTTTTACGCTTTTTATACAAACATTCCTAATGTCAGCTGGTCAATATGCACCGTAACTCCTGATAGTTACATACTTGGAGATTTAAGAAATATCACGAACAGGATTATCATCCTATTCATAATCGGCTTGCTGCTGGTCAACGTGCTGACATACAAGGTTATAGCATGGATGACAAAACCTATAGCCGGCTTCTCCAAGTCTGCCGGAGAGATAGCTGATGGAAACTTCAATACCATACTCCCCGTAGTTAACACGGAAGACGAGCTGATGACCCTGCACAATTCCATAGATCACATGCGCCATTCTCTTCAGACGTATATAGATGAGCTTCAGGTTACTACAGCCAACAAGGAGAGAATGGAAAAAGAGCTTAGCATTGCTCATGATATACAGATGGGCATGCTGCCAAAGATTTTCCCTCCGTTCCCGGATAGGAGAGATGTGGATTTGTATGCAATACTAAAACCTGCAAAAGAGGTTGGCGGAGATTTATATGATTTCTTTGTCAGGGAGCAAAAGCTATATTTTGCAATAGGCGATGTAAGCGGCAAGGGAGTACCCGCATCATTAATCATGGCAATTACAAGCAGCTTGTTCAGAACTCTTACACAGATAGATACGGAGCCTTCCAATATTATTAAAGCAATGAACTCTCCTTTGTGCGAGAACAATCCTTCCAACATGTTTGTGACTATGATAATAGGTGTCCTGGATTTAAACAGCGGTAATCTCAAAGTTTGCAATGCCGGTCATAATCCGATGATTCTGTCAAATAAAGAGGGTGTGCATTATTTGAACCTAAAGAAAAATCTTCCCGTCGGCTTGATGGGAGGGTTTGACTATAAGGCAGATTCGCTTACAATTAGTCCGGGAGACAAGCTTGTTCTTTACACAGATGGAGTGACGGAGGCGGAGAGCGAAACCAAAGAATTATTTGGTGAGAAACGCCTTCTTGAACTTGTTGAACAGAACAGGCAGAGCGGTGTAAGAGACATTATCAATGTCTTAATGGATGGCATAGCAGGACATGTTAAGCAAGCTGTACAAAGCGATGATATAACAATCATGGATATACAGTACAAAACTTTGGAGAGCTAATATAGAAACAGATATTATTTCTTATTGGATGATTTCTTAGCCGTTGCAGGTTTTGCTTGTGACGGCTTTGTTTTGCCGGCGCTTGCCTTATAAGCATTATAATATTTCATTGCCTCCGGCAGCTCTTTCTGTATCTGTGCAATACGGTTGGCATCTGAAGGGTGGTCGCTAAAGAATTCCGGAACTTTTGTCCCTGCGGCCTGCATTCTTTGCCAGAAAGGAACTGCAACTTGTGGGTCGTATCCTGCCATTGCTGCAAAGATTAATCCCATGTGGTCAGCTTCGCTTTCATCTTTTCTGGAGAAAGGCATCATTACTCCGTAGTTTGCGCCAAGGCCATATACTGCCTGAGAAACAGCTTGTGTAGCAGCAGATTGCCCGGATAAAATAACTCCCAATGCAGATGCGCCGTAATTTGTTAAAATTTGATGGCTCATTCTTTCAGCGGAATGTTTTGCAACTGCATGCGCAATCTCGTGTCCCAATACAACTGCTAAAGCGCTTTCTGTCTGCGTAATAGGGAGCAATCCTTCATTTACAACAATTTTTCCGCCGGGCATGCAAAATGCATTTGCCTCTTTATCTTGTACAAGATGAAATTCCCAAGCAAAATTTTTGCATTCAGATTCCAGTCCGTTTGCTTTTAAGTATTCTTCAACGGCATTAGCCAATCTTGTTCCAACCCGTACAACCATCTCTGTATTTTTCTTATCTGTAGAGACTTTTGCAGTATCCATATATTCTTTATAGCTCTTGTTGCTTAAACTTAGCACATCTTCATCAGATACAAGCATAAGCTGCTTTCTGCCGGTTACTGCCACGGTACCGCAAGAATTTGCAAATAGTATGGCAACTATCGCGATGGAAATTGTTTTAAATAAATTGTGTCTGTTAAATCCCTTATTTGTTTTCATGACCACTTAAATTTTGCGGAAATTTATAAAAAATATCCTTTTGATGGTCATTTTGGGCAGATTCCGTCAAGCATAATAAAAATTAAAATTATACCTTTGCGGCCGAAATGATGTGGTTTACAAAATATTAAAGTTATATGAAGAGATTTTTAAACAAATTTATGATTGCATCGGTCCTTGCCGTATGCTGTTTTGCGTTTAATTCTTGTGACCCAAACGATGACCCTTTTGATGATAATTTGTATGATTTTATTCAGGGGAAATGGGAAGAGAACATGGGAGCTCCCGGAGAGACTTTCTATATGATATCTTTTGGCTACAATGGCACAGGTATTTATCGCCAATGTGTTGCATATAATAGTTATCAGTATACCATTACATGGGAGCAGACTTTTACTTATGATGTTGATGAAAGGAGCGGCGCTATTGACATTGTAACGTCAGACGGAGTAGAGACTCTTTGGTATGTTGATAATACAGATTCAGATTATATGGAAATGTACAAAGCTTACGGTGACCACTTTACGTTATATCTGCATAGAAATTGGCTGTACACTTTATTTGGCGGAAAGCCGGGAGAGACTAAATAATCTCTATAGATAACAGGAAATTTTAAATAGGCGGGCATCAAAAAATGTCCGCTTTTTTAGATTAAAACAAGATTAAAACAATGTTTAGAGATATGGATAGACTGGAAATCATAAAAGACAAATTTTATGTTGTAAGAGGCAGCGTTGTAGATTTTGCCGGAGATGCAATAGTTAATGCTGCAAATACTTCATTATTAGGCGGCGGCGGAGTTGATGGCGCAATTCACAGAGCGGCCGGGCCTCATCTGCTGGAGGAGTGCCGCACTCTAAATGGCTGCAAGACAGGAGAAAGCAAAATTACAGGCGGCTATAATCTGGCGGCAAAATATGTGATTCATACAGTAGGTCCTGTATGGCATGGTGGTAAAAGCGGTGAACCTCAGCTGCTTGCAGGATGTTATAAAACCTCTTTGGAAATAGCGGAGAATAAGGGACTTAAAAGCATTGCGTTTCCTTGCATAAGTACCGGAGTGTACGGCTATCCTATGAAAGCGGCCTGCAAAATTGCTGCGGACACTATAAAGAATTTCTATAACTCACATCCAGATAGCAAGTTGCAAACGTATATCTATTGCTTCAGAAATGAAGAATTTGAGGCTTTTAGCTAGATAATTTTTATTCCCACTCAATAGTTGCCGGCGGCTTTGATGAAATATCATAGCAGACGCGGTTAACGCCTTTAACCTTGTTTATGATTTCATTTGAAACTTTTGCAAGAAAATCATAGGGCAGATGCACCCAATCCGCTGTCATTCCGTCATTTGAAACAACGGCACGTAATGCAACTGTATATTCGTAAGTCCTTTCATCTCCCATTACTCCAACGCTTTTCACAGGCAGCAGAATCGTACCAGCCTGCCATACAGCGTCATACAAGGATATTTTGCAATCTTCTTTTCTCTTCCCGACAGCTTTTTCTTTTGCCATTTCTTCTGCAACAAAACCGTTTGATGCAGGCGGCAGAGTTGTCATGTATTTGCGCATCTCTCCAATATAAATAGCATCAGCTTCTTTAAGAATTTGCAGTTTCTCTTTTGTTACTTCTCCCAATACTCTGATGCCAAGTCCCGGGCCCGGGAACGGATGGCGGGATATAACTTCTCTTTTTATTCCAAGGGCGCGTCCGGTCCTGCGCACTTCATCTTTAAACAGGGAGCGCAGCGGTTCAACAATCTTCAAATTCATCTTCTCCGGAAGACCGCCAACGTTATGGTGAGATTTAATTTTTGCGGACGGACCGTTAACGGAACTTGACTCAATCACATCTGGATAGATTGTTCCCTGCGCAAGCCATTTTGCGTTCTTAATCTTCTGTGCCTCAGAATCAAACACGTCTATGAAAGTTCCTCCTATGGCCTTCCTTTTTTTCTCCGGATCAGTCACACCCTTTAGCGCGGTCATGAATTTTTCACTGGCATCCACCCCAATCACATTCAATCCCATCCCGCGATATTGCTTGAGTACTTCCTCGTATTCATTCTTGCGCAGCAGTCCGTTATCCACAAAAATACAGTGCAGATTTTTTCCTATGGCCTTGTTAATGAGCACAGCGGCAACGGAAGAATCAACGCCTCCGCTAAGGCCCAGGATAACTTGGTCATTTCCTATTTTCTTTTTTAGCTCAGCGACAGTTGATTTAATAAAAGACTTTGTTGTCCAGTCTCCTTTGCACCCGCATACTCCCATCACAAAATTCTCCAGCATCTTGCCGCCATATTGAGAATGAAAAACTTCCGGGTGAAATTGGAATGCGTATACTGCAAGCGTGTTGCACTTTGACTTTGAGCGGGAAGATTTGCATTCAACGGCAGGAACATTCATCTTATAGGCGGCGTTCTTAACTGTTGATGTGGAGGCAATTAGCTCAGCTCCTTTTGGAAGCTTTGTTATGGAATCTCCGTGGCTCATCCATACGAATGACTTTTTAGGAATACCATTAAATATGCTGTCACCTGAATTATTGCCTTTGCCAGACTTTCCTCTTGAATTTGCAATTTTTGCGATTGTTAATTCCGCTCTGCCGTACTCTCTTGTCTGCGAAGCCTCAACATTTCCGCCGCAATTATATGCAATATATTGTGCGCCATAGCAGATTCCAAGCACAGGAATTTTTCCAAAGAAATCTGACAAATCTATTTGCGGCGCATTCTTTTCTCTTACTGAAAACGGACTCCCGGAAAGTATGACTCCTTTTATATCTGAAGGAATTATTTTTTCTCCTGCAGATGAGCTGTCGGGAGCTAAAAAAGGGAACTTGTTAAAAGGGTGAATCTCACAGTAAACGTTTAATTCTCTGACTCTTCTGCCTATCACCTGTGTTACCTGAGAACCGAAATCAAGGATAATGATTTTGTCCATTGTTAAGATTTTAAAAATTTTCTTCAAAGATACTGCTAAAAAAAACAATATTTCTCTACTTTTGCAGCCGATTATGCAAAACATTAGAAATATAGCAATTATTGCTCACGTTGACCACGGCAAGACTACGCTGGTGGACAAGATGATTATGCAGGCAAAGGTTACAAGGGAGACTGAGAAGAACGGCCAGCTGATTCTTGATAATAATGAACTTGAGCGCGAGAGGGGAATCACCATTCTTTCAAAGAATGTGAGCATTCCGTATAAAGGATACAAAATCAACATTATAGACACTCCGGGGCATGCCGATTTTGGAGGTGAGGTTGAGAGAGTTTTAAACATGGCGGACGGTGTGCTGCTTATTGTGGATGCGTTTGAAGGGTGTATGCCTCAGACCAGATTTGTGCTGCAGAAGGCATTGGAAATGGGCAAGAAACCGCTTGTTGTAATTAATAAAATTGACAAGCAGAATTGCAAGCCGGATGAGGTTAACGAGCAGGTTTTTGATTTGATGTTTGCTCTTAATGCAACTGAGGAACAGCTTGATTTTAAGACAGTTTATGGTTGCGCAAAACAAGGATGGATGTCTTTGGACTGGAAGAAGCCGACCACAAATCTTATCCCTTTGCTGGACTTGATTATATCTGAAATTCCCGCTCCAGAACAGGACAATGAGGGAACTCCTCAGATGCTGATTTCCTCTTTGGAGTATTCGCCTTACGTTGGCAGAATTGCAATAGGCAGAGTTAAAAGAGGCATACTAAAAGCTAACCAGGACATCACTTTGTGCAAGAGAGACGGCAGCCAGGAGAAGCAGAGAATCAAGGACTTGATGGTATTTACAGGAATGGAGAAGACAAAGCAGGCAGAGGTAGAGAGCGGTGATATTTGCGCTGTTGTCGGCATAGAGGGATTTGAAATCGGAGATACAATTGCTGATTTTGAAAATCCTGAGGCGTTGCCTCCAATCTCTGTAGATGAGCCAACTATGAGCATGCTCTTCTGCATTAATGACTCTCCTTTTTTTGGTCGCGACGGTAAATATGTAACGTCCAGGCACTTGAAGGACAGACTAGATAAAGAGCTGGAGAAGAATTTGGCTCTTAGGGTTAAGCCGGGAAAAACTTCAGACTCCTTTATTGTATATGGAAGAGGCGTTCTTCACTTGTCAATTTTGATTGAGACGATGAGAAGAGAGGGGTTTGAACTTCAGATAGGGCAGCCTAAAGTTATTGATAAGAACATAAATGGCGTGCGCTGCGAACCTATTGAGCACCTGATAGTTGATGTGCCGGAGGAGATGGTTGGAAAAGCTATCGAGATTACTACAAGAAGAAAAGGCGCGCTGCTGCACATGGACCACAGAGGAGACAGAGTTCACTTGGATTTTGATATTCCTGCAAGAGGTATCATAGGACTTAGAAGCAATTTGATTACTGCTACTTCCGGTGAGGCAATCATTGCTCACAGATATAAAGGTTATGAGCCGTACAAAGGAGAGATTGAGAAGAGAACTAACGGTTCCCTTGTAGCTTTGGAGACCGGAACTGCAGTTGCATACTCTATGTGGAAGTTGCTGGACAGAGGCAAATGGATTGTCAATCCGGGTGATGAAGTGTATGCAGGCGAGGTTGTGGGCGAGTACACAAGAGCCATGGATTTGAATGTCAATATCTGCATTAAGAAGAAGCTTACAAACGTTAGAGCATCAGGTTCTGATGAGAAGGCCGTTCTTCCTCCTCCAATGCAGTTCACACTGGAAGAGATGCTGGAGTATATTCAGGATGATGAGCTTGTAGAGGTTACGCCAAAGCACTTGAGGATAAGGAAAATTTATCTGGACGAGAACGAGCGCAAGAGGCACCAGCAGCAGAATTCAGACTAGTTTTTGCCTTTACCGATTATTTAAGTATATTTGCGCCCCCAACGAATTTAAGAGGCTCGGCGATGGATTATAAGATTCAGATAAGCGGACTTGCGCAGGGAAAGCATGACTATGAATTTCCCGTAAAAGGTGATTTTTTTAGAGAGTTTGATAATTCTCAAATTAAGGATGCCAGTCTGGTTGCTAAAGTGGAATTGGATAAGGGAAGCGGCTGGATGAACGTGAGTTGCAACGTTGTCGGAACCGTGGTTACGGAGTGCGACAGATGTTTGGATGACCTTGAAATCCCGATGGATTTTACAGCTGATGTGGCCGTTAAGGCGGCAAAGCTGGGGGAGAAAACGGAGAGCACTGATGAGTTCCTGATTATTGACCCGTCAGAGGGAGAGCTTGATTTAAAGCAGTTTATATATGATTATATCTGCGTAAATCTTCCTCTTAAGAAAGTTCATGAAGAGGGGAAGTGCAATCCTAAAATGCTGAAAAAGCTGCAAGAGCTTAAAGGCAAGGAGGATGCAGCGGAGGATAAAGAGACTTATGCTCCTTTCAGCGGGCTGGACAAGCTGCTTAAAGAGGCGGGGAAGAAGAAGAAGTAAACTGTCGCGATGATTATTATTGGCGGCAAATAACTGATAATTAATTATTTAAAAATATTTTAAAATGGCACATCCAAAACATAAGCTTTCTAAGCAAAGAAGAGACAAGAGAAGAACTCATGATAAGGCAGAGGTTCCAACACTTTCAACTTGTTCAAATTGCGGCGCTACAGTTATGTATCACCACGTTTGCCCTGAGTGCGGTTACTACAGGGGACGCCTTATCATCTCTAAAGAGAATGCCAAGTAAGGTGCAATGATTAAGGTTGGCGTTGATGCAATGGGCGGAGACTTTGCCCCGGAAAACGTTATTCTGGGAGCAATTGACGCTTATTCTAAAATTGACGCTGATGCTAAAATTGTTCTTGTTGGCGACAGCGAGAAAATTACCGGGGTTTGCGAGCATTATGGCTTTGACTCCGGCAATTTTATTATTAAGCACGCTCCTGAGCAGATTGGAATGGGGGAGCACCCGGTAAAAGCATACATAAAGAAGACGAACTCCAGCATGCATATTGGTTTTAAAATGCTGGCGAACAATGAATTGGATGCTTTTGCAAGTGCCGGAAATACCGGCGCAATGCTAACCGGCTCAGTCTACACTTTGAACCTTTTGCCCGGAGTTATCCGGCCATGTATTTCTGCTAAAATGCCGCTTGCTGACGGAAGCGATATTTTGATTCTGGACGTAGGATTTAATGCCGATACAAAAGCAGATGTGTTGTATCAGTTTGGAATTCTTGGCTCTATTTATGCTAAAACTATGATGGGCATTAAAGCTCCAAGAGTAGCTTTGCTTAACGTAGGCTCAGAGGATGAGAAAGGAAATATGGAGACGCAGGAGGCGTATAAAATTATGAAGGATTCTTCTGAATTCAATTTTGTCGGCAACATGGAGGCTAACAGCTTGTTCAACGGAGGAATCGCGGATGTGCTTGTGACTGATGGTTTTGTGGGGAACATTGTTTTAAAGCAGGCGGAAGGAATGTACGCGCTTGTTTCAAAACTTGGAGTTAGTCATCCTTTCATGAATAGATTTAATTATGAATTTTACGGCGGCACTCCGGTGCTTGGAATTTCTGCCGCTGTTGTAATAGGACATGGAGCTTCCACTCCTCTGGCTATAAAGAATATGATTTTGGAGGCGGAAAAAGCGGCCAAGAACGGACTTGTGGATAAATTGTCCAAGGGTACTAAAATTATTAAAGATGAGTAAGTTAAGAGCAGTAATAACAGGCATAGAGGCCTATCTTCCTGATTATGTCCTTACAAATGAGGAATTAACTCACATGGTTGACACTTCAGATGAGTGGATTATGAGCCGCGTGGGAATAAAAGAGAGAAGAATATTAAAGAAGGACGGACTTGGAACTTCATTCATGGGAGCTGAGGCTGCAAAGAAACTTTTGGCTTCTACAAATACTAATCCCGATGATATACAATTAGTTGTATGTCATTCGGTTACGCCGGACATGCAATTCCCGGCTACGGCTAATGTAATTGCTGATAAAGTTGGAATTAAGCATGCGTGGGGATTTGATACAAATTCAGGATGCAGCGGATTTCTATTTACTTTTGAGACAGTGCGCAAATTTATTGAGAGCGGAGAGTATAAGAAGATTCTATATATCTGCGCAGAGAGAATGAGCGGAATTACTGACTACAAGGACCGTAGCACTTGTCCGCTTTTTGGAGACGCTGCTGTTGCAATGTTGGTAGAGCCTTGTGAAGATGAAAATTATGGATTGCTGGATTCCATACTTCATGTTGACGGAGTTGGAAGAAAGTATCTTTTCCAGGCTGGAGGAGGTTCTCTGTATCCTGCTTCTGAAGAGACAGTTAGAAAGAGAATGCACTATATCCATCAGGAGGGTCAGCAGGTATTCAGGCATGCTGTCGTAGGTATGGCGGATGTTTCTGCTGAGATTATGGAGAGGCATAATCTAAAAGCTGATGATATTGCTTATCTTGTGCCTCATCAGGCCAATTTGAGAATTATAGACGCAACTGCAAAGAGAATGGGACTTGCCAAGGACAAGGTTCTCATTGATATAGAGAAGTTTGGCAATACGGCCGCAACTTCAATTCCGCTGGCTTTGTGGGATTTTAGAGATAGAATCCATAAGGGAGATTTGCTGGTGTTCTCTGCATTTGGCGCCGGATTTACCTGGGGAGCAGAGCTTTACAGGTGGGCATATTAAAATAGCGCGCAGCTGGCTGCGTGTCTTTTGGTCCCATAGTTCAATGGATAGAACGGAAGTTTCCTAAACTTCAAATCTGGGTTCGATTCCCAGTGGGGCTACAAAATACTTGATTTAAATTAGTTATGTCAAGAAAAAGAAGGATTGATACTAATGCTCCAATTAATGTCCTTCACATGTTGAGGGATTTGTCTTTTGGCGGCCCGCAGAATCTGGTGCTTGACATGATCCGCGGAAACCGTGAGAAAAATTATTTCAATTACTATGTTGTTTATAATCTGCCTTCTACTCAGGCAAGGCTAAATGATTTTTCTAATGGTGCAACTGTCGGGATATTCAAATTAGATAAATGGAGTATAAGCTGGATGATTTCCTATGTTAAAAAACTTAGGGAGATTATTAGAGCCAATGATATCCAAATTGTTCACTGTCACAGCAATATAGATGCATATCGCGCACGGCTTGCAGTTATTCCTTACAACATAAAAGGATTTTTTCACAGCAGAAAGAATCGCAAGCATGCAACCGTTGTCCTGACAATTCACGGCATGACTTTGAATTTAAACTACTTATCTGAATTTTTCCTTGGAGCCATAGATAGTTCTATCTCTGAAAAAACAATAAGGGTGCTGGACAGATTTTTCCTTAAGCGCTGTAAAATTTGTTTTGAGAGCAATGCTGCCAAAGAGTTCTATCTTAGAGAGTATCACCAGTATCCGGAGTATGGGGACAGCAAAGGCGGAGTGCTGATGAAGTCTACCGTTATCCACAACGGCGTTTATGTGCCTCGTATATTAAACGCAAAACCAATAAGTTATGAGGATTTGAACAGCTACGTCATGCACTATCCCGGAGACCCGGATTCCTCAATACCGCGCGGAAAAATGATTTTTGCAATGGTAGGCGGATTTTCATCTTATGCGCAGCGTGACCAAATGCTTGTATGCAAGGCAATTGATTTGCTCAAGAAAAAAAGAGGGGAGCTTCCGTTTGCATTTCTTTTTGTAGGCCGCTCAACATTTGAAAAAGATTATCGCAGAGTTAAAGAGCAGGAAGTTAATGACTTATATCCCGATAGAGATGAAATGGCAGACTGCCTTAATTTCTGTCGTGATAACAATTTAGGCGGAGACATTTTCTTTATGCATCCGGATTTGGATGTTCCATCTTTGCTTAAAACAGTCTCTTGCTATGTTTACGCATCAAATCAGGATACATTTGGAATATCTGTGGTTGAGGCTATTATAGCGGGAGTAGATGTTATATGCAGCAATATTCCTGTGTTCAGGGAGATAACCGGCAATGGAGAACTTGCCAGGTTAGCTGATAATAATCCTGAGTCTTTTGCAAATGCTATTTCTCATTTTTTGAAATATAAGCTAGAGGAACAAACTGAATCTGAAGAGGATAGAAAGGTAGATGAGCAGCTTGACATGAAAGAGTCAGAGGAGCAAATAATGGGAGCTGCAGAACTTTATTCCATTGAACGGTGCCTTAAAGAGTATAAAGAGTTGCTCTTCAACTAATTGCAAGTTCGTTTGCAGACTCCCGACAGTTTGCTACCTGTTGTATCCCTCATTAAATCCCTCTTGCGCAATTTCCCAATTTTGTATTAATTCTGCTGCCAGCCAGGCAATTAGGAGAATAACAAGAAACCAGATTATGCCCTTTCTGTTCTCTTTAAAAAATTTCACAATTTTTTCCATCTTACATTCAGTATTAAATCTCCGGCATTATTGCCGTTGTGGCAAATGTAATCTGCTGCAACTTTTAGCGGAGGCCAATTGATACATTTTTATTCCTCATTATTATTTATTTCCGTTTCCGGATTTTTTTGACGAGTAAAATTTACGATGTTGAAATTTAACTCTCTGATAGTGTTAAATTTGAAACAATATTGTTACTTTTATAAATTCTTAATTTGTAGAGGTTTGAGTTAATTTTCCTCTATTTTTTATAGTTTTTTGGCATTTTTTTTTTATTTTTGCGCGCATTGAAATAAACAAAGAATAATAAATCATCTAAAAACTATGTCTGATACAAAGAGAGTATATCGTTTTGGCGGAACTTCCGCAGAGGGAAACGGCAAAATGAGAAATGAACTTGGAGGCAAAGGAGCAAACCTGGCAGAAATGTGTTTGCTTGATATGCCTGTTCCTGCAGGTTTCACTATTACAACTGATTGCTGCAATGAATATTATAAACTTAATTGCAAATACCCGGAAGGTCTTAAAGAAGAGGTAGATGCGGCTCTTGCTGCAACAGAGGGAATAATGGGGAGAAAATTTGGTGACCCTAAGAATCCATTGCTTGTTTCTTGCCGTTCAGGTGCCAGAAGCTCTATGCCAGGAATGATGGAGACAGTTCTTAATATCGGACTTTGTACAGCAACAATCCCGGGACTGATTGCTCAAACTAAAAATCCAAGATTTGTTTATGACGCATATCGCCGTCTTATTATGATGTATTCAGATGTTGTAATGGAGAAGGCAGAAGGTATTGAACCTGAGGATGGTAACGGAATCAGAGTTCAGCTGGACAGAATGCTTGCAAAGGTTAAGAGGGAGAAGGGTTATAAGTTGGATACTGACTTAACAGAGGAAGATTTGAAAGAACTTTGTACAGACTTCAAGATTAGGGTTAAGCAGGAACTTGGAAAACCATTCCCTGATGATCCTATGGAGCAGCTATGGGGTGGAATTGGAGCCGTATTTAAATCATGGAACGGCCGCAGAGCTGTGTCATACAGAAGAATAGAGGGCATCCCTGATGATTGGGGTACTGCAGTTAGCGTGATGTCTATGGTTTTTGGAAACATGGGCAATACATCTGCAACCGGAGTTGCATTCTCCAGAAACCCTGCTACAGGTGAGAATAAATTTTACGGCGAGTGGTTGGTTAATGCACAGGGAGAGGATGTTGTTGCAGGTATCAGAACACCAAACCCATTGAATGAAGCAACAAAGAATGAGCATAATAAGAATATGCCTTCATTGGAGCAGGCAATGCCTGAAGTATATGAGCAATTAGTTGGCATCCAGAGCAATTTGGAGCACCACTTCCATGATATGCAAGATTTGGAGTTCACCATAGAGAATGGAAAACTTTGGATGTTGCAGTGCAGAATTGGAAAGAGAACAGGTCTTGCCGCTTTGAATATGGCAATGGATATGCTTAATGAAGGTCTTATAGATGAGAAGACTGCAGTTATGAGGGTTGCTCCAAAGCAGCTTGATGAGCTTTTGCATCCGGTTCTTGATTCAGCAGACGAGAAGAGAGAAAAGCCTATTGCACAGGGACTTCCTGCAGGACCCGGCGGTTCTGTAGGTTCAATCGTATTTACGCCTGAGGCTGCGGTTGAGGCTGCAAAACGTCACCAGAAAGTTATCCTTGTAAGAGAGGAGACTAACCCGGAAGATGTTGAAGGTATGCGTGCTGCAGACGGACTTTTGACTGCCAGAGGCGGAATGACTTCTCATGCCGCCCTTGTAGCGAGAGGCTGGGGCAAGTGCTGCATCGTAGGATGTGATGCGCTTAAGATTAATATGCTTACAAAGACAATGACTATCGGCGACGCAGCTTATAGTGAAGGTGATATCTTCAGCTTAAACGGTAGCCGCGGACTTGTTTACGATAAGGCTATTAAAACTGTAAATGCTTCTGAAAACGAGAGATTCAGAAAGTATATGCAGATGGTTGATAAATACAGAGTTATGGGTGTAAGAACAAATGCGGATAATCCTGCTGATGCTCTTGTCGCTCTTAAGTTTGGTGCGGAGGGAATTGGTCTTTTCCGTATTGAACATATGTTTTACGGAAAGAATTCAGAAGAGCCTCTTGCTAAATTGAGAAAGATGATTCTGTCAAATACTACAGCTGAGAGAAGAAAGGCTCTTGCAGAACTTGAACCTTATGTAAAGGCTTCTGTTAAAGCTACTATGGAAGTTATGGACGGCAAACCTGTTACGTTCAGATTGCTGGATCCTCCTTTGCATGAGTTTGTTCCGCAATCAGATGAGAAGCGCAAACAGCTTGCTAAAGATTTGGATATTTCCATGAATGATATTGAGAAGAGAGGAGAGGCTCTGCATGAGGTTAACCCTATGATGGGACACAGAGGCGTCAGACTTGGTATCACATATCCGGAAGTTTCAGAGATGCAATTCAGAGCTATTTTTAATGCGACGGTTGAGCTGATGAATGAAGGTCACAAACCTGTTCCTGAACTTATGATTCCTGTTACTATTTCTCCTAATGAGCTTGATAATCAGAAGGAAATATGCGATAGAGTTCATAAGGAAGTTAAACAAAAAACGGGTGTTGATGTTAAGTATATGTTTGGTACCATGATAGAGATTCCGCGTGCTGCTATTATGGCTGACAAGATGGCCAGAAGCGCTCAGTTCTTCTCATTTGGTACTAACGATTTAACTCAGATGACATTTGGTTTCTCCAGAGATGATATAGGTTCATTTATGGGAGATTATTTATCCAAGAAGATTATTGATGCTGATCCGTTCCAGACTTTGGACCAGGCTTCTGTCGGCAAGCTAGTAGAGATGGGAATAAAGGGAGGACATTTGACAAATCCTTCTATTAAGTGCGGAGTTTGCGGTGAGCACGGTGGTGATCCTGCAAGTGTTGAGTTCTTTAACAACTTGGGAGTCAACTATGTATCTTGTTCTCCGTTCCGCGTTCCAATTGCAAGGTTGGCTGCTGCGCAGGCTGCTATAAAGTCTTATAAGTAGAAGTATCTGCCCACAAGGCCGAAGCACAAAAAAAACAGCCGTGATTTTTCACGGCTGTTTTTTTATTTGCCTTGCCACAAAGCGGCAAGGCAACTTGGGATTCACGCGGCTACCGCCGCGGAACTGCACTGGCACTTCGTGCCAGGCCTTCGGCTTTTTATTACTCAGAGATATTACTCCTACAGCTTTTTTCCCGCAAGTTCAGAAAGCTGGCTGCGTTCACCCATGACAAGGTTAACGTGCTCAAATAATTTTTCTCCGTAAAGCTTATCGCTGATGTGAGTAAGACCGTTGGAAAGTTTATCCAAATATGGCTGGTCAATCTGCTGAACATCTCCCGTGAAGACTATCTTTGTTCCTTCTCCCGCTCTGGTTATAATTGTCTTAACCTCGTGAGGGGTAAGGTTTTGCGCCTCATCAACAATAAAGAAAACTTTTGACAGGGAGCGGCCTCTGATATAAGCAAGCGGAGAAATTTCCAGCTTGTTGTTTCTAAGCATGTCCTCTATTTTTACATTTTCCTTTGATGAAATTCCAAAGTTCTTCTTTATTACTGCAAGGTTATCATAAAGCGGCTGCATGAACGGCGCAAGCTTATCCTGCACGCTGCCTGGGATAAATCCAAGTTCCTCATTTCTAAGTGTTATTACAGGTCTGGCAACAAGTATTTGATCATATCTGTCTGCTTGTGCAAGGGCGCCAGCTATTGCAATAAGAGTTTTTCCTGTTCCAGCTGTTCCGGTCAATGATACAAGTTCAACTGACGGATTCATAACTGCATCCATTGCAAATACCTGCTCTTCATTCCTAGGAGCAATACCATATTCGCTCAAAGAGTTTACCTTTACAATAGTCATTGTATCAGGACTGTAACGGGCAAGAACTATATTTTTCCTGATAGGATTTCTGTCCTCTCCGTTTTGCTGGTCATCTCTTCCCTGAATGCCGCCGGTTATAATTTTATATAGCTGATTGAATACGGGATTATCCTGTTTAAGTTCAGCAGGCGTAACTCCATTCGGATTTGTGTTCAACTTATCCACAATTGCCGCGGGCACATCTTTTAAGACTGTAACTCTCTCATAATCTTGTGTGAAGCGCTCTTCCTTAATATGGTCTGTCAGATAATCCTGTGTGAACATCCCAAGAGCCTTGGCCTTCATTCTAAGGTTAACATCCTTGGTTACAAGGCAGACGGTCCTGTCGGGATACTGATTTTTATACCAGATTGCTGTTGACAAAATTCTGTGGTCCTGAATATCGTTCTCAAAGCATCCTTCATATTCCTTTGGAAATGGGTGATTTACAGACAGCGTTATAGTACCAAGCCCCGGGCCAAGAGGATAACCGCTTCCGCTGTTTTGGTTCTGATCGCTCAGCTCATCTATCTTGCGGACAAACTCGCGGGCGTTGTAATTGATAGTCCCGTCGCCTTTTTTAAACTTATCCAACTCTTCTATAACTGCCAGAGGGACAACCAAATCATTCTCCTGAAATTTATAGATGGAATGGAAATCATGCAAGATTACATTAGTATCAAGCACAAAAATTTTTGGAAGTTTTCCGTGATTATTTATCACTTTCTGCAGGCCGGAATCCGGATTGGCCGGTTTCCTGAATCCTTTGTAATTATTCTTGCTCATTTTTTATGTTTTTCACACCATTTGCGGCCGTTTACAAACAGCTCATGCCATGGCGTAACTTCTTGTTTCTTAAGTGACTCCGGATACCATGCCCAGTTCCAAGGTCTTATGCATCTTTCCGGGTGCGGCATCATTGCAAGGTGCCTTCCGTCTGCGCTGCAAACTCCCGCAATTCTTTTTGGAGAGCCGTTTGGATTGCCAGGATATTCATCATAATTAAACTTAATGGCAACCTGCATTCCATCCAGCTTTGCATTAGGGAAGGTGAACCTGCCATCTCCATGAGCAACCCAAATGCCAAGCTTGCTGCCCTTCAGAGATTTAAGTAAAATTGACGAAGATTGTGGAATTTCCACCCCAACAAATTTGCTCTCAAATTTACCTGACAGATTATGTGTCATCTTTGGAGAAAATTCTCTGTGAGAAGGTGTTATAAGTCCAAGCTCAGCCATGAGCTGACAACCGTTGCAAACGCCAAGACTTATTGTATCCTTGCGGGAATAGAAGTCATTCAATGCTTTATTTGCTTTCTCATTATATAAGAATGCGCCTGCCCAGCCCTTTGCGGAACCAAGCGTATCGGCATTTGAAAATCCTCCAACAAAAACTATAAACTGCACATCTTTAAGAGTTTCGCGGCCGGAAATTAAATCGGTCATGTGCACATCCTTAACTCTGAACCCTGCAAGATACAGGCACCATGCCATCTCCCTGTCTCCGTTACTTCCTTTCTCTCTGATGATTGCGGCAACCGGCGCTTTGCTCCCCGGCTCTTTTGCAAGATACTTTGCAAGGCTTCCGTCAAAGTTCTTAGGGAACTTGAACTTAAGCGGCTCTTTTTTGTAATTCTTGTAACGTTTTAATGCACAAGCTGCTCCGCTTTGTCTTCTGTCCAGCAGGTAAGAGGTCTTATACCAGACGTCCCTAAGTTTATCAATATTCAAATTGATTTTTCCAAGAACGGAAATTTTCCTCTCTTTTATGTAGCTGCCTATCTTGTATATCCCGACAGATTCTTTTGATTCTCCGTTTGCTGCGGCGCAGATTTTTTCAACTTCCTTAAGGTTTTTGTTTGCAACCTGCAGCAATACGCCAGGTCTCTCTGAAAACATGAAATTGATTAAAGGCAGCTGAATATCAGTTAGTTTTATGCCGCCTTCTTTGTTTGCAAAACACATCTCCAGCAAAGAAGTGATTAGACCGCCGGCTGAAATATCATGACCGGCAAGAACCAGATTTTTCTCAATAAGTTTCTGTACGGTATTAAAGCAATCTGCAAAGTATGCAGGGGACTCAACATCCGGCGCTTCATTTCCAACAGCTCCAAGAGTCTGCGCAAATGCGGAACCTCCAAGTTTAAATCCGCATTTTGAGAATGGAATATAAACTATTGTGCTTGCTGCAACTTTCTGTAAATTAGGATGTATAATGTTGTTGACATCTTTTGCGGGAGCTACCGTGGAGATAATCAAAGTCCCCGGAGCTATAATCTTTTTTCCGTCAGGATAATTCTGAGTCATGCTCATAGAATCTTTTCCTGTCGGGATATTAATTCCAAGCGCACATGCAAAGTCGCTGACAGCTTTTACAGCTTTATAAAGTCTTGCATCCTCTCCTCTGTTTCTGCTTGGCCACATCCAGTTGGCGCTCAGGGATACTCCCTTCAGACCGTTTTTCAACGGAGTCCAAACAACATTCGTAATGGCCTCTGCAACAGACATTCTGGAGCCTGCTGCGGAATCAATAAGTCCAACAATAGGGGCGTGACCCAATGAAGTCGCAATGCCCTCTTTGTTGTCATAGCCAATTGCAGTTACGCCCAAATCATTAAGCGGCAGCTGAATTTCTCCGGTGCATTGCTGGCAAGCAACAAGTCCGGTGACAGAGCGGTCAACTTTATTTGTCAACCAATCCTTACATGCAACGCTCTCCAGCTGAAGTACTTGCGTTAAATACTCTTCAAACTTGCCGGCGCTGTATTTTAAAGGATTGAACTTATATTCAGACGTTTCATCATGCATGAAAGTTTTAGGTGCGCTTCCAAACATATCTCCCATTTCCAAATCAATTGCAGTCTCTCCGCTCTTCTCATCTTTAAGGGTGAATCTGTGATCTCCGGTTACCTCTCCAACTTGATAAAACGGAGCACGCTCTCTCTCTGCAATTTGCTTCAACTCAGCAACATCCTTCTCATGCATTGCAAGTCCCATTCTCTCCTGGCTCTCATTGCCAATGATTTCTTTCAGGCTCAAAGTAGGGTCTCCTATCGGGAGCTTGCTCGTATCAATCTTACCTCCTTCATCTTCCACAAGTTCAGAGAAACAATTAAGATGTCCGCCGGCCCCGTGGTCATGAACGGACACAATAGGGTTGTTCTCTTTTTCTGATAATGCGCGGATTGCATTGTAATCTCTTTTTTGCATCTCGGGGTTTGCGCGCTGAATTGCATTAAGTTCTATGTCGTTGCCGTACTTGCCTGTATTGACGGAACTTACAGCTCCGCCGCCCATGCCGATTCTATAGTTGTCACCTCCAAGCAGTACAATTTTATCTCCTTTCACAGGTGTCTCTTTTGCAGCATCAGATTTCTTTGCATATCCAATTCCGCCCGCCTGCATAATCACCTTATCGTAACCAAATTGCGGATTGTTTGCCTCAACTCCTTTTTGTTTTCCTGTATGCTCAAAAGTCAGAAGACTTCCGCAGATAATGCACTGTCCAAATTTATTTCCAAAATCGCTGGCGCCGTTAGATGCCTTAGTAAGAATCTCTTGCGGGCTTTGATACAACCATTTGCGCGGTGCCGTCTTTTCCCATTTTCTGTCTTTATTATTCCCGACAGTTTTTGAATCAAAGCGCGGGTAGCTTGTCATATAAACAGCAGTACCTGCAATTGGGAAGCTTCCTTTTCCGCCTCCCATTCTGTCTCTGATCTCTCCGCCGGTTCCTGTTGCAGCTCCGTTGAACGGTTCAACCGTTGTTGGAAAATTGTGAGTTTCAGCCTTTAAGCTAATTACAGTCTCTTTCTCTTTTAGCGTAAAGAAGTCAGGCTTTGTCTGGTCGGCAGGATGAAACATTTTAATTTTAGGTCCTTCCAGAAAAGCGCAGTTGTCTTTATATGCACTTACTATAAGATTCTGATTCTCTTTAGAAGTTTTCTTAATAAGCTTAAACAGAGAACTTTCCATCTCTTTACCATCTATGATGAAAGTGCCGTTGAAAATTTTATGACGGCAGTGCTCGCTGTTAACTTGAGAGAAACCAAAGACCTCGCTGTCGGTGAGCTTTCTCCCAATTTTCTTTGCTATCCCGTTAAGATATTTGATTTCGTCCGGATTAAGAGCGAGTCCCTCTTTAATGTTATATTCCTCTAAGTTAGAGATATACACAATAGGCTCCGGCTTCTTGTCCACGGTAAATATATTCTGGTCCAGTCCGCCGTAAAATCTCTGAAGCATCTTATCATATTCAGGCTTAGAGCTTTTGGAAGGGAAATACTCCTCTATTCTTTTAATGCCGGAGATATTCATGTTTTGCGTAATCTCCACAGCCGTTGTGCTCCAAGGAGTTATCATCTCACGTCTTGGTCCGATAAAGTATCCTTTGACGTTGTCTCCCTTGATTAATTTAGCATTGCCAAACAGCCAGCATAGCGCTGCAATGTGTTCATTAGAAAGTTGTTTGCTTGTTTCCAAGGCCAGCACCGGGCCCTCATTAGATTTAAAGAATAGAATCATTACTGATTTGATTTTTGATATTTTGGCGGCGCAAATCTTTTGCGCTTTTACACGTGCGAATTTACTCAAAATAATTCTTTTTTCTAACTTTGAAACCGTGCCGCAGATGGTGCGCTTTCCGGATACCAAATAGTTTGATGATATAGTTTAGTTTAAATAAAAAATGACAGAGTCCGAATACCAAAAAGAGGTAGAAAAAATATTTACAAAATTCCCTAGTTTTCAAACAGTTGGAGGCGTGGCATATAAGCCTGGCCTGGATAATATGTTTGAGATTGACAAAGAGCTTGGTTTTCCAAGCAGGAAATTCCGCTCTGTCCATGTTGCCGGTACAAATGGCAAAGGCTCTGTAAGCCACATGATTGCATCCGCACTTATGCAGCTTCCTTCCTCGGCCGCTGTATCTCCGGCCGCCGGAGGCTCATTAAAAATTGGTTTGTACACATCTCCGCATCTTGTAGATTTCCGCGAGCGTATAAAAGTAAACGGTGAGATGGTCCCAAAAGAATTCGTATATGATTTTCTAAAAAGATTCTCTCCGTTCTTTGAAGAGAAAAAAGCCTCTTTTTTTGAAATCACTACTGCAATGGCGTTTGATTACTTTGCAAAATGCAATGTGGATATTGCAGTGATTGAGTGCGGATTAGGCGGACGCCTGGATTCTACCAACATCATAACCCCAATGCTCTCAATTATAACCAGCATTGGATTAGACCATTGCCAGTACTTGGGCAATACTCTCAAGGAAATAGCCGGGGAAAAGGCCGGCATCATCAAGCGGAATATCCCTGTGGTAATAGGAGAAACAGGTACTCCCGACAGCGGTGTAAAAGAGGTCTTTATGCAGGTCGCTGCTGACAATAATTCTCCCATTTTCCTTGCCGAAAAAGCATCAAAATATATCTCTTGGAGTAATGATAATAAGGCCGAAGGCCCGCGACCGGAGGAAGCGTGCCTCTCCGCGCGCAGCGCGTCAAACCACAAAATTTCCCGCCGCTTTGTGGCGGGAAATAACGCTGACGTGCAAGCGCACGGCAGCGTAAATATATTTTCATCTTGTATTCTTTCCGCAACAGAAACTTTAGACCTAAAAGGCGATTGCCAAAACAAAAACATCAAAACGGTGGCAGTTGCTTTGTCCTTGATTCTTAAGCAATTGGCTGATGAAAAGAGGCTGGAAATTGATGATGCGCTTCTTGCAAAAGTAATTTACGGAATTGAGAATGCCGCAAAGCTTACCGGACTGAGAGGGCGTTGGGAACAATTGGGAGAGAATCCTTTAATCATCTGCGATATAGGACATAATGAGCACGCCTTTAGGATGTTAGGCAAGCAAATCAGCAGAACTGCAGAACAAAGATTTGCAAAATTGTGCGGTGGAAAATTGATTATGTTGTTTGGCATTATGAGAGACAAGGACCTGGAAGCAGAAAAAGATTATCTTCCGCAGAATGCATTTTATATTTTTGTAAATGCCAACAGTCCAAGAGCTTTGCCAGACGTTGAGCTAAAAGAAAAGATGCTCAAAATGGGATTTAAAGGGGAGTGTGCCGGCAGTATAAAAGACGGAATTGCAAAGGCAAAACAAATTGCTGCAAAAGAGGATTTCATATTCATAGGAGGCAGTTCTTATGTGGTAGCTGAAGCGCTGGAAAATTTTAAATAATAATTTTGCACAATCACAAAAAAGTTATACATTTGCAGCCCAATTAGGCCGTAGTGGCCGTGATTCGGGAGCATAGCTCAGTTGGTTTAGAGCATCTGCCTTACAAGCAGAGGGTCATAGGTTCGACTCCTATTGCTCCCACAAAAAAAAGAGGACAGCGATGTCCTCTTTTTTTTGTGGGAGCTTTGCTCTTTTTTAACAGCCCTTCGGGCTGAAATTCACGCGCCTCCGGCGCGGACTCGCAGCTTCGCTGCTCATCAAATAGATTTTTACAAGTAAGATTTTCGAGTAATGATAATAAGGCCGAAGGCCCGCGACCGAAGGGAGCATGCATCTCCGCGGCGGTAGCCGCGTAAACCACTAATTGCCAGCGCGCTTTGTGCGCTGGCAACTGTCTAAAAGTCCACGCATTTCCTTATCAAAATCTGAATCTATTTTTTGAGTTTTGTTGAATGCGTCATATTCACTTTCAGCCTTTGCATCAGCTTGGGTCCTGGATATATGCCCCTTGTCAGGTAGCAGTTGATATTTTCTGAATGATAAGAACTCATTAACGCTCGCAGCAAACTGTTTCATGTCAAATGCATTCTCGTTTTCTATTAAGTCTTCTATATAATCAAAATAACCTGTTACAGCACGTTCCAGTTTGCGTATTTGTTGCTCTGAAAGATAATTCTTTGCTATCTTGCTGTCTGACTTTAAAATACGTCCATCTGGGGCATTCTCCCACGTGGTTAATCCCATGTGTTCCTTGTTATGATCAGCATGCGTATACACTATTTCTGGTGCAGTCTGTCCAGTTATGGCATAGTGAAATCTATTTTGAACCATCTGAAAAAACTCCTTTGTTGTAGGCGAATTTTTATCATAATCAAAAGAACATTCAGCGTAGATATCCGTTATTTGTTGCCAAATCCGTCTTTCACTTGCACGGATAGAGCGTACCCTTTCTAGCAATTCACTAAAGTAATCTTTGCCAAAGGTTGTTTTACCTTGTTTTAGGCGTTTATCATCTAGAACGAATCCCTTTCTGATAAATTCATTCAGTATCTTTGTTGCCCATTGACGGAAGCGTGTTGCTTTAAGTGAGGATACACGATACCCTACGGCAATGATGGCATCCAGATTGTAAAAATCCACATCATGAGTCTGTGTTTTGCCATCCATTGCACCATGCTGAGTGGTTATTTCCATTTTGGAAACAACCACATCTTTAGTTAATTCTCTTTCCTCAAATATATGGTTCAGATGTTTACTAATTGCCGAGATACCAATACCAAACAATTGAGCCATCGCTTTTTGTGTACACCATATCGTTTCATCTTTAATCACTACTTCTACCTTGCCCTGCTCATCTGGCATATTGTACAGTAAGAATTGTATTTCTTTTCTCATTTTATTTTTATGCTTTATTGTGTTTTTCATTTACCATAGGTTGAATTTATCTTTTGAAAACTTTCTTCGCAGTTTATTAATCTTTTATTTAAAGTCTTAGTTTCTAGGTATTTATTCTTTCCAGGTGGTTCCGTATTATTTGTTTGGGGTACTCAATATTTATGAGATATTCAATAATTTCTTTAAAAGGGGAATGAAATCTAATATAGCATCAGATTTAATTATATACCCTAAGTTGTTAGGAATATGAGAAACTGACAAAGCTTTTTGTTGGATGTTTGGAACTGTAACTACTTGTATTTCGCCAGTAACTGTTAGCTGTGGTCCAGCATATAAAATTCCAAGTAAAAATAGCCGTCCCTTTCCCCAATTTAAATTGCCCTTTTTATCTGTATATCCACCTTTATTGAAGAGAATTACGGGTGAACCACTGGAACCAGGAAAGCAAGCTGCATCAATAACAAATTCTCGTTTTCCATTATGATCTAGAGTTATATTAGTGGCCATAGAACCGCGTCGCACTATAGGCATATTGTTGACACTATCCCATAATCCATTAGGATATCCAATCATTAAAATATCTTCCGCTATATCTATTTCATTTAATTGCTGATTTGAAGGAATTAACGAATTATCAAAAAACCTATAGAAAAATCTTTTATTACATTTATGATAAGATTCTTCAATAATAGGATTTATAGGCATGGCACATAGATCTATTTTGGAATCAGGGTGCATAATCCAATTGCTTTCAAAATTATTTTCCATAACAATAGAAAAATGTTTTTTATAATCTGGTTCCTCTAACTGATTACACTCCGTCAGTATAAAACAACTTTTTGACATGCCAGAAACAACATGCTTATTTGTTATTACTAGTGGAACTTGTTTATTATCATCAATTTTTAGATTGAAGAAAAAACCTGTTCCAGAGAATTTGTTACCTACGTTATCTGATGTTTCAATACGCACTGTGCTAAAGCACAATTGTTCAATGATTGATAAATCCATATTTAACTATGTTTAAATACAAAATTTAAATTATAATCGAATTCTTGCAATTTCAATGCATTGTCAATAACGAAATCGATACAAAACCTGCAATCAGAGCCCTTTATTTCATGATTATTTTCATAAAAATCCTTTGACAATTGTTCGTATTTCCTTTTACCGTTTTCCCACCATGTATTAACAATCGGGGTTATGATCTCAAAATACGTATATCTCTTATAGTCAATACCTAAAGCAGTGATTTTTAATATATCTCGAATAGAATTGATTGTATTAGTGACTTTTTCGAACCATTTTGCACCACATTTGCTATCAGAGCCTACTAATTTTTTATATTCATCGTCAATTTGCTCTCCAATGTTCAAGGAACTATTAAGGCTATATGGCTTTATTTTATTATCTTCATACGATGATAATAATTCCATAAATGCAATCTTACTATTTACTATACTTTCATAGAAATCATTTTTATTGTAAGAAGATTCTGCTTTATCTATATATGACTTAACATGTTTATATGAAATAAGTTGAGATACAGAGATATCCTTAAATTCAATCCCAAATTGGATAAGTGTATTTTCTTCCATAAAATTAGTCATTGTAATTCGACTAATTTCTATATCTGACTTTGAAGGGAATTGTCCTTTGTGTTTTATGCTAACTCGTCTTTCTTTTAGAGCTTTCATAGACTCTTTTAAAGTTAACTCCGGAAATTTATCCCAGTATTCCATAAAAGAGCTAGGAGCCTTTATACCTTTATTCTCTGAAACAAGAAGCAAAAACATTTCCGCGCAATCGTGGAAAGAGAGTATTGAAAAGCCCGCTACCACATCTACTTGTTCAGACTGCTGTACGCCTAAGCGATATAGATACTTTATTATTGCCAATCGTCGAATAATTATTTCTTTTCCTAGCATTATTCTATATTTTTTAAATATTCATCCTTCGTTATTGGAGTATAGGGATCAACAATCTTTACTTCATCGTAAGTAAGCCCATAAAGATTGTAGACAAGACGATCTATTTTTTGTTCATCCACAGTTGTATCAATAGTTGGATTTATGCTCTTCGCTTCAATAATTCTGTCGACGATTTTCATTATTGGTCGTATTGATTGATTATCAATATTAGGCATAGGAATATTTTTAATTCTTATTGGTTTAACTTGGGCTAAAACTCGTCCATTCTCTTGCGATACTTCTTTGTAGTAAAAATCAGCCAGCTTTGAGTTTAAAATGGCTAATAAATAATTAATAGAAGGATAATAGACAGGATTTATAATTAAAATATTTGTTGAATCTATACTATAATATCCTTTTGTATCTATGGCTGCGATTATACAATCACTAGTTTGTCTAATAATAATTTTTGGTATACAAGCTAATTCCTTTTCTTTCCTTGCTCTAAATAATTCGTACCAATTCCTATTTCCATTACGTTTTTCTACGCTTTTAGCTATCAACGTATTTTTATGTAATTCCAAGTATTTAGAGACATTAGGTGAATCTGAAAAAACGAATTTTGAATCAATGTATAAAATATATAGGGGGGCTTCATTAGGAATATAGAATTTCTGTATGTGCTCACCCTTAAGGGTTGGTCTTACAACCTTTCTTTCGAAATTAAATTGTTCTAACTGATTTGGTTCAATTAAATATACATCGTTACAGGAAGTACTAATGCCATTAAAAATATTTAAGCAATAATCTTCTAGTCTTCCCCCTAAATCCAATAATTTATTAAGAAGTGTATTCTTATTATAGTCGAACGAGAACGTGTGCAGTGGATTTTTAATAATAGCATGATTTGACATTTGTATGAAAGAAATGCTATCAAAACAGAAATCCGAATTAATTATATCTAAACTTCTTAAATCTGCTAGCTTTATATAATCATGAGAGATTTCATGATTAAGAATAAATATACAGGTAGGAACTACTGCATCAAATGCAGATTCACCAATATTGATTACTTGTAAAATATGAGTTTTTGAGAGGAAAAATTGTCGAGCTCTAGACATGTATATTTGGAAAAGAAACTCATTGGGAACGATATAACTTATTATTCCGTCGGGACTTAGTTCATTCGCTTTTCCCATAAAATACAAATAAGAATTTCTTATACGCTCAACAAGATTAGCATATTTCTCTTTCAGGTAGTTCTTTTGAGTCTCTGGTAATTTTGCTCCGTACGGGGGATTGCCAATCACAATATCAAAACCGTTTTTTATATCAAACATCCATTCAGGGTCGAAGAATGGAGACGAGGCATTTTGGTCAAACATATCCCAACTAGCCAATTGCTGTGCTTCGACATTGCCCACAGCACCGCATTTTTTTAGCATACCTGCTATTTCCAAACGCATGTTAAATACTACCTGACGATATTTCCGTTTAGTTTTATATTTAGATGCAAAAATTTTGTGTTTAACAATTTTTAATTCATTTTCCTTTGCTTTGATATCCTCAGAATCAAATAAATCTGCATTTTTTTTATTAAGCCCAATAAGCGTATTGGCCGCTACAAACTTTGCTTCAAGGTTTGGCAGAGGGCGAATACCAAAGTTATCTATAGGGTCGGAATTTGTGTTTTGGTCAACAACTAATGAAATAAAGAAACGAAGTTTACTTATCTGAATAGCAATAGGCTGAATATCTACACCATAGATGCAATTCTCTATCAGATAGAGTTTGCGGGCATAGTCCGGGCGATTAACTCCTTCGTCAAAACTGCGCTCTATATCTGCTATTTGTTCTTGTCGTTCTTCTTTTGTTGCACTTTTGAACGCTTCAGTTGTTTCGTTGATGGCTTGATTCATCATCATCTCTTTCCACTGTACATTATTCGGGTCAATACGCCCAAGGATATGTACCATCTGTTGGAGCATACCCATAGGGAAATGCACCAGAACCACAAGCTGGGTCAAGTATCTTACAGTTGTATAGCGACTGCATGATAGCATTGCGTTGTTCATTGGAAAATCAACAGGCATCATCTGAGTATTGGAGTAGTTGACGGAACTGTGGTTCCAGTTCTTCACCAACAGTTCGTTTTAAATGAGCAATTAAGCTTTCATCTACCATGTATTGCACAATTTCACGCGGAGTATAGAAAGAGCCTGTTTGTTTTCGAGCAGTGGTTTGTGTTTCTGGATTAAATGAAGCTAATAAGTTTTCAAATACTTTACCCAACAAGTTCGGGATCAAGCGATACCTCCTGATCAAATGGGGTATTCTCTTCTACGGTAAAGTTATAACGTTTTAGATATGTCAATAATACCTCGTGCCGATACCTTCTTTTTATTCTTATTACCATACCATTCAGAAAGGTCAATATTCTTACCTACTTCTTCTCCAAAGAAAAGATAATCGGGAACAATAAGCCTTACGTATAGATTCACGTATCACTGAAATCCATCATAATACATTCCTGTTGTCCTTATCGTCCAAACAATCAAACAGACCACCATTCAAGAATGGCACAGTTTATTGGCTAAATCGACAAACAATTGTGGGTTACTAAAATAATCTTCATAGCGCATTAATTTATTGTTATCAAAGTCGCCTCTACCATTACGAAAATGTCGTTCAGAAAGTTTATTGCTACCTTCAGCAGTGATAGGACTGTTGAGCATAGCGAAGAACAGATTTTGAAGAATAGCTTTGATAGTACTTACTTTCTTTGATTTGCTGAAAAAGGTCTTACTTTTGCATGAGGATTAAACCCCTCTATTAAAATTATTGAGCAATGAATTTCTCATTGAAGAATTCTGATCAGGAATCAGGTGTCGTTGCTTTAAGAACCAAACGAAGATAAGACGAGTGATTAAGCGAATAGCACTCTCATTATTGTATTTTGCATCATCCGTATCGTCATTGATATCATTTGGGAATCGAATAATCTGAATAGCCCATGCATACCAGTCACTCAGTTCATTATAGAATTCCTTAGTAAGTACTTCAACAGAAAAGCGGCTGTGCAAATCTTCATCATTGACCACACGCCCTCTTCATATTCAAATACTTATTAGGTGTATAGTAAGCTATGCCTTTACCGAACAAGTAACTGTAACGCGAGGGTTGCTATAATTACGTGCTTATTCGATTAGTTTCTTCGTGCTATATCAAGCGATATCTCGATAAACGAGAATCGATAGTTGTCACAATTATCCTTTGGAACAAAAACGACCAATGCACGGTCTTCCATTTCATCCGCCAACATACGGAAAGCTTCTTTTGACAATGCTACACGGGCATCATGTTGTGAAGTATGCTTGATCTCATAAACTACCAAATCAAGTGTTTCTGATGTGCCAAGTTTCATAGCCTCACATGAATATTTCATCTGAGTACTGAAAGTGACAGCTTCTGTTGTGGGTCTTGAAAGTCTTCTGGCAAGAAACTATTTTGAAGGAATTGCATGAATTCCTGACGATTGTATGCTTTATTGAATTCCATATTTACTTTTACTTTTGTAGTTCTTCACTTAAAATCAACGTCTCTTCGCTATCATCAACCTTGTTTTGAGTGATAATAATACGAGCCAAATATTCCGCTGTTATTTTTTTTGGTAAGTGTAGTAACATCCTTCAATGCCAACTGATTGATGAACCGAATTTCATAGCCAGACAAAGCATCCGCCTTACGACAGCCATCAAATCAAGAAGATAATCTTTTGGTAGTAATTTATTCTTTTGTAAATACTTTGATTTTGCTCACTGCATTCAGAATATCTTTCTCATTACGGTCTTTCACATCGCTACTGAATAAGTGCAGCTTTCACTTTTTGATAGGTATCATCAAAATCTTACTCAAATCTACGGGTACTTCTTCTGAGGTTCAGAGCAAATAGGGATAATGCTTCTTCTGCTGGAAATCATCACAGGAGCAAAGATTTACTTCCTATTTTGAAGACAAAATCATTCCCTTCTTTCCAAACATCAAAACACCTTGCGATGGCTTTTCTATATTTCGAGCAGTACGAGCACGATGAGGCATTTCTAATGCTTTTTCATAGGCTTCAGTTCCTTTTATTTCATTAAGTGTTTTTCGATAAGGTGTATCCCAAGATGCCTCTTCGCTTGTGGCAAATTCTTTTCGATAGCGTTCCTTAAAGTATGCCTGCACCTCTTCCTCTTTGGTCAAAGCTTTAGTATCTTCTCCCATAATAGCATGAATCATAGCCATCTTTAATGTAGAGATTTCTTTTGTACGAGTTTCAGCTTCACCTACATCAGTTGGGAAATAGTTGTATATATAGATTCATCGAAAACTTTTTTATTGATACGATTGATACGCCCAATTCGCTGGATAACACGAGTGGGATTATAAGGTATATCGTAATTAAAGATAGCTCCGGCACGATGTAGGTTGTAACCTTCTGAAATTGCATCAGTAGCAACCAAAATATGATAGATCATTCTGCTGCATAGACGGTTTTAAGCCTGCATCAAAGTTGGCTCTAATGCTAGGTCTTTATTAGCAGGAGTTGCATCAGCAGATGTGTATTTCATGACTGGCAAGCCTGCTTTTAGAAGAGCGCTGTTCCCAAATAGTTGACTGTATCGGCATATTCTGAAAAAACAATAAGTTTGCGTTGCAGGGATCTGTTCTTCATCTTTTCTCTTACAATATCGAT
This sequence comes from Bacteroidales bacterium, assembly GCA_022647615.1. Classification (NCBI taxonomy): domain Bacteria; kingdom Pseudomonadati; phylum Bacteroidota; class Bacteroidia; order Bacteroidales; species Bacteroidales bacterium. The sequence goes on from JALCKZ010000001.1 coordinate 1,538,224, forward strand.
GAAGGAGTCAAGTTTTGGATCAAACTTGAATTGTATTATCTGCTCCAAACCATTGCTCACGCAAATTCTTCAGCAATTTTATATCAGGACTTAACATCATTCGACAAAATCATTCATTGATATACTTCATGTCTATCTCAAAGAACCCCTTTGGCTTCATATTTGTCAAAAGCTTCTTGAATTTCCTCCCAATCATCATCAGAAGTATCATAGAAAGTCACTTACATCGGGGAGATTACCTTTCTTGTACACTGGTATCTTATGACGTTTTTCTACCCATTTCAGAATGTGTTCGGAAGATTGAATCATATACCCAAAGATGATTGAAATGCATGCAACAGAACTCTCAAAACGAGCTACTAACAAATGACGCATGAAAGCTAGCCACATTAGCCTTGTCGTCCAATCAACAGATTAAATTTAACCCCAGTCTTATCTTCCAATTCTTTAGCTAATTTTTCTTTCATTTCTTCGTGAACATAAAGTACTGGAGAATAGCGAGCTGCCTTAAATCTATAGACATCAGTCCTTGCTGACCTTTGATTTGCTGATACGATCCAAAGTGTATTTAGATACAAATCTTTCAGATTGCTGAGATCGTAAGTAAGTTCTTAGGGTCATTGGGAATGACAATTGAATATTTTGTTGAACCAAATCATCTGCATATTCATCTATATCCTGTAAATCCAATCGTGAACGACGCACAACCAATGGACTGATAATGGAACGGATATCCTTTGATATATTTTTTACTTCTGCTTTATACTTCTTCGTCAGATGCCTTTCCTTTTTTTGCTTCACTCAAATCTCTATAACTATTTATCAAATTTTTAAATGCAGCGCCAAGATTCTCTACTGTTTTAAAGTGGAACGAGATGGTATTTGGAACAACTTGATTAATGAATAAATATCAGCAGGTTCATTATTGAATGGGGTAGCAGTCAGAAGCAGGACTTTGTTTGCCAAACATAAATTGTGCAGTAATGCATAGTCTTGTGTATATTCATTACGAAAACGATGTGCTTCATCAATTATAATTAAAAACTGTTCATTATCTTTTACAGTTCTTCATAATGAACAATGCATCTTCTATTTTCCAGTGCTATATACAGAAGCAGTAAAACCAAATTCATCTTTATAACCTTCCCATTGCTTACACAAGTGTGAGGAGGACAAATAACAATAGTTCGCAATTTCAAATTACGAGCTATTGTAGATGCAATAATACTTTTCCCAATCCAACTACATCAGCCACAATAGCACCATTATGATTATCTAAAGCATTAAGAGCCATTTGTACGGCATCTGTCTGATATTTGAGATTAGAATATTTCCCATCTGTAATATCATAAGGAGTGAGCAGGTTCTCCTTTGTAGGAATAGCAAAATATTCTCGAAGTACACGGATATACATCAAGTATGGAGAATAAATTTTATCATACCAAATGTGAGTCCATTACTTTATTATTCCATTCATCAATATTGCTTCTTGTCAACAACAACAACAGAACTATCCCAAAGTTCTTCAAATATATTATGCACCCTCTTCATAATCTGCTTTACCATTAAAACGAGCATTTAGTTCTAATCGGCCAGTAAGTCCTTGATAGGAAAGATTGCTTGAGCCTGTAATGACTACTCCTGGCAATTCACCTTCTTCATTCATCATATCATTATAAGCAAATAGATACATTTTTGAATGACAAGGTTCAAGCGTTTTTCTAATTTCCAATGATCCATCAACAATCTTTCCATAAAACATTTTGAATTGCTCCAGTTTTCTGCAGTATCTAAAAAGTCTGTATCATTGAATATCTTAACGAACTGCTTGTAATATTCTTCCTTTATATTACTTCGCGAAGGTAAAGACTTGCTTGAAGTTCTCTACCTCTCGAATATGCTTGGTAATCTGTAAATCTACATCAAGTCCTACAAGGATTCGGATATTCTTATTCTTTAGATTGTCTGATAATTGCACATATCCAGAATAATAGAAATAACCTACCAATATATCTACAGCATTGGTTTTGGGGAGAATACCATTGATAATATCTGATAGGAACTTATCCTTGTTTGTTATAAAACTACTGCTCATAAATATTGCAATTTATTCTAATTTGATGGTCTATTTTCGTTCACGCTTCATCCGTAATCAAGTCTTTCATATCAACCGAAAGAATTTCACCAATTTTTGCTAGAGTGTCAAGACTGGGTTGCAGCCTATTGCAAGCATAGGCATTGACCGTGCTAAAACTCTTACCAAGTTTCTTTGAAAGCCACATTTGCGATATGCCTTTTTCTTCTAAAACATCTTTTATGCGATTTAATCTCATAATGGAATCTCTTTATAATGTGCTCCAAATATAGCGAATATTTTGCGATAAAAATTTTTTTTGGAAGAAAATATTCTTTACGGTACTAAAAAGAGGGGAAGGGCTCACCGCAATCTGCATTTGCCCATGGCTAATAAAATCATTAACTTTGGGAGTCAATTAAATCAATATGAAAGGAATAGTTTTAGCGGGCGGTTCAGGCACGCGCCTTTATCCTATTACAAAGGGAGTCAGCAAGCAGCTGCTTCCTATTTACGACAAGCCTATGGTTTATTATCCCATTTCCGTGCTTATGCTGGCAGGAATCAGGGATATTTTAATAATCTCCACGCCGGATGATATGCCTGGCTTTAAGAGATTGCTGGGAAGCGGTGAGGATTACGGAGTTAACTTCTCTTATGAAGTTCAGCCGTCTCCTGACGGACTGGCCCAGGCGTTCATAATTGGAAAGAAATTCATAGGCAAAGACTCTGTTTGTCTTGTGCTTGGGGATAATATTTTTTACGGCAGCAACTTCACAAAGATGTTGTCAGGAGCAGTTGAACAAACTGCAAAAGGCAAGGCTACCGTTTTTGGCTATTATGTGAATGACCCTGAGAGATACGGAGTTGCAGAATTTGATAAGAACGGAAATGTTCTGAGCATAGAGGAGAAACCTAAGAATCCAAAATCTAATTATGCCGTTGTAGGATTGTATTTCTACCCTAACAGCGTTGTGGATATTGCGGAGCATGTTAAACCTTCTGCCCGCGGAGAACTTGAGATTACATCTGTAAATCAGGCATATCTGGATAGAGGCTCGCTAAAAGTAAGACTGCTGGGGCGCGGTTTTGCATGGCTGGATACAGGCACGCATGACTCTCTTAGCCAGGCTACTAATTTTGTTCAGGTGCTGGAGCAGAGACAGGGCTTAAAGATTGCCTGTCTGGAGGGAATAGCTTTTTCAAACGGCTGGATATCAGCAGAAGAGCTGAAGAAAATTGCAAAGCCAATGATTAAAAATGATTATGGTAAATATCTTATGGACCTTGCCAATGGCAATGCTCTTGAGATAGAACTAAATGAGAAATAAGAAAATCTGTCGGGATTATGGAAATAAAAGAGACTGAAATAGAAGGTGTATATATCTTAAAACCTGATATTTATGGTGATTCAAGAGGCTATTTTTTTGAGAGTTACAATAAAGAGAGATTTAACAGTTTGATTCCGGGCGCTCCTGATTTTGTGCAGGACAATCAGAGCAAGAGCTGCTATGGAGTTGTGCGAGGCCTTCATTTTCAGAATGCTCCGCATGCGCAGGCAAAACTTGTAAGAGTTGTGATTGGTGCTGTTTTGGATGTGGCCGTGGACTTGAGGCCCGGTTCAAAGACTTTCGGCAAATATGTTTCAGTGGAATTGTCCGCTGAGAACCAGCTGCAATTCTATATGCCAGAGGGATTTGCACACGGTTTCTCTGTTTTGAGCAAGAGGCTATGTTTCAGTACAAGTGCAGCAGTTTGTTCAATCATGAATCAGAGGGAGGCATTCAGTGGAATGACCCCGATATAAATATTGACTGGAGAATTAAGCCGGAGGATGTCATCTTGAGTGCAAAAGATGTATCGCGACAGTCTCTTAAGGAGTATGCAAAGTCAAAAGGAATTGTCTTTTAATTAATTGAAAATGAGCAGCAAAAACGGTCTTAAAAATATTTTGGTAACGGGCGCAAACGGGCAGCTTGGTACATCCCTTGCAATGTTGGCCAATCCAAAAGACGCACGCTTTTTCTTTACCGATGTGGCAGAACTTGACATTACAAATCTTGCTGCGGTTACAAAGTTTGTAAAGGATAACAGAATAGATATTCTGATTAATTGTGCGGCTTATACCAATGTTGACAGGGCGGAAGATGATTATAAAACTGCTGAACTGCTAAATGGCAAAGCACCTGAAAATCTTGCTGTTGCTTGCAAGAAAGCGGGTGCTTTTTTAATACATGTTTCTACCGATTACGTTTTTGGGGGCGGACGAAGTGTGTTGCCTTATAAGGAGGATGCAAAAGAAAATCCAACGGGAGTGTACGGCGTAACCAAACTGGACGGGGAGAAAAATATTAAAAAAGTTCTTGGAGACAAATCAAAGAAGGATGCCGGCAATTATCTTATTATCAGAACCGCATGGCTGTATTCAGAATACGGACATAACTTTGTAAAGACCATGCTGGATTTGCAGGCAACGCATAAAGAGATAAAAGTTGTCTTTGACCAGACTGGTACGCCAACTTATGCTGCAGACCTGGCAAAAGCAATCTATAATATTGCGATGAAGCTCTCTAAAGACGATGCCGTAAAATACTCAGGGATATATAATTATACAAATGAAGGGGTATGTTCATGGTATGATTTTGCAGTAGCTATTGGAGAGATGGGGAAGAGAAAATGCAAAGTGAATCCTTGCCACTCTCATGAATTTCCAAGCAAAGTTAAGAGACCTCCTTTCTCTGTTCTGGACAAGACAAAAATTAAAAATACTTTTGGAGTTGAGGTGCCGTACTGGCGTGATTCTCTGAAGGTTTGCATAAAGAATCTATTATCGAAAAATAAATAGCATTATGAAAACAATAATGATAACCGGAGGAGCAGGATTCATTGGCTCTAGCGTAGTGAGATTGTTTGTGAAGAAATATCCAAAAGTTCACATCATTAATTTTGATAAGCTGACTTACGCGGGAAACCTTGAAAATCTGAAGGATATAGAGAACAAGAATAATTACACTTTTGTAAAGGGGGACATCTGCGATTTTAAATTTGTGCAGGAGACTCTTAAGAAATATAAGGTTGACGGAATTATTCATCTGGCTGCTGAAAGCCATGTTGACAGAAGCATCAAAGACCCGTTCATTTTTGCAAAGACAAATGTGCTTGGAACATTGACATTGCTTCAGGCGGCAAAGGAGTATTGGGGCTGCACGCTTGCCAATAAGGAGGAAATGAGCAAGTTGCACAGATTCTATCACATCTCTACCGATGAGGTTTACGGTGCTTTGAAGTTTGACAAGACTTTGTTTACGGAGAAAACAAAGTATGATCCTCACAGTCCTTACTCCGCATCAAAGGCATCATCAGACCACTTTGTAAGAGCGTTCCATGATACTTTCGGACTGCCGGAAGTTATCACAAACTGCAGCAACAACTACGGGCCTTATCAATTTCCTGAAAAGCTGATACCTCTGTTTATCAACAATATAGAGCATAACAAACCTCTTCCTGTCTATGGAGCTGGAAAGAATGTGAGAGATTGGTTGTATGTAGAGGACCATGCAAAAGCAATAGATTTGATTTTCCATAAAGGAACTGTCGGTGAGACATATAATATCGGCGGGTTCAACGAGTGGAAAAACATAGACCTGATTAAGCTGGTTATCAAGATAGTAGATAAGGAGCTAGGACGCAAGCCGGGGGCTTCATTAAAGCTAATAACTCATGTCGCCGACAGGGCAGGACATGATTTGCGTTATGCAATTGATTCTTCAAAATTGAGAAAAGAGCTGGGGTGGAAGCCGGAAACTGCTTTCCCTGAGGGAATTCAGAAGACTGTCAAATGGTATATGACACATAGGGACTGGGTGGATAATTGCACTAGCGGCGCCTACATGAAGTACTACAAGATGATGTACGGGAACCGGAAGTAGCCCTATAGTTGAATAAACTTTTGAAATAATATTTACAAAAATATAAGCAAATGAAATTTTTTATTGATACTGCAAACCTTCAGGATATAGCTAAGGTACAGTCACTTGGAATTCTTGACGGAGTAACTACTAACCCAAGCCTTATGGCAAAAGAGGGAGTGAAAGGACAAGAGCAAATCTATAATCACTATAAGGAAATTTGCAAGATAGTTGACGGTCCGGTAAGCGCGGAAGTTTTTGCAAATGACTTTGACGGGATGGTTAAAGAGGGGATGCTTTTACATAAACTTTGTCCTGAGAAAATCACAATCAAACTTCCATGCACAGAGGATGGAATAAAGGCAGTAAAATATTTTTCCGGCCTTGGATATGCAACAAATTGTACGCTGGTATTCTCTCTAGGTCAGGCACTTCTGGCTGCAAAGGCGGGTGCTACTTTTGTTAGTCCTTTCATCGGAAGATTGGATGACATCAGTGAAGATGGCGTTGGACTAGTAGCTGACATTGTAAAGATGTACCGTACTTATGGATATAAGACACAAGTGCTTGCTGCATCTATAAGACATACGCGCCACATTATTCAAGTTGTACAAGCAGGTGCAGATGTTGCCACATGTCCTTTGAAAGCCATACTAGGCCTTCTAAATCACCCTCTTACAACGAGCGGTCTTGCAACTTTCAATAAGGCAGCAGAGTCTATGAAGTAATAATTATCTCGACAGATATTATTAAGGGTTGTTGTACTAAAATTAATTGGCAGCTTAAATGAGTGATAATCTTAAACAAACGGCTGTTGCAGGTGCAAGGTGGGGGTTCATAGAGAATATCTCATCTATGGGTATAACGTTTGTTGTAGGTATCATTCTTGCCAGAATTCTTTCTCCGGAGCAATATGGTCTGATAGGGGATTTGACAATTTTTATTGCCATCTCTATCTCATTGATTGATAATGGTTTTTCTGCGGCAATTATACGCAAGCCAAAACCTACAGCGGAGGATTTGAATACCACATTTCTAACAAACTTCGGGATAAGCATTGTCTGTTTTGTGATTCTTTTTGCAGGCGCTCCTTTTGTTTCCGATTTCTTCAATGAGCCGCAGCTGACTTTGCTTTTAAGAGTACTGAGTTTTGTCCTGATAGTTAATGCAGTCTCAATTATTCAGCGTGCGCTAATTGTTAAAAATGTTGACTTCAAAAGACTTACGGCGTGCACTGTAACCTCCTCACTTTTCAGCGGCATAGTAGGAATATGGATGGCCCTTACCGGGTGCGGAGTCTGGAGTCTTGTCGGACAGCAGGTTTCAAAGCAGGTTGCTAATTCTATAATGCTTTGGTTGTTAGGCACATGGAAACCGAATTGGAAATTCTCAAAAGAAAGCTTCAAAGAACTTTTTTCTTATGGTTCCAATGTGATGATTACCGGTTTGCTTGATACAATCTTTAAAAACATTTACTATCCTGTTATTGGTAAATCATTCTCTGTCAGCCAGCTGGGACAATATACCAGAGCGGACCAGTTTAGCAATGTTACGTCCAATAATTTAACGATGGTTGTTCAAAGAGTAAGTTTCCCGGTACTCTCCAAGACGCAAGATTCTGATGAGAGAATGCGCAATGCGTTCAGGAGCACCATTAAGGTGACGATGCTGATATCCTTCTTTATTGCCTTTTGGCTATCTGCTGTTTCTCAGCCTCTTATAGTTGGTCTCATTGGCATGAAGTGGCTGCCTGCGTCATATATTCTCCAGATTATTTGTCTTGCCGGAGCGTTCTATCCGATTCATGCGCTTAATCAGAATATCCTGCAAATCAAGGGGAAAATGAAATTGTACCTGGCACTGGAAATAAACAAGAAAATTTTGCTGGCCATATCAATTGCGATTGGCATAATATGCTGCAATATTTACAATAAGGAATTTGGATTGAAGATTTTATTGTGGGGCATGGTTGCGGTCTCTATAATTGTATTTTTTGTAAATGCTTATTTTTCAGGTAAATGCCTTAATTATTCCGTGTGGAGACAAACAAAGGATATACTTCCTTCATTTCTAATTTCTTTGCTAGTTGCCGCTCTTATTGGACTTATAACTGCGGGATGTGTTTACTTGTTCAGAGTTAAATTTGGATGGCACAGCTTGACATTTACAAATATCGGGGCGGTTGCTATCGGGAGCTTTATAGGACTCCTTATAATGGCAGGCATTTATGCTATGTTCCCGCGTAAAGAATATGATGAAGTTAAGAACCTTATACAGATTTGGAAATCAGCTAAATTGAATAATGAAGGCCCTGAGGTAAAAGAGTAGATTGTAATGGAACCTTTAGCCGCAATAATCACGACAGTTTATAATACGGGACAATATTTGGAAGATTGTCTTGAGTCCGCTCTTTCTCAGAGGACCAATTTTCCTTTTGTGCTTATTGTGAGCGAGGATTGCGGAAAGGATAACAGCAGAGAAATTATTAAGCGCTATAAGAAAAAATTTCCGCTGACCAGCTCTGTGCAAGGAACTAAGGGTAAGGGATTTGTACCTTTTATAGTTGACTGCAGCCCTTCCAAAAACATGGGATTGGTTCCTAACAGTTATTGGTGCTTAAGTCAGGCTCTAAGTCTTGGGGTTAAATATGTCTCTTTCTTAGATTCTGATGATATCATTACTGATGTATACAAGCTGCAGGATCAGGTGAATTTTTTGGAGAAGAATCCTGAGTATCAGATGGTGTATTCGGATAATATTTATATTGGTGCTGATATTGGTTATTCTCAGGCGGTTACATTGGCAAAGCAAACACCATATAAGCATTCCGGAGCAAGACTTACGGCCGCTTACGAGACTCATTATTCTCCTGAATTTGAGGACTCCGGAATAACTTTAAAGTCTTTGCTGACCTCTAATAATCCTTGCGTTGCAGGGGCAGCATGTTTCAGAACGGAGAATCTATCTTTTTTCCCGATGGCGGTAGGCGATACTAAAAATTTTGTTACTCAAGATTTGCCTGTGTGGCTGGAACTGCTTAAGTACGGGAAGATTGCAAAGGAGAAGAAGGTAACTTTTGCCTACAGGGATTTGACTGAGAGCTGGAGCAGGTCTGCAGATATAGAAAAGATTGAGAGATTCCAAAGAGGCTCCATGGATGTGAGAAACAGTTTCATAGCCAGGCAGGATTATACGGAAAGCGAGAAAAAAAATCTTACCGCGGCATCTGAAAAATTTTATTATGGCAAGATGCTCCGTGCATACGCAAAGAATGCTCCTGAGAAATATTTTAAATTTGTCTGTGAGGCATTAAAAAAATATCCTGCGCTTTTATTTGCCAATGATTTCTGGAGAGCTGCAGGAATACGGATTAAAAAAATTATCTCATAAATGTTGATTTATAAGTTGCTGGCAGTAATCAATGATTGGACAATCTGTTAATAGAGAGATACTTGAGGATGGAGTTCCTATGCCGGGGAGAGTATGGGCTGTGCTCTCTTCTGCGCTGACTATTTTCATGTCATGCATAGAGGGAAGCATTGTAAATATCGCCCTCCCTGTTTTGGCTACTCAGTTTAAAGTTTCATCTTCCGCATCTATCTGGATAGTGAACGGCTATCAGCTGATGACGGTAATGTGTTTGCTGTCAGTCTCTTTTCTTGCAGACTTAAAAGGATTCAGAAAGATATATTTATCGGGAATAGCGCTGTTCGTCCTTGCCTCTTTTATGTGCGCCATCTCCAATTCCTTTACTATGCTGGTGATTTGCAGCGCTTTCCAGGGAATTGCATCTGCCGGAATTGTTGGAGTTAACATAGGAATGTTGCGTGAAATTTATCCTAAGAGGCTGTTGGGCAGAGGAATAGGAATCAATGCGATGGTGGTTTCCGTTGCTGCCGTTTCAGGTCCGTCTGTTGCCGGGGCAATACTTGCGGTAACGTCATGGCATTGGCTTTATGCTGTGAACATCCCGTTTGGCATTCTTGCTTTGTTCCTGGGATACAGGTTTTTACCGCGCAATGAAAAGAGAATAAAGGCAGAGTTTGATATTTGGGGCGCCGTGCTTAACGCACTTCTTTTCTTCCTTTTGATTTATTCTCTAATGGGATATGCCCACGGAGAAAAAACTGTTTTTGTACTAATTCAGCTTGCCGCATTGCCTTTTGTTGCAGTCATTTACTACCGCAGAGAGTGCAAGATGAAGAATCCTATTTTTCCTGTTGATTTAATGAGAGTTCCCATTTTTGCACGCAGCGTTTTTACAAGCAATTGTTCTTTTGCTGCGCAGATGTTGGTGCTGGTCTCTTTTCCTTTCTTTCTTCAATATGTTGCGGGCAAATCTCCCGCAATGACCGGTTTGCTTATAACTCCTTGGCCTGTAGCTGTTTTAATTACTGCTCCAATTGCCGGATTTTTGCTGGAAAAAATACATCCCGGCATTTTGGGATTTATCGGGATGACAATATTTGCCGGCTCTCTGTTTGCCATGACATTTCTGACTCCTGATTCTTCATCTTTGAGAATTACTGTTAATCTTGTTGCCTGCGGTATTGGTTTTGGTTTGTTCCAGACACCTAATAACACCACTATAGTTTCTACTGCTCCTCCTGAGAGGGGAGGCGCTGCAAGCGGAATGATTGGAGTTGCGCGTCTGATGGGGCAATGCTTTGGCGCAGCGCTAGTTGCGTTGCTCTTCAAAGTTATTCCTGACCAGACATTGTCAATAAAAACTTGCCAATACATTGCAGTAGGTTTTGCCATTTTTGCAGCAGCGCTAAGCATTTCCAGAGTAAAATACGCTGTTCCGGGAAAGAAATAATCGGGCGTATTTCAGTGAAATTCAGAAAATCTTCAAAATCTAGCACTATGATTGTGCATAAATAGGTTTAAAAAAAGAATATAAATTCTTAAAGATGAAATTACTCATTATAGAGGATGAAAAAAAGCTCTCTGACAGCATTTTAAAGTACCTGGGAAAGAATTATTTGTGCGAACAGGCATTTACTTTTGATGAAGCCGTAGAAAAAACGGAGATTTATGAATATGACTGCATCTTGCTGGATTTAATGTTGCCTGGCGGCAGCGGTCTGGATGTCCTTAGTCATATAAAGAAGAATTTTCCCCAGACAGGCGTAATAATAATATCTGCAAAAGACTCTGTAAATGATAAAGTTGCCGGCCTTAAAATAGGAGCTGACGATTATTTGGCAAAGCCTTTCAGCCTGCCGGAATTGAGCATGAGAATATTTGCTCTGATACGGAGAAAAAACTTTTCTAATGACAATATAACAAAGGCGGGTAATATCACGATAGATTTGTTGAGCAAAGAGGCCTCTGTTAACAATGTTAAAATTGAACTTACTAAAACTGAGTTTGAACTTCTTATTTTTTTAATTGAAAACAAAAATAGGGTAATCTCTAAAAGCTCTATGGCAGAACATATTAGCGGAGATATGGCTGACATGATGGACAACTATAATTTTGTCTATGCGCATATAAAAAATTTGAAGGCAAAATTAACCGCAGCGGGCGCCGGAGATTATATTAAGACTCTTTACGGCAGCGGCTATAAATGGGAGGAAAATTAGAATGGAAAATTTTGTTAAGAACAAAAGCTTGTCTTATAGCACATTACAGCAGTTTATGCTATTTACGCTAATTGTACTGTTGCTGGCAACTCCCGTTTTTTATTTTTTGACAAAGTCCTATTATGCGGAGGAGCTTATGGATGTTATTAACAGCGCCAGAAGCGGCAACGGTGTTCCGGACACTGATTTGGAGGAGGATATAATGGCCGGTGTTATGATTCAATATGCAGTTATCATTGTGTTGCTTAGCGTCTCTATGTTTATAACATTAAGGTTCATTACAAAAAAATTGTGGAATCCATTTAATGATACGCTTAAAAAAATGGAGCAATTCAATCTCTGTCAAAGCAATATCCCAGATTTTCAGAGCAGCAAAATAAATGAATTTGAGAGATTGAACGCGGCTGTTAAAAAGTTGATATCCAAGGATAAAGCTGTATATGATACACAAAAGCAGTTTACGGAAAATGCATCTCATGAATTGCAGACCCCTTTGGCAATTATCAAGAGTAAAATGGACTTGCTCATGCAAGAGAATTTGAACAAAGAGCAGCTGCAGCTTGTAACTGAAATGTACGGAGTTGCAACAAGGATGAGCAGAATAAATAAGAATATGCTCATGCTGACTAAAATAGATAACTCGCAATTCTCAGAAGGGGAGGAATTTGAACTGTCGGGATTTGTAAAAGAGCATTTGAGAACTTACAATGAATTGAGAGATAAAATCAAAATTAATTTCAAGGATGAGTCTGAAGGATGCCAAATTAAAGCTAACAGAATCCTTTTGGATAGCCTGCTTAACAACCTTGTAATTAATGCAATACGCAATACCTCTTCTAACGGAAATATTGATATTTTTATCTCTAAAAGTTTAATCGTTGTCTCTAATGAAGCCAGGGGCGGAGCGCTGGACAGTGCAAATCTTTTTCACCGTTTTAATCATAACGCGGAGTCCCAGCGCGGGACAGGTCTTGGACTCTCTATAGTCAAGGCAATATGTGATTATCATGATTGGGATATAAAGTATTCTTATTCAGAAAATAAGCATGTATTTACTGTAATCTTCAAAATCTCTACAAAAACCCAAAATACTTTTGCATCATAAATTATTTATGAGCAAAAGTCATGTTTAAAAAATTATCTGTATTACTATTTTTTATTTGCCTTAGTGTCGCAATTTTTGCGCAAAACGCTCAAGGCAAGATTACGGGAAAAATTGTCGGAAAGACAAATGGAAAAGCTATTGAGTATGTATCCGTGGCATTGTATAATAGCAAGACTTCCAAACCTTTAACAGGTCTGCTTACAGATTCCACGGGTCACTTCCAGTTTAAAAATATTGCACGCGGAACATATTATATTTTATGCAGTTATGTCGGCTACAAGGATGTGCGCTCGCAAAATATTATAATTGACAACTCTGGCAGAAATGTGGATTTGGGCAATTTCATAATGGACGATTCGGCTGAAACTTTAAACACTGTATTTGTTGAAGGGAAACGTTCCACATATACGCAAACTATTGATAAGAAGATATTTAATATTGGTTCTGATATAATTAGCAGTTCAGGTTCTGTTAGTGATCTTATGCAGAATATACCGTCCGTACAGGTTGACGTTGAGGGCAACATATCATTGAGAGGTAATGAAAATGTTCTGGTGCTTATTGACGGCAAACCTTCCGTGCTAATGAAAGGAACTAACAGAGGTACTGTTTTACAGCAACTTCCCGCAAATTCAATTGACAGAATAGAAGTTATTACAAACCCTTCCGCACGCTATAAGCCGGATGGAACATCCGGAATCATTAATCTTGTTACCAAGAAGCACAAGACAGTAGGGCTTACAGGTAATGTCATTGCTAACTATGGAAATCATGGAAGGTATAATGCAGGCGCGTCAATAAGCTATACGCTGCCAAAATTCAGTATAACAGGCAGCTACAATTATAGACATGACCGTCGCGACAGATATGTTAAAAATGAGAGAACTCTGACAGATTCTTTGGGAAATAAAATTAATGTAATCCAGAATACAGTTAGCATGGCTCCTTCATCTTCCCATATTTTTGGCATTGCATTACAGGCAGACCTAACTCCAAAAGATAGATTTGAAGCGGGATACAATGTTACATTGATGTCTTTCCCAAGAAGAGAGCATAACCATTTAATTCAAAGCAGCGGTTCTGTAACATCCAAGGATTTTGACAGATTCAGGCACGACGATGAAAAACAAAATTCAGGAGAAGGGACAGCAGGTTACACTCATACTTTTTCAAAAGATAAAACGCTTACCCTGGACTATACCGGCTCATTTGAAAATGAACTTGAAAGGAATTTATATACAAATACTTACACGCTCCCAACGGCATACGTCGCAAAGGATAATACCAGAATAAGACAGAAAACTCAGGAGAATTTGATACGGGCGATTTATGATGCAAAAATGAAAAACAACGGTGAGCTAGTTGCAGGTTATGAGGCAGAATTAGACAAGAGCGATATGCGTTATTTTGCAGAGGATTCTATTGGAGGTTCGTGGATTAAGAATTTGAATAAGAGCAATGATTTTATTTTTAATGAAGCTGTTAACTCTTTGTATGTGACTTATGAACAGTCGTTTGATAAATTCGGTTTTATGGCGGGAGTCAGAGGTGAACAATCTAATATTAAATCAAAACTGATTACTTTAGATCAGACTGTAAAGGATAATTACTTCTATTTTTATCCAACTCTTCATACCTCATATAAGCTTGATGACAGAAATGAACTTCAACTTAACTACTCTCTAAGAGTGAACCGTCCTGAAGGTGATGATTTAAATCCGTTCCCGGAATATCAGGACCCTTACAATGTGATTGCAGGAAATCCGTATTTGAGACCTGAAAAAATTCACTCGATAGAACTTGGATGGCAGTACAAGTACAATAATACAACTGTTATCTTAACTCCTTATTACAGATATACTTATCATAAAATTACAGATATTACGGTTGCCATGGGGGACGGCGTAATGAAGACTACAAAACAAAACATGTCCTCCAGCAGTGCGGCCGGCGCGGAGTTTATACTCAATTCCTCTTTGGGCAAATTCTTTACCTTTAATGTTAATTCAAATCTTTTCTACAATAAGATAGACGCTTCAGACTTGGGATACTCAAATAAAAAGAGCGCATTTGCCTGGTATGTCTCTTTTAACGGCAATGCAAACCTTACAAAAAATCTTATGTTTCAATTGAATACGCGCTACAATTCTTCTAATATAACTCCGCAGGGCAAGCGTAAACAAAGTTTCATAACCAATGCAGGAATTAAATATGATATTCCAAAATGGAATATATCATTGACTGCAACTGCAACTGATTTGTTTGACAGTTATAAAAATATAACGGAAATTAACACGCCGTCAATACAGCAAAGAATTGAGAGAAGACGCTCTTCCAGGATATTATATTTTGGAATTGCGTATAGATTTGGAACAGGTTCAAAGAATCATGACGCAAAGTTGCAGTATGATGAATATTAACATGCCTTGCTCTGCATGCGAGCAGTGAGCGAGCATGCAATAACTGTTCGGTTTTAAAAAAGTGTCCGTTTTCGGACACTTTTTTATTTGCTTTTATCTCTGACTTTCAGATATTTAACCTATAGGCATATATCTTGCCAAAGCATGCCGTTGGAGACAAGTGTGTTTAAACGATTATTAATATGGACAGAGAAATACCACAGGACGTAAGGAACAAGGAACGCAATAAGAAAATTTTGAAGTTTGCGGTGCCGGCCGCTGTTGTGATTTTGCTAATAGTGCTGGTTATAAGCTCTTTGCACGGAAAAGTAAAGAGCACTGATTTGCAGTTTTCTACGGTTGACAAAGGGAGCATAGCTCTGACTTATCCCGGTTCTGGAGCCGTTGCGCCAGCCTTTGAAGAGATTATAAATTCTCCAATAAATTCCAGAATATTAGAGGTTTATCATAAAAACGGAGATAAGGTAGATGCAGGTACTCCTCTGTTAAAGCTGGACTTGGCAATGGCTGAGACGGATGTAAAGAAGGCTGAAGATGAGGTTGCCATGAAAAAGTGCGAGGTTTCACAGATGCGTCTTAACAATCAGACTCAGCTGAATGACTTGAGGATGAAAATTAAAGTGTCAGAGATGAAACTTAACAGTCTTAGCGTTGAGCTAAAAAATGAGAGGTATCTTGATAGTTTAGGTTCCGGTACGACAGATAAGGTGCGTGAAGTGGAGATGAATTACCATACGGGGAAGCTTGAACTTGAGCAACTTAGAGAGGAGTATTCAAATTCTCTAAAAGTTAAGTCTGCTGATTTGCAGAGCAAACAGCTGGAACTGAATATTTTGCAGCGCAATTTGGGAGATATCCGCAAAACGCTGAGCGATGCGCGGATACGCGCTCCACGCAAAGCCGTGCTAACTTATATAAATGATCAGATTGGCGCGCAGGTAGGACAGTCTACAAAAATAGCGGCAGTCGCAGACCTTAGTCATTACAAGGTAAATTGTTCTATAGCAGATATATATGCGGGCAATACAACAGTGGGCAGCAGAGTTATTGTGCAGGGCGGCGGCAAAAAGCTGGAGGGAACTATCAGCGATGTAGCGCCGTTGTCTCAGAACGGCAGCATTGAATTTACGGTTGCTCTGGACAATGACAATGATAAAGTTTTACGTTCCGGACTTAAGGTTGACGTGTTTGTGCTGGGTGTTGAAAAACAGAGAACTATGAGAGTGGCTAACGGTTCATATTACTCTAAGCCTGGCATGTATGACATGTTTGTTGTGGATGGCAACCGCCTGGTAAAGAAGAAGGTACGGCTCGGCGACGGTAGCTATGAATATGTGGAAGTACTGTCGGGATTAAAAGAGGGAGAGAAGGTTGTGGTGAACGATATGAGCGATTATAAAAATACAAATCATTTGAAATTGAAATAATTAAATACATAACATTATGAGCATGATAACATTAAACGGTATCAACAAAGTGTACCGTACAAAAGAGATAGAAACGCTGGCTCTTGAGAATGTCAATATGGATGTTGAGAAGGGGGAGTTTCTGAGTGTGATGGGACCTTCCGGTTGCGGCAAGTCTACCCTTCTGAATATGATTGGGTTGCTGGATAAGCCAACTAGCGGAACGGTAATGCTTAACGGCATTAATACTGACGGGATGAAGGACCGCGAGCTTGCAGTTTTCAGAAATAAGATGATTGGATTTATTTTCCAGAGCTTCCATCTTGTTAATTCTCTGAATGTTATAGATAATGTTGAGATTCCTCTGATTTACAGGAGAGTACCTGCTGCGGAGAGAAAGCGGAGAGTAAGAGAAGTTCTGGAGAAGGTTGAGCTTTCACACCGTATGCGCCACTTCCCCTCTGAACTCTCCGGCGGTCAGTGTCAGAGAGTTGCAATTGCGCGCGCCATTGTCTGCAATCCGGAAATTATCCTTGCTGATGAGCCAACCGGAAACTTGGATTCCAAGATGGGCGGAGAGATTATGGAGATACTTCATAAACTTAATAAAGAAGAGGGACGTACAATTGTGATGGTAACTCACAATGAGGAACAGGCAAAGCAAACCTCCCGCACTTTAAGGTTCTTTGACGGAAGACAAATCCAGTAAAATTTAAAGGGATTAAAATTTTTGAATCCCGACAGGTTATTAAAGGAAATTGATTATGAGCAATATAAAACAAATTTTTGCACACCTTAAGCAAGACCCCATGGTCAGTGCGGTAAGTATGATAGGTACTGCGCTCTCCATATTCTTGATAATGGTTGTTGTTGCTATTCAGCAGGTTAAAACCGCGCCGTTTCCTCCGGAAAGCAACAGGGGAAGAATGATGTATAATTCATCTATGATTCTTAAAGGAATCTCCGGAGAATATAAAGGCTCTTGGACCATGAGCGGATTAAGCGCATACGCAATTAATGAACTGTACAAACCGCTGAAAACCCCTGAATGTCTTACAATGTATACCCATTGGAATGATGATGTTCAGGTCACGGTTGGAAATATGCCGTCTGTAAAATGTAAAACAAAAAGTACAGATGTGAATTTTTGGAGGGTTTTTAATTTTAAGTTTATACAGGGAAAACCTTATGACTCTGCAATGTTGGCCTCTCAGCAAAAGGTTGTTGTGATAGAGGAGTGGCTGGCGAAAAAATATTACGGCGGAACCAATGCGGTTGGGAAGGAAATAATTATTAATAACTTTCCATACACTGTTGTTGGGGTTGTTAAAAATTCCTCTGCCCTTGCAAATCAAGCATATGCAAATGTTTGGTCACCTTATACTGCTAAGCAAGCGGAATTAGATAATGAATATGGAGCTGCAAGCCTTCTTGAGGGCCCTTTTACCATTGGAATTCTTGCGCACAGCAGCAAGGACTTTGCTGCTATTCACAAGGAAGCTGATGCACGTCTTGCGGTATTTAATAAGTCTCTGGTTCACACTGGCTATCAGATTGAATTGTTCGGACGTCCGTTCAAGCAGTCGCAGGAGATATATGCAAAGAATACGAATGCACCTATTGATTTTAAGGCAATTCACCGCAAACAGCTGATTATCATAATTATATTATTACTTGTTCCGGCAATTAACTTAAGCAGCATGACGCATAGCCGTTTGCGCCGCAGAATGGCGGAGATCGGAATAAGGCGGGCGTTTGGTTCAACAAGAGGTGAGATGCTAATACAGATTGTAAATGAGAATTTGGCAATAACAATTGTAGCGGGAATTATCGGCTGGTTGCTTAGCGTGGTGTTTGTATATTTTGGAATGGATATGCTGGTTTCAACTACTTTTAATATGTTTTCCGGAACAGTGAAAGTATTTGATATTGTACATTTTTCTACATTCCTGATAGCACTGCTTTTCTGTTTTATTTTAAATCTTATCAGCACATTGGTCCCTGCATGGCGTGCCTCTAAGATAAATATAGTCAATGCCATAGGAGGCAATAACCGTTAAAAGGAGGGTGATAAAATGAATACAAAATTATTTCATCAGATAAAAAATGAGTGGCGCTCTAATCTTTGGCTTTTTGCGGAGCTGCTACTGGTGAGCGTAATTCTTTGGTTTGCAGTGGATTTTCTTTATGTTGAGACTGTCGTGAAAATACAGCCAAAAGGTTATGACATATCTCATTGCTACCAAATTAATATGAGAACTCTTCCTGTCGGCTCAGTTGGGTATGTACCGTCTGATACTTTGATATATAAAGATTTTCTGGAACTTGCGTCAAGGTTGGGTAAACGCCCTGATGTTGAGTACGTTGGGCTTTCAGGTAGTGAGTCATCCCCATATTCTGGAAGTTATATGGGGTCAATGGTAGAATATGGAAGATTTTTGACTGAAATGGGGGTGGCGGTAAGACGTGTCTATCAGCAGGATTTTTTTAAGGTCTTCAAATACAAAGGGACACATGGAGAAACACCTGAACAGCTCTTTGCCATGATTGCAGATGGAAAGCATTGTCTGTTAAGTGATAATGTGGTTTTAAAAGATACGCTTAAAAAGGGAATCATAAAGGCATCGGCTTTGGTAGGCAAGAGAATTTTGTTTGGTGGTGACAGTATGATTGTTGCAGGGACAATTGTTAATGCAAAGCGTACTGAATTTGAAGATAGCAGAGAGAACGGATGCTGCATTAAAGCAGATAATATTGCCGAGACAGGTCATCGTGCGGGATATCTGGAATATCCCTCTCTTACAATTAGGGTAAAACCGGATGAGGACCATGACATTATCAACAAACTTTGGAAAGATGCAGACAAATATTATAAAATTGGCAATCTGTCTATATCAAATATCCAGAGTTTTAAGGATGTAAGAAGCAATTTTGTGCTGGATGACATTAACCAGGAGAGAATATATACGGCTGCCCTTTTATTCCTGCTAATCAACATATTCCTTGGCTTGCTTGGAACATTCTGGTTCCGTACGCAGCAACGTTCAAGTGAAATTGCACTGCTAAAAGCAATTGGCGCAGACAATAGAAGTATTTTCTCCAGACAAATAAAAGAGGGGATTCTGCTGCTGACTTTTGCTACAATTCCCGCAATCATAATTGATGTAAATCTTGCTTATATCCCGATAGTTCCCGCTCTGAACGGAGTCTATTTAAGTGCCTCAAGACTAATTAGTTGCGTTTTAGTAACTTATATATTGATGGCTATCGTGATTATACTTGGTATTTGGATGCCGGCAAGGAAGGCAATGAAAATTCAGCCTGCCGCCGCATTGCATGAAGATTAAAAAGACCGGAATTTTATAACGCCGATTTGCAGGTAATAAATAATTGGTTCATATAATAATTTGATATTGAATGTTTTGTAGTAATTCAAATAAGTTAGTTGGTGTTTTTTTAGCGTGTTGTTTTTGCGCTGTGTCTTACGCCCAGCAGCCATCTAAAAGTATTTCTCTAGATGATGCAGTGCTGCTGGCCAGGACTCAGAGCGTAGATGCGGCCGTTGCTCTTAATGAACTGAAGACTGCCTACTGGGAGTATAGAACTTTCCGGGCCGACCTTCTTCCGGAAGTTAACTTTACTGCAACGGCTCCCAGCTACACTAAGAGCTATAACGCATATCAGGCGGATGACGGAACTTACAAATTTGTCCGCAGCAACTATATGGAGATGTATGGCAGAGTCTCTGTAAATCAGAATATTTGGACCACAGGAGGCACGCTCTCTTTGCAAACATCTTTGGACTATCTTAAAGAGTATTCCGGAGATAAGAACAAACAATTTATGAGTGTTCCGTTTGCCGTAACTCTTAATCAGCCAATCTTTGGAGTTAATGACATGAAGTGGAAGCGCAAGATTAAGCCGGAAAAATACGCTGAGGAAAAGGCGGCATTTCTGTCTGCTACAGAGGAGGTTACAATGACCACTATCCAGTATTTTTTTAATCTCCTTTTGGCTAAAGAGAATGTTTCTATATCCCGACAGAATCTTGCAAATGCGGAGAAACTTTATGAAGTTGCCAAGGCAAAAAGAGAGATGGGTAAAATCAGCCAGAATGATGTGCTCCAGCTCCAGCTTAACGTGCTTAATGCAAAGTCCTCATTGACAGACTATGAGAGTGTTTTTAAAAGCAACATGTTTAAGCTGCGTTCTTATCTTGGATTGGATGCCAGCGTAGATTTGGATCCTCAGATTCCGGGGAATGTCCCTGAAATTACACTTAATTATGATGATGTTCTTGCAAAGGCACAGGAGAATAATTCATTTTCGCACAATGTTGCAAGGCGTCAGCTGGAGGCAGATTATGCTGTGGCTCAGGCTAAAGGAGACTTGCGTAAAATTAATCTTTATGCTCAGGTGGGTTATACAGGAACAAATAAGAGCATTAATTCCTCTTATGAAAACTTGAAGCCTAATCAGGTTGTTCAGGTGGGTATTACAATTCCGTTGCTGGACTGGGGAAAGCGGCGCGGGCAAGTTAAAGTGGCTGAGAGCAATAGAGAGATAACGGAGAGCAAGCTAAAACAAGAGACAATGAATTTTAATCAGAATATTTTTATTCTGGTTGAGCAATTTAACAATCAGTTGCGGCAGCTAAAAATTTCAGAGCAGGCGGACAGCATCACTCGCAAGAGGTATCAAACTAACGTTGAGACCTTTATGGTTGGGAAAATCAGCACCCTGGATTTGAATGACTCGCAAACAGCTAAGGATGAGGCGCGCAGAGAGCATGTGAACAAATTGTTTTACTATTGGTATTACTATTATCAGGTAAGAGATTTGTCTCTTTGGGATTTTGCGGATAACAAAAGTATTGATGCTGATTTTGAGAGGATTATTGATAAATAAATGTGAGTGCCGCTTCCAAAAAAGAGTGCTATTTATGAACAATTTTTATGCGGTTTAACATTGTGGTTTTAAATGAATACATTTGCATGTGGACAAGAATATGATACTGGTAGTTGATGATGATAGAGCAATTCGCAGTTCTCTTTCTTTAATGCTGGAACGCAATAATTATGAGGTTGTTTGCGCCGCTATGCCTGAGGAGGCGATTGAAGTTGTGAGAACCAGAACTCCGCAGCTTGTGCTGATGGATATGAGCTACTCTGCGCAAGTGGATGTAGAAGAGGGACTTACGCTGTTAAAGCAGGTTAAGGTATTCTGTCCTAAAGTGCCTGTGATTCTGATGACTGCGTGGGGCAGCATTCAGCTTGCCGTGCGCGGAATGCAGGCCGGCGCCTTTGATTTTATCACAAAGCCGTGGAACAATACCGTTTTAATGCAGAGGATTGAGACTGCTTTGCAGCTCACGACAGATTCTGCTGCACCTTATGGCTCAAGTGATTATGATGCCAAAGGTGGTGATGGCGCTAATAAAAATGGAACTGTCGGGAATAAAAAATTATTGCGCACAGGAATAATAGGAAAGAGCAAGGCGCTGCAAAATGTGCTTGCTACTGTTGAGCGCATTGCACCGACCAATGCTTCCGTCCTGATTACGGGAGAGAGCGGAACAGGCAAGGAGCTGATTGCCCGTGCAATACATGAGAATAGCCGGAGGGCGGAGAGACCTTTTGTGGAGGTGAATCTTGGCGGAATTTCTCAATCGCTGTTTGAAAGCGAGATGTTCGGACACAAGAAAGGAGCTTTTACAGATGCAATTGCAGACCGCGCCGGGAGATTTCAAACTGCAGATACCGGAACAATTTTTTTGGATGAAATAGGTGAGCTTGACCTATCTTGCCAGGTGAAACTTCTGCGCGTGCTGCAGGAGCAAACGTTTGAGCCATTGGGAGATAGCAAGCCGCACAGAGTGGATGTAAGAGCGGTCAGCGCTACAAATGCGGACCTTAAGAAAATGGTGAAGGAGGGAACTTTCCGAGAAGATTTATATTATAGAATTAATCTGATAACTATAGAGATGCCTGCGTTGCGGGATAGGAGGGAAGATATTCCTCTGCTTGTAAAATACTTTATTGACAAACAGTGTGAAGAGAATAAACTTACTGCTGTTCAGGCTGATAAGAGCGCAATGGATTATTTGTCTTCTTTGCCTTATCCTGGGAATATCCGTGAGTTGAAGAATCTGGTTGAGCGTACGCT
The DNA here is from genome assembly GCA_022647615.1 of Bacteroidales bacterium. Taxonomy (NCBI): domain Bacteria; kingdom Pseudomonadati; phylum Bacteroidota; class Bacteroidia; order Bacteroidales; species Bacteroidales bacterium. The sequence continues at coordinate 1,560,890 of JALCKZ010000001.1, forward strand.
GCTTGTGCGCGGAGGTGATACTTTGACTGCGGAGGATTTTAGGAGCCAGTATGAGCCGGCTGCCTCAGTGGCGGGGGCGAGTGCCGGAGCGGGGCGCGGCAGTCACAACCTCACGCTGGATGAGATGGAGAAAGCTACTGTAATTGAGGCTTTGAAAAAGTTTGACGGCAATATGGCGCGTGCCGCCAAATCATTGGGTATCAGCCGTGCTGCGCTGTACAGACGTTTGGAGAAGTACGGAATTTCAAATGAAAAAGATAAGTGAATGAGTTTTTATAATTTAAAATGAAACTTAGAGGATTATTTTGGGTGCTTGCATTGATGCTTTGCGGTGTGTGCGTGGCTGTTTTCTTTTTGTTGCCGGCTACTGCTCACAAGGATATGTATATCATTGAGGCGGCGCTTCTTGTAATTCTCTTGTATCTGATTTTTTTCTTCCGCCGGGCAATCCGTCCGTATAGAATTATCTCTAATGGTATGGATTTGCTTAAGGCTCAGGATTTTGCCAGCAGGCTAAGAAAAGTTGGACAGCCTGAGGCGGACAACATGGTCAACATTTTTAACACCATGATGGACCAGCTGAAGAATGAGCGTCTTAACGTAAGAGAACAAAATAAGTTTCTGGACCTTCTTGTGGATGCTTCACCTATGGGGGTGATTATCACAGATTTTGACGGCCATATTACTCAGTATAATAAATCTGCCGCTGAATTTATTATGCCGGTTTCTGCACAACAACACCAAGTTACTGATGCACAACCTGTCGGGACAAAAATTATTTCCGCCAATTATAATATTAATGGTAGAACTCTTGGCGAGCTTGAATTTCCTCTTGCAAAAATGCTTTGGCAAATGCCTATAGATGAGACCGATATATTTAGGTTTGGCAGCACTAAAGTTTACAAATGCTCTAAGCTCTCTTTTTATGATCACGGCTTTAAGCATCCGTTTTATTTGATAGAGAGTCTTACAAAGGAAGTGCTTGAGGCGGAGAAAGCGGCTTACGGTAAGGTAATTAGAGTGATTTCCCATGAGGTTAACAATACAGTTGCCGGCGTAACTTCAACTCTGGATACGGTAAAAAGCTCATTGTCAGATGGCTCTGATGCGCATGGAGCTGCGGTGCAAAATGGTGTTGCCGATGCGCTTCAGGCTTGTACTGACCGCTGCATGTCAATGAGCAATTTTATAACTAGGTTTGCGGATGTTGTGAAAATTCCGCAGCCTATCTTGCAACCTGCTGATTTGAATAAAGTTATAGAGAATGAAAGACTGTTGCTGGAGAATATGTGCGGCAGCCGTGGAGTAAAACTTTCTTTTAATATCGACAGAAATAAATTCAACGTTATGCTGGATATCCCTATGTTTGAGCAGGTTCTGACAAACGTGGTGAAGAATTCCGTTGAGAGCATAAAGGAGGGGAGTGCTGGCGGTGGCGCAAGTGCGGCTGATGCAGGGACTGTCGCGATAAAGACAGATGCCTCACTTAAGTTGCTGGAAATAAGCGATAACGGAGCCGGTATAAGCAAAGATATAGAGCAGAAACTCTTTACTCCTTTTTATTCCACAAAGCCAAACGGACAAGGCATCGGCCTAATGACAATCAGTGAAATACTTACGCGCCACCACTTTGATTTCTCTTTGCGCACGTATCCAGATGGTATTACCAGATTCAGAATCAACTTTTAAAATATTCGGCAGCATTCAATTAGTTGCTGGTCACCAAATATGTCTCAATTTGTTGTTGCAATATTAAAAGGCAAAAATTATCCCACCTGACTATCAGTAAGTTACAGTATTTTTATCCCAGCAAAAATTGACAGCCTCATAAACAGTTAATTATCAATATGTTAACTTTTTGCCTTTTTACGCATTCTGTGAGGGGTGGATGTTCTTGTAAAGTGTGGATGTTCTTGTGAGGTGTGGATGCTATTATGAAAAGCGCCTCTCAGAGCGTATATTTGGGTTTTTGTTAATCATCTGGTAATGTGATGTTTAACCCCTTCAGAAAAATTAAAATGTGAATTTCATTATTGCATAATATTCTGTATATCAGAATGTTAATAAAAACCCAAATATAAGCATTCTGTGGTGTGTCTTCCATATAGTTACCAGCGCACAAAGCGCGCTGGTAATTAGTGGTTTACGTGGCTGCCGCCACGAGGATGCACGCGCCTATGGCGCGGCTGCGCGGCTGCAGGCGGGAGTAGCAGTACAATGCGTAAAAACCTGTACTGCAGCCGCTCCGCTAGTGCGTGAATTGTGAATCAGGAAGCAAGAATCGCGAATAAGGAAACAAGATACGTGATGCATGATGCACGCACCGTGAATCCTCTAGCTGAAAATGTACTTGAGGATGAACAGTCCGGCAAGTATGTACATGGCAACGTTTAAATCTTTGAATTTGCCGGCCAGCATTTTTACCAGGACGTAGCTGATTAGTCCTATTATCATACCGTCTGCTATTGAGGATGTTAGGGAAATCATTACAACCGTCAGGAATGCAGGCAGCGCCTCTGACATATCTTCCAAATCTATCTTTGTGATTTCATCCATCATCAGAACTCCCACAATGACAAGCGGTCCCGTGGTTGCTGCTATCGGTATCATCATAAAGATTGGAGCTAAGAACAACGCAATCAAGAACATTACGCCTGCCACAAGGCTTGTAACGCCCGTTCTGCCTCCCTCCGCAATGCCGGTTGCGCTCTCAGAAAATGTAGATACAGAGGTGGTTCCAAGGATTGAACCAAGTGCAACTGAAAATGCATTGCTCATTAGCGCACCTTTAAAACGCGGTATATCACCGTTTTCCTTTGTTACTCCTGCTTTCCCTGCAAGTCCTACAATCATGCTCATTGTATCAAACACATTCAGGAACAGCAGCGTGACAATTACCATTATCACATTGACATCCATAAGCTGGCTAAAATCAAATTTCCAGAATGTAGGTGCCATTGAATGAGGTATTGAGACAAAGCTGAATCCCTTTGGTATCTCTGTGATATGCAGAGGAATACCAATAAGTGTGAACACTATAATACTTATGAATAATCCGCCTATAACTTTTCTGTGCAGCAGCACTCCCGCAAGAATAATTGTTGCAAAAGCCAGAAGAGTTGCCGGAGTAATTTTGCCAAGCTGGACAAGAGTAGTTTGGCTGGAGACAACCAGTCCCGCATTTTTAAGTCCTATGAACGCAATGAAAATTCCAATTCCCGCGGAGATTGCGTGTCTTTGGCTGACGGGAATTGCCATCAGCAAATATTTCTGAACATTACACGCTGTAATCAACAGAAACAGAACGCCTTCTATTAGTACGCAAGTCAGCGCCATCTGCCATGAATAACCCATTCCCATCACAAGAGTGAAGGTGAAAAACGCATTGATAGACATACTTGGCGCCAGCCCAAAAGGCAGTTTGGCCACTATTGCCATAAGTATGGTCGCCACAGCGCTTGTTATTGCGGTTGCTGTAAATACGGCGCCTTTGTCCATTCCTGCCTGCCCCAGAATTGCAGGGTTTACAGCAAGAATGTAACTCATTGTTAAAAAGGTTGTTATACCTGCTATAACCTCTGTGCGCATTACATTTTTCTGCGCGTCAAATCCCGTTAATCTCTCAATGAATTTCATATTTCAAATATATAAAAAATCGGCGATTATCACTGTAAATAGTTATAAGTTAGGTATTAGGAATTTGGTGCAATAATGTGGAGTATGTGTTGTTTTATTTTTTTTTACATTTGCTTGTGAGCGTTTTAAGGATTAGCGTTTTATGGAAAGCATCAAAGAAATTTTCAAAATTGGCAAAGGCCCCTCCAGCAGCCACACAATGGGACCTCGCAAAGCGGCGCAGGTTTTTAAAAAATCCGTCGAGAACTTAAATGTGTCATCTTATTCTGTTACTCTTTACGGCAGTCTTGCCGCAACAGGGAAGGGACACTTGACGGACCTGGCTATCAAGGAAATACTTGGTGAGTGCAATATTATTTGGCAGCCGGAGGTTTTTTTGCCGCAGCATCCAAACGGAATGTTTTTCCAGGCATTTGATGCAAACGGCAAACTGTTAAAGAGTTACACAACCTTCAGCATTGGCGGCGGAGATATCAGCGATACCGGCAAGCGGACAGATGAAAATTCAATTTATCCTCACAGCAAGATGAAGGATATTTTAAAGTGGTGCATGGCTAATGGGGTGACTTTCTGGGAGTACGTGCAATTGCATGAGGATAAAGATATCTGGGATTATCTTGCCCATGTATGGAAAAAGATGCAGGCTTCTATTAAAGAAGGAATTGATAATGAGGGAGTTTTGCCAGGACCGCTAAAGTTTGCAAGGAAGGCTTCTTCTTTTTACATAAAATCAAAAGGCTATCAGGGCTCAATGCAAAGGCGTGCGATTACATTTGCTTATGCTCTTGCAGTAGCGGAGGAAAACGCGGCAGGCGGAACAATAGTAACTGCCCCAACTTGCGGTTCTTGCGGAGTAGTACCTGCAGTTTTTTATCTTGATAAGGAGAGTTATAATTTTTCTGATAAAAAAATATTGAGGGGACTCGCGACAGCTGGTCTTATTGGAAATCTTATTAAGACAAATGCCTCTATATCAGGGGCGGAGGTTGGATGCCAGGGAGAGATTGGTTCTGCCTGCAGCATGGCGGCCGGTGGCGCTGTTCAGCTTTTTGGAGGAACGCCAATGCAGATAGAATATGGTGCGTCAATGGGAATGGAACATTTTCTTGGACTTACTTGTGATCCTGTAATGGGCTTAGTACAAATACCTTGCATAGAGCGCAACGCTTTTGCTGCAACACGTGCAATAGATGCAAATGTCTACGCTTTAATGTCAGACGGAAATCACAGAGCAAGTTTTGACACTGTTATTGAGGCTATGAAGAAGACCGGGCATGATTTGCCAAACTTGTATAAAGAAACTTCTGAAGGAGGTCTTGCAAGCATTATAACTCATTAGTTTTTTCATTTAACTATCTAATCTAAAGGATAATTGATAGTAAAATAGGAGCATTTTTAAGGAAATTTTTCCTAAATTTGAATACTTAAAATTTAGGCTGTGAAAAAAATCTCCTTTTTTACATTTGCTGTTTGCGCGGCGATGGTTTTATTGCCCTTGGAATCAGCTTTGTGTCAGAATAATCCGTATAAGATTGATGACGGCTTGTACAAGTATTATGATTTGTGCGTCAGAAATGTAAAGTCCCCCAAAGTTTTGTCGATGTCAGATACTCTCTTTAGAATGTCAAAGAAAAAGGGGGATGTTAAAGCTCAGTGTCTGGCTGCTAATCTAAAAGGGGAGTACTACTATTTCCAAAATGACCTAAGAAGTTTGCTTGCCGAGAGAACCAAAATTATAAATTTTGCAGTCAAAACTCCTTATAAGCAATATGTATTCGGCGTATGGAACAGAGTGATTGCCATGTATTTAATGAGAGGGGATGTTGCTACGGCCTTGGATGAAATTAAGAAATTCCAAAAGGAGGCACTTGCTCTTAACGAGCCTTATGCAATAGGGCTTGCATATAAGCACTTAAGTGATGTCTATTTTTTGCAGGGAGATTATGAACAGTCTGTAAAAGAACTAAATAAAGCTATTGATTACGAGGCTGCAAACGGCAAGAAAAATGAATTATACACTTTGTATAATTCTGTAGGACATACATATTTGTATTGGGGGAAGTATGATTTATCTGCCAAATACTTTAAGCTGGGGTTGCAAAATTCTCCTACTGAAATTGCAAAAGGTACTAATTATCTGCAACTTGCAAGAATAGCTCTGCTTAACAAAGATCTAAAAGAGAGTGAACGATATTTTTCCCTTCTTAAAAATTGGGAGCGTTCTTATGCTTTGAATCCGGCAAGCCGCTTTAGCAAGTATGAATTTCTTATAGATTACTACGTCTCTTTGAAAGAGTATGATAAGGCATTTGTTTATTGCGATTCTTTGGAAGGTATTGGAAAGGATAAGTATTTATCCAACATTTACGCAAAGATGGGAGATTATAAAAACGCGTATGATTCCTATTTAAAATTCAGCAAAGCAGAGAGGGAAACATTCAATGATAATCTTAAGTCAAACCTTGCGCAGTTTACAGCATATTATGATAATGAAAGATTTGAAAATGAGAAGAATAAGTTGGCTTTGAATAATTCCAGGCTTGCTTTGGAAAAGCTGGAAATAAAAGATAAGCTTCTTGCATCGGAGAAGGCCGGCAATGCGCTTGCGCTTTCTAACGCCAATCTTGAGTTAAGGAATAACCATCTTACTTTGCTTACCCAGAAATCCCAGGTGGAGAAGCAGAAGATGGAGGCAAACAGGCAACACCTTTTGGCTGTAAATGCTCAGCAGAAGGCGCGCAATATGAGGACAATTATTATTATGATGGTGCTGGTATTCATAATATTACTTGGTTCCGCTCTTCTGTATGCTGCTCAAAGGCATGCAGCAGCAAAACGCTTGCTAGAGGAGGTTAAGAAGGGCAAGAGAGCTCAGGCTGAGGCTGAGCGTGCAAATGAAATGAAGTCGCGTTTCATTCAGAATATGAGCCATGAAATCAGAACGCCTTTAAACGCTATAATTGGTTTTACAGATTTGTTGAATGATCCTTCATCTAACTTGCAGCAACCAGAAAAAGAGAACTTTACCAAGCTTGTACATGATAACGGCAATTTGCTGGTTACGCTAATTAATGATGTACTTGATTTGTCCAAACTTGAGAGCGGCACGTATGAAATTAAATATGCAACCGCCAGCGCTTCAGAAATTTGCAAACATGCGACTGACTCTGTTATGGGACGTGTAGCGCCTGGGGTTAAAATGTTTTTTAAAGCTCCCGACAGTGATATCCTATTTAAGACAGATCCAAAAAGAGTTCTTCAAATCCTAATTAATTTACTTACAAATGCTTGCAAGTGCACGGAAAAAGGGAGCATAGAGCTTGCCTATCATGCTGATGAAAATAAAATATATTTTTCTGTATCAGATACCGGATGCGGCATCCCTGCGGCGGATGCAGAAAAAATATTTGACAGATTTGAAAAACTGGATAAGTTTAAGCAGGGAACGGGGCTTGGATTAAACATTTGCAAACAGATAACAAAGTTGCTGCACGGCGACATTTATTTGGATACTTCATACACCGGGGGGGCGAGATTTGTATTTGAGCAACCTCTTAATAATGAGAGTTAACAATTATTTTTTGTAAATTAGCGGCATAAAACAAAGTGTTGGTTAACATTCATCTATCGAGAGTTTGTTTCGTACCTCAAAGAAGGCATTTTGCGAGAATATTTGTTCTTGCCTCTTTTTTTGTTTTTATACCATTAACAAATCTTTTTTGCCAGACCAATCCATTCAAAATTGACGATGGACTTTATGCCTATTATTCCAAATGCTTTGACAATATAAAGTCAGACAGGGTGCTGCAAATGGCAGATACTCTGTTCAATATGTCAAAGAAAAAGAAGGATGTTAAAGCTCAGTGTCTTGCGCTTAACTTAAAGGGGGAGCATTATTATTATGTCTGGGATATTGACAACTTGCTGAAAGAGAAGGAAAAAATAGGGAATTTTGCAAGGAAGACTCCTTATACGCAGTATGTGTTTTCTATTTGGAATCGCGTGATAAACTACTATTTGTCATCTGGTTCAATGTCTAAGGCCATGGATGAAATGCGCGCATATCAAAAAGAGGCGTTGCGGCTTAACGACAGATACGGCATAGGCAATTCATATAAAAAGATAAGTGATACTTATATAGCGCTGGATAACTATGATTTAGCGCTGGAGGAGCTGCAAAAGGGCGCCGAATATTTTAAGGCTCATAATTTGTCCGTAGAGCTGGATAACATATATGCTTCCATGGGTAACGTGTATCTCCTAAGCGGCAAACCCGAGCTATCAATAAAATATTATAATGAGGCTTTGTCCATTACTCCGGTTGAAAGCACAAAGGGCCCTTATTATCTTGCGCTTGCAAGGGCAAATCTCCAGCAGAACAACTTGATTGAAACAGAACGTTATATGAAATTGGCTCAAGAGTGGGAGAAACACCACAAAATGACTGTTCTAAATAATTCCGTTAAGTTCAAGTTATATTGTGAATACTATATCAAAGACGGAGAGCTAAACAAGGCGCTTCAATACACAGATTCAATTCCGGAATTGAATGCATACAAGTATAAGACAGAGATATATGAGAAGATGGGAGATTATAAAAACGCCTATCTTCTTTATTGCAGATATGCAGAGCAGGAGAAAAACAAGATTAATGAAAACTCCAGAAGAAGCTTGTCTGAATACACGGCGATGTATGATAAGGAGAGGGTGGAAAATGAGAAAAATGCTCTTGCGCTAAAGAATTCTCAGCTTGCTCTGGAACAGCTGAAAACCAAGGATATGCTGCTTGCGGCAGAGAAGGCGGGAAACCTTCTTGCGCTCTCTAATACAAAGCTTGAATTAAAAAATAAAAACCTTGCATTGAAAACACAAAAGGCTGAGGTTGAAAAGCAAAAAGCCGATGCAAGCAGGCAGAGAGCTATTAGTGCAAATGCCCGCCAGCATGCCCGCAATATCAGACGTTTTTCAGCAATTTTGATTCTGTTTTTTATTATGCTGTCGGGAGCTGCATTTGCATATGCTTCTCAGCGACAGAGGGCTGCTGTTAAGCTGAAAGGAGAAGTTGATAAGGTGAAGAGAGCCAGAGAGGAGGCGGACAGAGCAAGAGAAGCGGCAGAAAAATCTCAGAAAGAGGCGGAGGATGCAAACAAGATGAAGTCTCTGTTTATTCAGAATATGAGCCATGAAATAAGGACTCCTTTAAATGCAATAATTGGTTTTACAGACTTGATGAACGATTCTTCTTCTCAACTTGACAGTGCTGATAAAGAGCAGTTTAGAAGATTAATCCACGATAACGGCAACTTGCTTACAACCCTCATCAATGACATCTTGGACCTTTCCAAGCTGGAGAGCGGAACGTACGATATACATATAGAATCTCTAAGTGCGCTCAATGTGTGCAAAAATGCTGTTGCTTCTGTTCAGAGCAGGGTTAAGAAAAATGTGAAATTAATCTTTGATCCTGCTGCGGGCAATATCGCTTTTGACTCTGATCCGCAGAGAGTTTTGCAGGTATTAACAAATCTTCTTACAAATGCCTGCAAGTGTACTGATAATGGGAGCATTACACTTTCCTACAAAAAGATTGACGATAACATATCATTCTCTGTGACAGATACCGGATGCGGTGTCCCGGCGGAAGATGCGGAGAAAATATTTGACCGGTTTGAGAAACTGGATAAGTTTAAGCAGGGTACCGGATTGGGACTAAATATTTGCCGCCAGATTGCCACTTTGCTAAAAGGTAAAATTTATGTAGATACCTCATATACAGGTGGTGCGCGTTTTATATTTGAGCAACCTATACATCAGGCGAGCTAACGGGTTATGCATTTTTTTAGTAAATACTCTTTCACCTTTATGGTAGGTCTTGCAAAGATATTTGTCATTGCAGGTGTGCTGCTGTCTTTATCATCTCAATCTGCTTTCTCTCAAAACAATCCATATAAAATAGATGACGAGCTTTACAAGTATTATGATAAGTGCATGAGAAATATTAATTCTCCTGTGGTTCTAAAAATGTCTGATACTATGTTCAATATGGCCAAGGCAAAGGGAGATGTCAAGGCGCAGTGCCTTGCTTTGAATGCAAGAGGCGAGCATTTTTATTATATAAATGATATTAAGAATTTGCTCATAGAAAAAGATAGAGTTGGAAACTTTGCGCGCAAGACTCCTTATACTCAGTACGTTTTTTCTATTTGGAATAAAGTCATAAACTACTATTTGACCGTTAATAATATTTCAAAAGCAATGGAGGAGGTGAGGCTTTATCAGAAAGAGGCATTGCAATTGGATAATGCGTACGGCATAGGCAATTCATATAAAAAATTGAGCGATCTTTATCTCATTATCGGAGATTTTGATACGGCCATAGACGAGCTTAAGAAAGCGGAAGATTACTATAATTCAGTCAACCTTAAGAAAGAACTCTACAACATATATGCTGCCTTAGGCAATATCTATCTGAGTACCAATAAGTACGATGAGTCTATAAAGTATTATTCTCTGGCAGTTGAAACCTCTCCTTCTGAGGCTCCGAAAGGACCGTTTTATCTATCTCTTGCTAGAAATTATATCTCCACCGGAGATTTGCAAAAAGCAAAACATTATATGCAGCTGACTGAAGAGTGGGCAAAAAAGTATAAAATGTCTCAAGTGCATTTTATGACAAAGTGCAAACTCTACACGGAGTACTATATGAGAATGGGTGATTATCAGAAGGCTATGAAGTATGCAGACTCTTTGCCGGAAAACAATTCATATATTTTTAAATCAGATTTGTATGAGAAGATGGGAGACTATAAAAATGCCTATAAGTATTTTCTCAAATATGATGCTATTGAGAAACAGTACTTGGATATAACATCTAGAAATAATCTTGCACAATATACTGCGCTGTATGATAAGGAGAGAGTAGAAAATGAGAAGAATGTGCTGGCATTGAAGAATTCTCAACTTGCTCTGGACCAGTTACGTACAAAAGACAGACTGCTTGCTGCCGAGAAAGCCGGGAATGTTCTGGCTCTTTCCAATACAAAATTGGAATTGAGCAATAAAACTCTTGCTTTAAAGAACCAGCAGATTGAGGCGGCAAAACAAAAAGCGGAGGCAAGCCGTCAGCGTTTGATTGGAATTAATTTGAAGCAGCATGCAAGTTCTCAAAGGAACTTGGCAATAGTCCTGATTATAATATTTATGATACTGTCTGGAGTAGCAATAGCCTATGCTCTTCAGAGACAGAGAACTGCAAGGAAATTACATGAAGAAGTCGACAATGTAAAGAAGAGCCAGAGAGGAGGCGGACAGAGCAAGAGAGGCGGCAGAAAAATCTCAGAAGGAGGCGGAGAATGCAAACAAGATGAAGTCTCTGTTTATTCAGAATATGAGTCATGAAATCAGAACTCCTTTAAATGCAATAATTGGTTTTACAGACTTGATGAATGACCCTTCTTCCGAACTTGACAATGCTGATAAAGAGCAGTTTAGAGCGCTTATCCATGATAACGGCAATTTGCTTACAACCCTCATCAATGACATCTTGGACCTTTCTAAGCTGGAGAGCGGGACGTACGATATTCATCTGACATCTTTGAGTGCATCAACTTTGTGCAAGAATGCTGTTGCTTCTGTTCAAAGCAGAGTGAAGAAGGGAGTAAAATTGTTTTTTGATTCCGGAGGCTATGATATCATCTTTAATTCAGATCCTCAGAGAGTTTGCAGGTTTTAACAAATCTCCTGACCAATGCCTGCAAGTGCACTGAAAGCGGAAGCATAATGCTTTCATACAAAAAGATAGGCGATAACATATCATTTTCTGTGACAGACACCGGATGCGGTGTCCCGGTGGAAGATGCGGAGAAAATATTTGACCGGTTTGAGAAACTGGATAAGTTTAAGCAGGGTACCGGATTGGGACTAAATATTTGCCGCCAGATTGCCACTTTGCTAAAAGGTAAAATTTATGTAGATACCTCATATACAGGTGGTGCGCGTTTTATATTTGAGCAACCTATACATCAGGCGAGCTAGAAAAGATTATGTGTTTATTGAATAAATGCACAATTAATTTGTTGAAAAAAACTGTGAGAATTTTTATCCTTGCAGCTGTGCTTTTATCCTCTTCTGCTCTATCCGTCTTTAGTCAAACTAACCCTTTTAAAATAAATGATGAACTGTATCGTTATTACTGCAAGTGCTTAAAATACACACGCAATAACGTAGTACTTAACATGTCGGATACTCTCTTCAACATGGCAAAAAATAAGAAAGATGTAAAGGCGCAATGCCTTGCCTTGCATCTGAAGGGCGAGTATTATTTTAATATTAATGATGTCCCTAATCTTATTAAATCCAAAGACCGGCTGGAAAAGTTTGCCGTCAGCACTCCATACAAGCAATATATTTTTTCTTTGTGGAACAGAATCATAGTGCGCTATTTGAATAATAGTCAGTATAGTAATGCGCTGGAGGAACTTAAGAAATATCAAAAAGAGGCGCTGCGCCTTAATGATTCTTACGGCATTGGAAATGCTTATGTTGAACTTGGAAATCTTTATTTGAGCCAGGGTAATAAGGAACAGGGACTTAAGGAGATGAACAATGCTGTGGCTTATTATAAGGCGAATGGAAAATCTCAAGATGTTAATTATGTCTACTCGGATATAGGAAACATATATCTTGCAAAAAATAATTTGGATTCAGCCAAAAAGTATTATCTGCTCTCTTTGGGCGTTACTGCCAGCGAGCAATCAAAAGGTCCTCAATATCTGCAACTTGCCAGAATATATCAAAGATGCGGAGATATGAAAGAGGCGATGCAATATATGCGGATGCTTAATGATTGGGAGAAAAAATATGCTCTTTCCAGCGTGAGCCGCATAAACAAATTCAGGTTTTACAGTGATTATTATTTTAATTTAAAGGACTATAATAAATCCATTGCTTATTGTGATTCAGTCAATAATTTTCATAAGTATCTTTTTAAATCAAGCATATATGAAAAGATGGGTGACTATAAGAATGCCTTTGAAAATTATAAAAGTTTTAGCAAGGAAGAGGGACTTGATTTGAGTGCCGCGCAGAAGGATGAACTTGCCAAATATACTGCGCTCTATGATAAGGAACGTGTAGAAAATGAGAAAAATGTTCTGGCACTTAAAAATTCGCAACTCGCATTGGATCAGCTGCGTATAAAGGACAAGCTCCTTGCTGCGGAGAAGGATGGAAATGCGCTGGCGCTCTACAATACTAAATTGGAATTGAACAATAAAACTCTTGCTTTAAAGAACCAGCAATTTGAGGCGGCAAAACAAAAAGCAGAGGCAAGCCGTCAGCATTTGATTGGAATTAATCTTAAGCAGCATGCAAATTCTCAGAGAAATTTGGCGATAGTTCTTGTTATAATATTTATGATACTGTCTGGAGTAACAGTTGCTTATGCTCTTCAGCGACAGAGAACTGCAAGGATATTGAAAAAAGAGGTGGATAATGCAAAGAGGGCGCGTGATGATGCGGACAGGGAGCGCATTATTGCTGAAAAGGCAAAGAAAGAGGCTGAGAAAGCAAATAAGATGAAGTCTTTGTTTATTCAGAATATGAGTCATGAAATTAGAACGCCTTTAAATGCAATCATAGGTTTTACTGATTTGATGAATGATCCTGAATCTGATCTTAAAAATTCTGAGAAAGAGGAATTTACCAAGCTGGTCCACCAAAACGGAACGCTCCTTGCAACTTTAATAAATGACATTCTGGATTTGTCAAAATTGGAGAGCGGCACGTATGAGATAAAGAGAGTTAATGCAAGTGCGCTGGAAATTTGCAGGCAGGCTGCAGCATCTGTAATGAGCAGAACTAGAAATGATGTTGTGCTATCTTTTGATTCTAATGTGAAGAATGTGACTTTTGAGACAGATCCTCAAAGGGTAGCGCAAGTTTGATTAATCTTCTTACAAATGCTTGCAAATGTACGGAGCACGGCAGTATAAAACTTGCTTATGTTACTGATAATCAAAATATTTATTTTTCTGTAACTGATACCGGATGCGGCGTTCCCGTGAAAGATGCGGAGAGAATATTTGACCGGTTTGAGAAACTGGATAAGTTTAAGCAGGGTACCGGATTGGGCTTAAATATTTGCAGGCAGATAGCAAATTTGCTTGGCGGAAAAATATATGTTGATACGTCTTATGCGGGAGGGGCCAGGTTTGTCTTTGAACATCCGCTTGAGCAGCAAAAAAAGAGTGCGCAAAAATAAGGCAGAATTTATTAATGGTCATTTATTTTAGTAAATTCACATCTACATATGAAACTAATTAAGTCTTACAATAGATTAATATTTCTTGCGGCAGCATTGTGCGGCATGGTAATGTCACAGCCGGTTAGCTCTCAGAATGTTACCGATTCTTTGAATTTACATGCCGTCCATAATTACCATGATGCGATAACCGAACCCGGGAGAGAATTTAGGGGTGCCTGGATTCATACTGTTGGTAACGGAGAGTATAAAAACATGACAACAGCACAGATGAAGCAGCATTTTATTTCATTGCTTGACTCTCTTAAGTCCGTAAATATCAACGCAGTAATCTTTCAGGTAAGGCCGCAGGCAGATGCTTTTTATAAAAGCAAGCTGGAGCCATGGAGCCGTTATATTACGGGTCAGCAAGGTGTTGCGCCCAAACCGGCTTGGGACCCGCTGGAGTTTATGGTCAAGGAGTGTCACAAGAGGGGAATGGAATTGCATGCGTGGTTCAATCCTTACCGTGTTGCTTCTAATGAGCAGCAGATTAAGACATTAGCAAAGACTCACTTATATTACAAGAAGCCGTATTTGTTTGTTAAGTACGGCAGATTGCTTGTCTTTGACCCGGGCGAGCCTGAGGCCAGGGAGTGGATAATCAAGGTGATTTCTGATGTCGTAAAACGCTATGACATAGACGCTGTTCACTTTGATGATTATTTTTATCCATATAAAGATTATGATAAAGCGGGGAATGAACTTCCTTTTCCCGACAGCTTGTCTTTTGCAAAATATGCTGAGAAAGACGGCTTTACAGCTGAGCAGCGGAATGACTGGAGGCGCAATAATGTTACTCTGCTTGTTAAAGATTTGGACAGCGTAATTAAAGCGATAAAGCCTTGGGTTAAATTTGGAATCAGTCCGTTTGGAGTATGGCGCAATATTGCAAATGATCCAACCGGTTCTCAAACTCAGGCCGGCGTACAAAATTATGATGACCTCTATGCCGATATAAAGCTCTGGGTTAAAAACAATTGGATTGATTATAATGTTCCGCAGCTTTATTGGGATATTGGTCACCCTAAGGCAGATTTTGAAACTCTTATTAATTGGTGGAGCCAAAATAATTATGGAGAGAATTTGTACATAGGGGAGGACATTGCCCAGACTGTTAAAGTAAAAAGTCGCAAAGTCTCCGGAGAATTTGAAAATCAGTTGCCTAGGAAGATGGAACTTGTAAGGGCAAATCCAAATGTACATGGGAATGTTTGGTGGCCTGGCTATACTATCCCTGATAATCCCAATGGTTTTACTGATTCTTTAAGAAAATATCAGGCTCATATTGCATTGATGCCGCCGTATAAACATATTGATACTCTGGCTCCTGCGCCAATTGAAAAAGTCTCTGCAAGCAGAAGCGGCGGAAAACTTAAAATAAGCTGGAAGGCTCATCATACTGCAGATGAAATGCAGAGAGCTGTATATTTCTGCGTCTACCTGAATGATGATATTTATCCCTCTGTAATTACCCAAAATTTGTTTTATGAAATTGAACAAGATGGAGGTAATTCAAATACGGCTGCGGACGGCAAAACATCACGGCCTGTTGAAAAAATAAGAATTACCGCTCTTGACAGGTTGCAAAATGAAAGCTTTGAAAAAATATTAATAATCAAATAGTTATTTAATACAAAAACTGTCGGGAATATGAAAAAATTATTGATCATATTAATTGCACTGCCGCTGTTCCTTTTTGAAATGCCGGCTGTGCCAATGGAGGCAGCCTCTGCGCAAGGTTCTGATGTTACGCCTGTGGATATTTCAAATGGTGAAAAAGTCCTTGTTGCAAAGTTAAATAAGACCAAAGGCAGCGGACGTCTGGTAATTTTAGACAGTCTGACTGAATTGTATTGGAATGTTCCAAGAGAAGAGTATTGGCTAAAGAGGTGTTACAGTGAGAGTTTGTCCATGGATTCTTTGCGTCTTGCAGAGAAGACTTTGCTTGGGCTGGCAGTGTATTACCACAATTCTAATTTATTGCCGCAGCTGTTATGGTGCTCCGGACAGGAAGATGTTATTGCAAAAAAATTAAAATATTACTCTGATAATTATTTCTCTATAAAGGCCTATGTATGTAAGAGATATCTGTGGAATGAGAATTATAATGAAGCTATATCCAACGCGCAACATCTTCTGGATTTGGCCATTGAAAATAGAAGCGAGGGGGGAAGAGAAATCGGGGAGGAGCTGATGGGGGATATTTATCAGCTGATGAAGCTTAATAATCAGTCTCTTGTACATCTTGGGTCTGCATATAAAATTCTTGTAAAAATTGCTCCAAAAGATTTCAGGCACATTGCGCAGCTTACAACAACTTTGATTGAGGTACAGCTGGAGCTTAATCACTTAAAGGAGGCATATTCTCTAATTTCCTCATTTGAAGCTATTCAGGTAGATGTTGAGGGCGGCAAGTATGGAAAGCAACCAGGGTTCCCGATAGATAGAAATCACAGGCTTGCTTCTGTTTATTTTGCAAATTACTATTATAGGTCCGGAGACTTGTTGAAGATGCGGAAATGCCTGGACAGGGCGGCTTCAATCAAGCATTCAGATGTTTATGTGGACTTTCTATTTGATTATGAATCTGCAAAATACAATGATGCAGTCAAAAATTATCCTGAGGCGCTTAGTTACATAAATAAAGTTATTGAGGCTGACGGAGGATCTACTGTTGAGTATAGAAATTTCAGAGCCGGCCTTTATCAGAAGATGGGCAAATTGAAGGAGGCTGTTGATGAGTATAAGGTATGTGTTGACTTGTTTTTTAAATCCAGAAGTTCATACTTCAATAAGCAGGTTGCAGGATTGCAACATTTCCAGGATACAAAACTTATAGAGCTGCGGCTAAAGGATAAAGAGCTGCGCATCAAGAAGATGCAGAATCAAGAGCTAATTGTTGCAGTTGCTTTTTTCCTAATTCTGTCATTGGTTCTTGGATTATTTCTTAACAGAAATCGCAGGCTTGGTGTTGCGCTCAAAAAGAATAATGAGAGGCTTGCTAATGAGGATGAGTTGCTAAAATTTGCGCTAAAAAAATCCAATGAGGCGGATAAATTAAAGACCTCTTTTTTGCATAGCGTGAGTCATGAGGTAAGGACGCCTCTTAATGCAATTGTAGGTTTTTCTAATTTGATTGCAGAGGATGATTCATATAAAAAGTATGATGTCAAGGAGTTTTCAAAGCTTATATCCAAGAATAGCAATGCGTTGCTGGAGCTGATGGATAAAATTTTAAAGATTTCCCAGTATGAGACCTCTGTCGGAAATATTGATTCCAAAAAAATTTCCTCCTGTGATGTTACCAATGTATGTAACGCATCCTTGGATAAATTAAGGAAAGAAGGAAAACTTAAGCCGGGCGTAGAGCTTGTGTTTAAGGGAGTTCCGGAGGATTATATTCTTAACACCAATGAGGAATTTCTTGGCCAGATGTTATACAACTTGCTTGATAACGCCGCTAAAAATACTGAAACCGGTTCAATTACATTGGCTTATGAATTGAGCGGCAATTCAAAGTCCGTGGTATTTTCTATTACTGATACAGGCAAAGGGATAGAGGAGAGTAAAAGAAATAAAATATTTGATGAGTTTGAAAAAGGTGATTCATTTGCGCAAGGCCTTGGACTGGGGCTAGTTATGTGTAAGATAATTGCCTCTAATTTAGGAGGAAAAATAGAATTGGATGACTTGTACAGGGACGGGTGTAAGTTTATTTTTACTCATCCAACAGATTTAAAAACACGTTATGAGAAGAATTAAATTTATTTTTATCCCGATAGTTACTTGCTTGGTGTTGTGCAGCTTGCAGGTAAATGCAAAGAGAGTTCCCCGCTTCACAAATGTGATTCTCATTGGTGCAGATGGCTTTACCCCCGAGGTTATTACATCTAATCCCGGCCGCTATAAAAACATTGAGGCGCTGATGGCCAGAGGATTATGGACATTTGAATCCAGAAGCGTACTGCCTTCTTCCAGCGCCATTAATTGGAAAACAATGCTGTCGGGAGCCGGAAGCGAGATGCACGGCTATACGGAGTGGAATAGCCAAGTGCCTGAAGTAAAGCCGGTTTACACTGATAAGTGGGGAATGTTTCCCTCTGTATTTGCAGTTGTCAGAGAGCAAATGCCCTCTGCGGAAACGGGTGTAATTTTTTCATGGGAAGGGATTAAATATGTCTATGAAAATGATGCTGTAAATTATAATGACCAGTGCAAAGAGGGAGATGACTATCAAGTGCTGAAAGACGCAGCAAGTTATATTTCAGCAAAAAAGCCTAATCTGTTATTTGTTTATTTTTCAAATCCGGATGAGGTGGGTCACAAATATGGCTGGTGCTCAAAAGAATACAATGAATCTTGCGATACAATTGATGCTTACGTTGGAAAATTGATGGCGGTTATTGAGAGTAATTTTGACATGAGTAAAACGGCCGTATTATTTTCCTCTGACCACGGCGGAGTTGATAAGGGACATGGCGGCAAGAGTATGAAGGAGATGCAGACCCCGCTGATTATTGTTGGCGGCAGGCTTCCCCAAAACGTTAAGATGAGTTTTCCAGTAATGAGGTATGATACTGCTCCAACTATTATTGATTTACTTGGACTTAAAGAACCAGATGAATGGAGAGGAAAATCTGTTTTGAAGTTTGTGCAAACTCTGTAGAGAGCTGTGTTGCAGCACAAAACGGAGGAGCGGATAGGGTTGAGCTCTGCTCTGCGCTGGAGGTTGACGGCCTCACTCCATCCTATGCAACTATCAAAGAGGCGCGTAAAATATTGAATATTAAGCTGCACGTCCTTATCCGTCCCCGCAGCGGAAATTTCTGCTATTCTAAAAATGAGATTGATAAAATGGCGGAAGAGATAAGAATGGCTGTTTCTCTTGGAGCTGACGGTGTCGTTTTTGGGTGTTTGACTCACGACGGTGATATTGATATTGAGGCTGTTAAGTATCTTATTTCTGTTGCTCGCGAGAGCAAAAATGTACCAATTACTTTTCACAGAGCGTTTGATGTGTGCGGAAATCCGCATAAGGCTCTTGAACAATTAATTGATTTAAAGATAGACAGATTGCTGACTTCCGGGCATCAGCAAACTGCTGAGATTGGTATTCCGCTTCTTGCTGACTTGCAGAGCATTGCTTCATCTCGGAAAGCCGCGGCGCATGAGAGAAATGAATCTGTCGGGATTAAAATAATGGCCGGCTGCGGAGTGAATGAAAATAATATTGCAAAAATATACAGGCAGACCCAAATTGCTGAGTATCATTTCTCTGCAAAAATAAAAAAACAGTCGGGATTAGGAGAGTACTATGTGACTTCAGAAGAAAAAGTCAAGGAGACCATTAACGCCCTGCGAGAATTATAAATTTATTTGTTTTAATTTGTAGTTAACAAACGTTTTATGCGTCTAACGGGGTGTAAACATTTTTGATGAGCATTTTTGACGCATTCTTTAAAATTTTGACCGATTATGAAAAAGTTTTTTTTAACAGCTGTAACTTGTTTGATTACAATAGCTTCTTTTGCACAAAGTGCAAATAATGGAAACGGAGCGGCAAATAAAACGGCCGCAAAAGAGGAACCTGTAACTTTGGAGACCGCAACCGGCAGCATATACGGTAAGTTGACGGTTCCGGATATTAATGCTAAATGTCCTGTGGTTCTGATAATTGCCGGTTCCGGCCCAACTGATATGGACGGCAATACTCCTATGATTCAAGGGAAAAATAATTCACTCAAGTATCTGGCGGAGGGCCTTGCATCAAATGGCATAGCATCTTTAAGGTTTGATAAACGTGGCATTGCAAGCAGTGCAAAAGCTGCTAAGAGTGAGAGCGATTTGAAGTTTGAAGATTATGTCAATGATGCTGCGGGATGGGTGGAGTTTCTAAAAAAGGATAAGCGCTTTTCAAGTGTTTCCGTTGCGGGACACAGCGAGGGCTCGCTGATAGGAATGATTGCTTGTGCTAAAGTGTCCGGAGTAAAGGGTTTTATCTCTATTGCCGGAGCAGGGTATCCTGCTTATGATATGATAGAGAGCCAATTAGCTTCTCAGCCTGATGCCGTACAGCAAGAAGTTGCGCGTATAGATGATTCTTTAAAGGTTGGCAAAATAGTAAAAGACGTCCCATCATATTTAAACTCTTTGTATCGTGAATCTGTTCAGCCATATATGATTTCCTGGTACAAATATGATCCAAGAAGTGTTATCAAGACGTTAACAGTTCCAATCCTTATTTTGCAGGGAGATGCTGATATTCAGGTAACTACTGAGGATGCAAAAGTTCTGCAGGCAGCTAATCCTTCTGCTAAAATGTTAATTATCAAGGGGATGAATCATGTGTTCAAACATTGTGACAGCATGGATATGCAGCAGCAGGTTGCGGTATACGGAGATCCTTCTCTCCCGATTAACTCAGAATTGCTGACAGAAATCTGCAGCTTTGTTAAAAGATAATATTGCGGTTATAATCGTGTGCAACAAACGCCTCTGCTAGTTTGACGTGAGATTCAGCACCTCTGAACTGCTCCATCATAGCATGAGACTCTTTGTAAATGGACTCCATATCTTGGCTCACATGGCACCAGCAGGCTTTATGCTTTTGCTCGGCGACAGATGTTATGTCCACGTAATTTGTTGGTCTAAAGTTCATTGTCTGGAATCCGCTCTCAACTTCAAAATAATATAGAGGGAACTTGTAGCCAAGCTGGCGGAAGGCATCCAGAACCAGCAGAGAGCAAATTCTGTGGTCTCTGTGACTGTCTATTGGCCAGTGAGTGAAGACTATATCGGGAGCTTCAGCTTTTATCAAATCATACATCTCTTTATAGCGTGCGGGTGTAATTTCACTCCCTGCATCTATTTGAGTCAAAAATGCGGGACGCGCCTCCATAACTTTGCATGCCTCAATGCATTCCTGAGTTCTTATACGTGCCGCCTCCTCATTGCTTTTTCCCCCAATGCCTCTCTCCCCGTGAGTCAGATATACAGAAACTACTTCATATCCAGCCTGTTTAAGCAATATCATTGTGCCGCCTGCCCCTGTTTCCGGATCATCGGGGTGCGCCCCAATCACCAGCGCCTTCTTCTTACCACCTGATGAAGAATATCTTTTATTCTCTTTACCAAATGCATCAGTTGTTAATCCTAGTGCTGTTAATGCAGCGCTACCCGCTGCAAGTTTTAACATGTTCCTTCTAGATATCTTCTTCATAATCAGTCATTAATTATCATCGCAATAAATAATCAAACAAAACAATCTATTAGCCGCAGGCCGCGCTTTAGCGCGTGTATCCTCGCGGCGAAGCCGCGTTAACCACAAATAATTCCGCCGCTTTGTGGCGGAATTAAAGGGGGGCATGTGCGCTGGCTTATTGTATTTGCAAAAGGAACTTCTTGCTTCCCTTATTTAGAATCTTGTAATAATTATCGTTAATCACCCGTCCCTCTTCATACATCTTAAGCATCTGGTGCTCAGACAATCTCTCAAATGTCTTTTTATCAATAAAGAATTGAATAGGGGCCCTGCCTTCCACTTCCGTAAATCCAAGTTTCTTGTAAACATTACCGTTTGACCACTCTGTATCCGCATAAGTCATCACCTCTATTGGCTTATGTGACAATCCTTTGCCAGGTTCAATACAACATCCGTTCATGTCACTATCAGAGGGATGGGAATCAAGATGATAAAGCCCGCTCATATTTTTGCTGAGAAGATTATGCGTAATCGCCTCATCTATAAATGCATTCAGCAACTTGCCCATCCCCCCCTCAACTCTCACATCCGGCATTGACGCATATCTAAGCCATTCATAAGATTGAAACTGAACAATATCCGTAGAAACCTTATCTTCCTCAGAAAGATAAGAGAAAAGATTTTCTACGCTGCGCAGCATTGGCCTTGGCTCAGAAAAAGTTGCAACGGCAACAATCTCACCGTTATAACTTAGCGCATATCTGTATGCGCTTTTAACATAACCGTATGTGTGATACTTGTTTAAAAAATCTTTAATTTCTTCTCCACATTCTTTGCCCGACAGCACCCTGCATTTCCTTGCAAAAATGCTGGTGAATTTTCCTAATCTCGACAGTATTCTCTGCTCAAAAAATTCTCTTTTGTATCTCCATCTGTCTTCATAAAGATAGAGTACATCCTCAAACTCGCCGCTAGGTACCGCTTTGGATTTACCTGTAATATAAACAGGTACAACTTCAAAATTGTAATCGGGGAAAATAAAAGAGCCGCCTTTTTCTACGTAGGGGACACCCTTTCCATCTAAAAATCTTCTAAAACTTATTTTTAAAGGATGTTCCATAACGCTCTCACAAAAAGTGCTCTCTAGGTACGGGAAAAGAGTCCCGCCTTTGCAGTTGTAAAGATAGTGAAAAGTAAGTGAATCTGTCGGGAAATTAAATTTGCATAAGAAAACTAAAAATTATACTTTTGCAGCCCTAAACGTTTGCGCTTTGCGTGAATGTGAGAGATCCGCTAGCTCAGTTGGTAGAGCACAACACTTTTAATGTTGGGGTCTCGGGTTCGAGCCCCGAGCGGGTCACGCGAAAAAAAAGAGGTTGATTTTATCAACCTCTTTTTTTTGCTCTCGCACGCGCCTCCGGCGCGGCTTCGCAGCTACGCTGCTCGCGTATAGATTCTTACATGTATAATGTTTGTAGTAGTGATAACAAGGCAAAAAAGCTTTGCTCGGGTTTAGTAAATAATCAGGGCCTTTGTTGTGAAATGCTCAATGTTACTTCGGCACCTTCGCCTCTCATCTCCTTCCATGGGCGGTAGTCCTCACTGTTCCACCAATCCATGAATGCTTTTTCATTCTCCCACAGTTGGATGACAACCATATCGCCCAGTTTTTGCTCACCAAGGATATTCTTTTGATTGATGCCCTCATAAACAATCTTTCCGCCGTATTTTAATACAGAGGGAATATGTCCATGAACGTATTCCATAAAGCGTTCACGATTGTTTACTTTTACCTGAATGATAGCTAGTACACCACCTTCATTCGTGATTTTATTAAAAATACTGTTTTCGTTCATCTTGTTATAATATTTACATAATGTTATTCTTGCATTGAGGATATAAACCACCTGTACACCATTGTTTAGTATTGCATGATTTATATTTCATGCTTGATATTAAAGTTGTATGTTTTGTATATCTATGCCTTCTGACTGTATGGCTCTAGAATATTTCACAGCTGGTTTGCCGAATATCATGGCATATCCTACCATATAATTGTCGGGAATGCCAATCGTCTTTCGTAGTTCTGGAGCCACAAACTCCAATGTGAGTTTGAACATGCCATCCCATAGGGTACCCATACCATTGGATATAGCCAGTAGTTCAAAGTAACTTAGTGCTATCATTGTGTCTTCTTTGGGTGATGGACAGTCATTTGGGGCTGAGGCTATAACGATATGAGGGGCACCGCGGAATATAGTGTCCACCTTATCACTCTCCCATAGTTTGGCGCTGTCGTACAGGAAAGAGAGATTTTTTGGTACTTTTCCTTCCGCACCTGCTTTTATAATTGCATTGTATGTTATTGTCCGTAATTTGTCCATTGTTTTCATATCTTCTACTACCGTAAAACGTACACTGTTACCATTTTCACCTGTAGGTGCATAAGAGGCAATGCTAAGTAATTTTTTAATCAACACCTTATCTATTGCTTCTTTCATATAACGGCGGATAGAGCGGCGATTCATAATAAGATTCGTCATTTGCTCTGGGGAAGGTTTATCATTTGTATTGGGCAAGCTTTTAGATGGGTCTTTGCCAAAAATAGATAAGGCCCCTTTAGGACATACCGCAAGACAATGCTGGCATTCCATGCACATCGCTTCTTTATCGGCAGGGATAACAGGTTTGGGATTCATTTCTATGATTCCCACTAGGCAATCATTTGCGCAAGCTCCGCAAGCTATACAAAGATTATTATCAATCTTGAAAAGTTTTTCCATTTTATTTACATTATTTTGACAATTCGTATATCATTCCGGTTTCTTTTTCTTCTATTGCTTTTATATACAATTTTGCAAATTCTATGGCTGGCACGCCTGTTGAAGAATCCATGCCCATCAAATCCATCGTTTCTTTAGCGAAACTAGGACTGACACAGTTTACACGTGCATTAGTCATTTCTAGAGCAGCTCCCTTAACGAATGCTTCTACGGCAGAGTTGATCATACTTAGTGAAATGCCCCCAATTGTCGGCGTATGCGCTAAGATTCCACTTGTGAGTACAAAACATGCTCCTTTATTGGCATATCTGCGACCGATAGTTACTAGGTTCACTTGTCCCATTAATTTGCTGTTAAGCCCATCGTGATAGTCTTGAATTGTATGATCTTCCATGCTTCCCCACTTTCCATAACCGCTTGTGGCGATAAGTGCATCAAAAGAGCCGACAGCTTTAAACATGTTTTCTACGGCATTCGTATCTTGCATATCTAAGCAATAGTTGCCACTACTGCGATTGACTGTAATTATCTGATAATTACCGCTCAATAGCTGTACTACTTTTTTCCCTATAATTCCTGTGGAACCTACCACAATAACTTTTTTCTTTGTCATATACTTATCTTTCTTTAAATTTAATTTAATTTATATTTTATCAATACATTTAATCAGCCTTTTAGCCTGATTGATAGCACGCTGCTTTACTTCGTCTATGTCAGCACCACCTCCGATAGTACGCATTCCGGTATCGTATATAGGTCCATTATAAATCATACCGCTTAAATAGGCTGTTTGTTCAAACATACGTAGGAACTCTTCAATACGGAAATGATTATAACCTAGGGGGTTGTAGGAAGATTGAGTGCCGCCAACTGTAAAACTCAGTATGAATTGTTTACCATGTAGTTTGTCTCCGTTTGTTCCAAAGGCGAATCCATGTTCTAATACTGTGTCCATCCATTCTTTCATAATAGCTGGTACACTATACCAGAAGAAAGGAAATTGCATGACTATAATGTCTGAATGCAACAGAACCTGTTGTTCTTTTTTTACATTAATATGAAAATCTGGGTACATCTTGTTGAGATTCCTTATCTCATAATCTTTATGTTTTTTCTTCAGATAAGACAGTATTTCTCTGTTAGCTACTGACTGCTCAAAAAATGGGTGAGCAAATATTATTGTTACTTTTTTCATAATAATTATAATAGTTGTACATACAAATATTAAATCAAAAAAAATTATTTTTCCATTATATTATTAGCATCATTAATTAGGGAAGTAAGCTTCACCGCAAAATCACTTCCTAGTAAATTGCAGTATCTTTTATATAAATTATTAAGAGCCTTCCTCATTAATTTGCACTTTTTCTTGCCTTCTTCTGAAGGATAGATTAGTGAGCTTCGGCCTTTTTGCACTCTTTGGATGAGACCTTTAGACTGCAATTTGTCTATAAAACGAGTGATAGTTGAAGGCTTCAGATTCATCATTTTGGCGAGTTCATTCTGAGATGATCCGGTTTTGTCACATAGTAGTAACAGCAGATGAGCGTAGGATGGATCCAATCCAGTTATGGCAAACTCTTCTTTAGCCATTTCCGTTATGTTACGGGATAGGGAATTTGCAGTAAAATATAAACAGCAATTTAGATATGAATGACTGATTGAATCCATAATGTATATTTTATCGCAAAGTTAATATTAAAGTTGTACATACAAATAATATTTGAAAAAATTATAGTTTTGGCGCAATGTATTTAAGAACATATGAGATGTTATTTCCTATTTTTCACAGCGTATTTCACCAGTAAAATTAATACAGGTACTTCTATCAACGGACCGATAACTGCTGCAAAGGCCTCTCCTGAACTAATACCAAAGACTGCTATAGATACAGCAATGGCTAACTCAAAATTATTACCTGTTGCGGTAAAAGCAATTGATGCGGACTTGTCGTATGACACACCAATACGCTTTGTAAACCAGAATGATGTAAAAAACATGAATGCGAAATATATCATCAAAGGAATTGCAACAAGCACTACATCCATAGGGAGTTTTATGATGTATTCACCTTTGTACGAAAACATTACGATAATAGTGAAGAGTAGTGCAATTAGTGTTATAGGGCTGATTTTTGGAACGAATCGTTTATAATACCATTCATTACCTTTTATACTGCGCAGGAGTTTCCTGATAAAATATCCGACAGCGAAAGGAATTCCTAGATATATAAAAACACTTTTAGCAATCATACCCATTGTGATGTTTCTCACGGCATCTGTAGACGGCAATCCGAGCCAATCTGGGAATATGGCAATGAAAAAATATGCATAAACGGAATAAAACAATACCTGAAAAATACTATTAAGAGCCACAAGTCCAGCCGCATATTCACCGTTGCCTTTAGCCAGATCATTCCAAACAAGCACCATAGCTATGCAACGTGCCAAGCCTATCATGATTAGTCCATACATGTACTCCGGATGAGATGACAGAAACAATGCAGAGAGTGTGAACATAAGCACTGGCCCAATTATCCAGTTGAGTATCAGAGATATGAGTAGAACTTTTTTATTTGCAAATACTTGCCCCAGTTCTTCATATTTCACTTTCGCTAAAGGAGGGAACATCATAAGTATAAGTCCGATAGCCAATGGAATATTTGTAGAACCAACCTCGAAACGTTTCCAAAAATTTACAATGTCAGGATACACATATCCTATGCACACACCTGCAAACATGGCAAGGAATATCCACAGCGTCAAATATTTGTCTAAAAAAGCCAACTTTTTCATTTTATGTTTTTATTATTCATCATTGCAAGAGCATTTGATAACCTTTTTAAAATCGCCTGAATATACAATAGCTCCGTGGGGACATAGATTACCGCAACCGTGACAACCTTCCACGCATCCATCTCTGTAAATAACTTTGGGTCTATCTTTTTCAATTGCAAACACGCCGTGTCTGCAGAGATTATAACAAGACAAACAACCAACGCACTTGCTTTGGTCAATCATTGGGTACCATAATTTACTCATACGTTCTTTTATTTTAGAAATTTTACATTTTTGTTCGTAGTTCGCAAAACTACGAACATTATTGATTTCAAACAAATTTAACTTGCAAAGATTACAATGGAGATGTTGTAACTGTATGGTGAGCAGCCTGTTAACAGACTGCTAAGCAATTCTTATAGATTTCTGCAAGTCCACTTCTGCCTGTAGGAAATAATGCTCCGTGCCATGAGAAAAGTCTTTTTTCAGATAGGGGGTGGCGGTAATTAACTGTGGCATCAAGCATCATTTCTACAATGCCATCCACATAATGCGTCGGAGTTTTTACATTATTGGATAAAAAAATTTATAAAACAAGCTATTTGCGGCTAAAATTTCAAAATAAGCCGCAAAATATGCGGCTTATTTAAACAGCTAAGCGGCAAACTGCCGCTTGTCTTATAGATTCACTTTTACAGATTTTTACAAGATTCAATCCAAATTTCAAGCTCTTTTTCAGGCGTTTCCATAGCTGTCGTGATGCCGTCATTATTTGTATTGAATTTGATTTCCTTGGCATTTTTGACAACGGCGCCGTTTTTCTGTGCAACCTTTGTCATGTCTTTTATAACTGTTCCGGCCCATCCTGCGTCAGTCATAAATGGTATAACTGTTTTATCGGAAAAATTATTTTCTGATAGAAAAGTCAGAACTGCCGGCGCCATTTTATACCAGAATGTTGGCGTGCCAATGATAATGCAATCATAATCTTTTACTTGATGCTGCATTGACTTTAAAAATGGTTTATAACCGCGTTTAACTTCATCTTGAGTGTCTTCTACAACTTTCTGATAATCTTTTGAATATGGCTCTGCCATTATCAGCTCTTCTAAGTCTGCTTTAAGCGCTGCAGCTATCTTTTTTGCTACTGATTTTGTGTTTCCAGTATAGGAATAATATATTACTAATTTTTTCATTTTAAATATAATAGAGTATTATTTGTTATTTGATTTGCAAAGATACTTATTGAAGAACTGCTCAATTTTGTCAAACGGAATCAAATTTTTTCCACCGCCGTCATAAAGGTCTGTATGTGAGGCTCCTGGAATAATGAGCAATTCTTTGTTATCACGATAGTTTGTGTAAGATGTCATATCACGATAGGCGTCTTCACTCATATAGCGTGAGTGAGCTTTCTCTCCGTGTATCATAAGAATGGCTGAGCGAATTTCTTTGGTGTAGGCCAGGATTGGCTGATTAATAAATGACATAGTACCTGTAACTGTCCAACCGTCATTGGAATTCCCTGAGCGTTTGTGATATCCGCGCGGTGTTTTATAGTAATCATAATAATCTTTTACAAATTGCGGAGCATCTGCAGGGAGAGGGTCAATAACTCCGCCGCCTTGCTCGTAATATCCCTGCGCATATTCTTTAGTGCGCTGAGCATTAAGCTGTTCACGCATTTTGTTTCGTGCATCAGGGTTGTTGTTTGCGTCAAAATATCCGTTGGCTCCTATGCGGCTCATGTTGTACATGGTGGAAGTTACAGTTGCTTTGATTCTTGTATCAATTGCTGCGGCATTCAGTGCCATTCCACCCCAGCCGCAAATACCAATAATTCCAATTCTGTCGGGATTTACATTGGGCTGAACAGAGAGAAAATCTACCGCTGCCTGAAAGTCTTCCGTGTTGATATCAGGAGATGCAATTCTTCTTGGCTGGCCTCCGCTTTCTCCTGTAAATGAGGGATCAAAGGCAATTGTGAGAAATCCTCTTTCTGCCATTGTTTGCGCGTACAGGCCGCTGCACTGTTCCTTAACTGCACCAAAAGGTCCGCTTACCGCAATAGCCGCAAGTTTGCCTTTATAGCTCTTTGGCTCATAAAGGTCTGCTGCCAAGGTAATTCCGTAGCGGTTGACAAATGTAACTTTGCGGTGATTCACTTTATTTGACTGAGGGAACGTTTTGTCCCATTCCTGCGTAAGCTGCAGTTGCTGAGGTTGTATAGAACTTCCTTTCATGCTGTTTGTGGTTTGGGCTGCAGAACTTAATGAGAATAAAAGCATTAGGCTCATTGCCGCTGTGAGTAATTTAATTGTTTTCATGATAATTAAATATTAACGTGCGTTGCACGTTTTATTTATGCAAAGATATTCCGGTCCTCATTCTAAAAAGTAAATGAATTACTGATTGTTTTACCATTTTTACGGATTCATAGCCTATAAAAATGTTATGTGCTTGATAATTAAATGAATACAATGCTACGTTACCAGTTAAAATGGCAAACGCGGCCTTGTAAATATCTGGAAATAAACGATATGAGTTTTTTATAGGCTATGAGAACTCATCCGCCGGGTAAAGAACCGGCGGGTCAATGTGAAGAACATTAGCACACCGATGGCATTGAAAAATGCTACAACCCAGAACGTTGCAATGAAACCAAAATATTGGGAGATTATGCCTCCAAGCAATACTCCTATGCCAAATCCGCTATCCCAAGAGATGAGTATGGAGGAATTAGCAGTGCCACGTTCATTATGATTGGCTATGCTGATAAACATATTTAAGAAAGCAGGATACATGTGTCCGTTGCCCAGGCCAATCAAAATGGCAGAGAGATAATAGCCAATTTCATTTGGCGCCGCAACAAAGAGCGTGTAGCCAACCAGCGATATGACCATGCCCATTGCGGCATTCTGTGTTAATCTGCCTTCCCTCAATGCTTTAGCGCCCTGCAACCTTGATGCAAAAAGCCCAATTGAAAGGAGCATAAAATAAGTGCCGGTACCCGTTGTTATTCCAAGTTCCTCCTTGCTATAAAGAGCGAGAAAATTGCTTAGCACACCCCAGCACAAACCAAAGAATGCTATGTTGATGGCTAACATCCAGGCTTTTGTGAGAAAGAAACGGTCCAGCGACAGCTTGGATTTATTCTTAACAATCTCTTTTACAGGCAGTTTGACAGAAGTATCTGCCAATACTCCTAGTCCCGCCACAATCAGAGCAATCCAAAACAAAACCGTGAAGTTGTTTGTGAACTTATAGATGTAAACGCCTATAGATGGGGCGATTGCCATGGCTACGTTATTGCTGAGTCCGTAATAACCAATGCCCTCATTCCTCCTGCTTGCCGGCAGCACATCAATGGCGACTGTGCTGTTTGCAACAGTAACAGCGCCAAAAGGAGCACCGTGCAGGGTACGAACTATCGCGAACATTAAAAGAGTCCCGGCTGCCAAATACCCAAAGAAAAAAACAAAGAAGACAGACATGCAAATCATCAGCACTTTTTTGCGAGAAAAACTGTCAACGACGTATCCGCTAAAAGGACGTATTATAAGTGCTGCTACGGTATATCCCGACAGTACAATCCCTATCATGCTCTTTGATGTCCCAAAGCGCTCGCTCATATACAATGGCAATAGGGGAGTTAAGATATAGAAAGCAAAGAATAGCGAGAAGTTGGCTATCATCACCTTGATATAATTCCTATTCCATAGTTTTTCCATTTTTATGCTGCCCGAATATAGATTCTTACCCGATGAATTCGTTAAAATCTGACACCAAACATCACTGAGCAATACCAGTCTGCCGTTGTAATTTTTAAGCCGGAATTAGAATGGAAACGTAAATTATTTACTTTGCCGTCTGCACGTACAACAAAGCGGTCGTTGATATTATAATTAACAGAACATCTAAAAATACTCGCAAAAGAAATGTCATGTTTTGAATTTACTTTTTCCAGGATATGAATTGTGTCTTCTTCACCATTCTCGTCTTTAGTTGTATAATCCCATCCTACTAAATTATTATTGTGGATAATAACTGTTGGCATAGCAGATAAATGGAGCAGAATTTTTCCTCCTTTGATGGAATAATTATATCCGTAGCCAAATCCTACGGCAGCCTGAACCACGTAAATTTCAGTTACATCATCAAGATTGTCGACAAAGCTGGGTGATACATTCTGGAGCTTTGAATGCATGTAACTGCCCACAATTAATAATGAGCCTGCGCTGTGTTTCTGGATAACAGTAGGAGATTTAGTCGCTGAAAAAGAGAACTTGCGGGAATTAAGTATTACATAAAAATCCAAAAAAGTTGTTTTGACATTTATGTTACCCTTTGCTACCTTGATTGGCTCATCTAATACTGGCAATTCTACTGTGCCGTGCATGGCATTAGTAGAATGATTTCTGAATTCAGCGCCCCATGCTCTATCAAAATACGAGAATGAAATGTCAGAGTTGTATGCTTTATGTAAATCCTTTGTATAACTAAGCAAAAGTCCGCGATAGCCAAGTTTCACCGTAGCCTGTCCTTGGAGGAGTGAATTCAT